>CALCIA010000137.1 GCA_937907435.1 uncultured Actinomycetes bacterium
CCCTCCCGGGCGACAGCTTGCGGGCCCCCGTCCCTCCCGGGCGACAGCTTGCGGGTCCCCGTCCCTCCCGGGCGTCAGCCGGCACGGCCCATCCCCCCGGACTGGCCGGCCGGCCAGTCGGGTGTTAGCCTCGGCCTCGGGACCACGACCGAGGAGGATCGGATGGAGGCGAAAGAGGCGGCCGGGATCCGGTCGCGCACGCAGCGGGCGGACTATCAGGCGACCGCGGACCCGGCGTTGAATGAGGCGGCGGATCGGACCGCGGATATCAAGCTGCTGGGTTATGGGGAGCTGTATGACCTCTGGGAGCGCCAGCAGTGGCAGACCCAGGAGCTTGACTTCAGCCAGGACCGCGAGGACTGGCACGAGCGGATCCCTGAGGAAGAGCGGTTTCAGAGGATGTACGGGTTGTCGTCGTTCTTCATCGGCGAGCAGAAGGTGGCCGAGGAGTTGGGGCCGATCATGCGGGCGGCGCCGACCGAGGACCAGAAAGTGTTCCTCTGCACGCAGATCGCCGACGAGGCGCGACACGTCCGCTTCTTCGAGCGCTTCTACCGCGAGGTCGGCGTGCTCGAGGCCGACGGGCTCTCGGAGATGCTGACCGAGACGTCCTCGCACCTGAACCAGAACTTCGGCGAACTTTTCGACGAGATGCTCGGCTCGCGGACCGAGCGGCTTTCGCAGGAACCGGAGGACACCGAGGCCCTGGTCGAGGCGGTGACGCTCTACCACATGGTCATCGAGGGGATGCTGGCCCTCACCGGGCAGCACTTCATCATGGAGTACAACGAACGCGAGAACACGCTGCCGGGCTTCGTCGAGGGCTTCGGCAACGTCGCCCGCGACGAGCACCGCCACGTCGCCTTCGGCTCCGTCTTCCTGCGCGAGAAGGCGCACGAGGACGACCGCTACAAAGCGGCGATCCAGCGCACGCTGGAGCAGGCGCTGCCGATCGCCGACGGCGTCTTCTCCCCGCCCTGGGCGGAGGGCGGCGACGACTTCGAGCTGTTCGGCTACTCGCTCGGCGAAACCCGCCAGTTCGCCGCGACCTGCCTGATGCGGCGGCTGAAAGTCATCGGCCTGGGCTGAGCCGCAGCAGCGAGTTCGCAGTTATCCGCGCTATCCGCGGATAACTGCGAACTCACCAGGGTGGGCCGGCGGGGCCGGCACGGGGAAGCGTCAGGCGGCGCTGGGCGGTGCCGAGCGCGGGCGCTACGGAGTTTCTTCGGTGACCGGCGGCGTTTCGACGGCCGGTTCGGCCGGGATCGCCGGGACTTCCGGTTCCACCGCAGGCGGCGGTGCGGCCGCTTCTTCGCCCGTCGGGGCCGGTTCGGCGGGCGGCGGGGTGACGGTCGCGGGAGGGGGGGTGGTCGCCGGCGGAGTCGGCGCGGGCGCCACGGTGACGGTCACCGTCGATTTGCCGCCGTGGGCGCCGGCGGTCGTGGTCGGGCCGGCCGCGGTGGCGGGCTCGACTTCGATGCCGCCGGTGACGTTGGCGGCTTCGAGCTCGGAGGCGCCTGCTTCCGGATCGTCGGCCACTTCGGCGTCGCCGGGCGGGACCTGTTCTTCGGTGCCGGTCGCGGGCGTCGCTTCTTCGGGCGGCGCTGCGGTGGTCGTTTCCTGGGCTTCTTCGGCCTTGCTCGGCGCCACCGCGACCACGTTGCTGGCGATCGCCGACTTGCCGCTTTCGACCGTCGTCGCCGGCGTGATCGACGCTTCGACCCCGCCGCTCGGGGGCGTCGAGGCGAGTGCCGGGGCGGGCGCGGGCACTTCGCGCGCGACCGGCGCCACGGGGGCCGTGGAGTGGTGTTCCTTCGGCAGCTCGACCGCGGCACCCGCGGTGATCACCGCCGCGGTGACGACGCCGGCGACCGCCTTGGTGCCGATCGCGCCGCCGATCGCGCCGCCCAGGCCACCGAGGCCGCCCGCCGCGCCGGTCCCGCCGAGCGCCGCGCCGATGCCGCTCGCCGCGCCGCCCGCGGCAGCCGCGCCGCCGCCCGCCGCGGCCCCGGAGGCCGCCGCGCTGCCCGCGGCCGAACCGCCGCCGAGCCCGAGCTTGCCGGCGATGAAGCCCTTGAAGGCGAGCAGCACCGGGACCGGGAAGAGCGCCGCCAGGAGCTTCTCGTTGGAGCGGACCTGGGAGCGGAAGTCGGCGCATTCCTCGCACTCGCGCACGTGGCGGCGGACCGGCGCCGAGACCTTGCGCAGGCCCTCGGCCGCTTCGGAGAGCTCGACCCGGACCTCGCCGCAGGTCAGGAGGCGCGCCTGGCTCGCCTCGGCGAGCGAGATCCGCGCCCGCACCAGCAGCGACTTGACCGACGGCACCGTCGTCTCCATCGCGTCGGCGATCTCCTCGTAGGAGAGCGCGTCCATCTCGCGCAGCAGGAGCGCCGATCGCTGCGTCTCCGGCAGCTTGTTGACGTCGGCGATGATCTGCCGGAACTCCTCGCGATTGTGGACCTTCTCGGCGGTCGAGGCGGCTTCCACCTCGGGCACCATGTCCATCGATTCCTGCGCGTCGGCGCTTGGTTTGCGCAGGTGGTTGAGGCAACGGTTACGAGCGATCCGGTAGAGCCAGGGGCGCAGGTTGATCTCCCGCTCGTCGGCGAGCATCGCCCGGTAGGCGTTGACGAAGACCTCCTGCAGGACGTCTTCGGCGTCCTCGGTCGAGCCCAGCATCTGGCGGCAGAAGCCGAGCAGGCGGCCCTGGTAGCGGTCGACGATCGTCTCGAAGGCGCCCGGGTTGCCGCTGCGGGCCATCGCGATCAGCTTCTCGTCCCCCTGCAGCTTGAGCAGCGGCGACTTACGGGCGAGAAGCCCGCGGCGACTGGCGTGACTGAGTGCTGATGCCTCCAAGCTCCCTCCAGGGAAGGCGTTGTCCGGTCCTCTCCAGACACGGTAACAACGGCCGAGTTGCGGCCCGCCAACTTTTATTGCGCGTTTATCGCGGGCTACGATCGGCCTGCCCGGGTGGCGAAACTGGTAAACGCGGCGCCCTTAAAAGGCGCTACCGCATTGCGGTTCGCGGGTTCGAGTCCCGCCCCGGGCACTACACCATTCCGTGCAGATATAAGATGCCCCGCCATGGGAGATCACGGGGGTCGCATCGTCGCCAAGGTCCTGAAGTCACGCGGGGTGGACACCTTGTTCACGCTTTCGGGCGGGCACCTGTTCTCCATCTATGACGGCTGCAAAGCGGAGGGGATCCGGATCCTCGACGTCCGCCACGAGCAGACCGCCGCCTTCGCCGCCGAGGGGATCGCCAAGGCGACCCGCGGGGTCGGGGTCGCGGCGCTGACCGCGGGGCCGGGCGTCACCAACGGGATGAGCGCGATCGCCGGGGCGCAGTCGAACAACTCGCCCGTCGTCATCCTCGGCGGGCGGGCGCCGGAGATGCGCTGGGGCTCGGGGTCGCTGCAGGAGATCGACCACCTGCCCTTCGTCTCGCCACTGGTCAAGTCGGCAGAGACGGCGCGGACCACCGACGCGATCGCCGCGCTGACCGCCGCCGCCTTCGACACCGCCGCCGCCGCGCCGAGCGGCCCGACCTTCGTCGACTATCCGATGGACGTCGTCTTCTCCGAGGCCGAGTACGAGATCCCGGCGCCGGCCGCGCGCGAGGCCGCCGCGCCCGAGGGGGTCGAGGAGGCCGCGGCGCTCCTGGCCGGGGCGGAGCGGCCGGCGATCATGGCCGGCACCGGGCTCTACTGGGGGCGCGGGGAGGAGCAGATGCGGGCGCTGGCCGAGGCGCTCGGCATCCCGGTCTTCCTCAACGGCCTCGGCCGCGGCTGCCTGCCCGCCGACCACGACCTCGCCTTCAGCCGCGCCCGCTCGACCGCGCTGAAGGGCGCCGACGTGGCGCTGGTGATCGGCGTGCCGCTGGACTTCCGGCTCGGCTTCGGCGGGAGCTTCGGCGAGGAGACGAAGCTGATCCGCCTCGACGTCGCGCCCAACGCCCTGACCGCCAACCGGCTGCCGGACCTCGACCTGGTCGGCGACGTCGCCGCCGGGCTCGCCGCGATCGCCGCGGCGGCGGGGGAGGGGACGCGGTCGAAGCCGTGGCTGGAGCAGCTCGGCAACGTCGAGCGCGAGGCGCGCGAGGCGGAGCGCGAGCAGCTCGAGGACCTACGCTCGCCGCTCCATCCGGTGCGCGTCTACGCCGAGTTGGACAACGTCCTCGACCGCGATGCGGTGGTGGTCGGCGACGGCGGCGACTTCGTCTCCTACGCGGGCCGCTACATCAACACCTACGAGCCGGGCTGCTGGATGGACCCGGGCCCCTTCGGCTGCCTCGGCGCCGGGCCGGGCCAGGCGATCGGCGCGAAGGTCGCCAACCCCGACCGGCAGGTTTGCCTGCTGCTCGGCGACGGCGCCTTCGGCTTCGCCGGGATGGAGTTCGACACGATGGCGCGCCATGGCCTCGGCGTGGTCGGGGTGATGGGGAACAACGGCATCTGGGGCCTCGAGCACCATCCGATGCAGTTCCTCTACGGCTACTCGGTGGCGGCGGAGCTGCGGCCGGAAACGCGCTACGACGAGCTGGTGGAGACGCTCGGCTGCGAGGGCGTGATCGTGAAGGACCCGGAGGAGCTGCGCCCGGCCCTGGAGCGCGCCTTCGCCTCGGGGGCGCCGACCCTGGTCAACGTCATCACCGACCGCGAGATCGCCTACCCCCGCAAAGCGAATCTGGCGTGACCGGATCCGCAAGCCTGACCGGACCCGCAAGTGAGTTCGCACTTTGCCGCGGATAGCGCGGATAACTGCGAACTCACCGACGAACACCCGGGTACTTGGTCCCAAAAACGAGAATCGCCCGACATCTCTGACGGGCGATTCACGCGGATCCCTCAGGACGGGCAGGGGTACGTCTTCAGGGACCCTTGATTGACGGGCTCAGACGGCGGGAGGCGCCATGATGCGGCAATCGCCCAAGCCCTATGCCAAGGGCAAGGAGAGACAGAACCCCTCCTCGTCCCCGGTGGCAGGAGTATTGCCAAGGCAGGTGCCATTTGTCCACTCTTTAATGCGTGGACTACCCAAATCAGGGCTATCGACTAGCCCATTTGTGGGGGTCGGCAACCACCAACCACCCGTTTGTCCTGTTGGCCGGTCAGCCAATGTCCAACCGGTAGTTGAACGACTTGGAATGCCCCAGCAGTTTACTTAGGTCGATTCCGATAACGCAATCGCCGTTCCGTACAAAATGTCGTGCTCCGAGACAGTGATCCGCTCTAGGCCGAAAGCGCGCATCACCTCGACCAAGGTGACGACGCCGGCGACGATGGTCGGGGCCCGGTCGGCGTGTAGCCCCGGGATCTCCCTGCGCTGCCGGAGCGGTGCCGCCGCGAGCCGCGACAGCATCCGCTGAATCGACCGCAGCTCCAGCACGTGCCCGTGGACCCGCAGCGGGTCATAGGGCTCCAGTTCCAGCTCGATCGCCGCCAGTGAGGTCGGCGTCCCGGCGACGGCGATCCCCGCCTCGGCGCGCGGCGCTTCCTCGGCTGCGGCCCCGATCAGGCCGCGCAGGTCCGCCGCGAGCGCTTCCAGGCCCACTGTCGTGGGCGGGTCGTGACGAAGATGGCGCTCGGTGTGACGGACGACGCCCGCCTGCAGCGACACGTGCCACTCGACGTCCGGCCCCACGCCGACGACCAGCTCCGTGGACCCGCCGCCGATGTCGATCACCAGGGTGGGGACCTCCGGCGAGGTCTCGGAGCTCGCCCCCAGGTAAGTGAGCCGCGCCTCTTCCTCGCCGTCGAGCACCCGCGCCGACAGCGCGAACCGCTCCCGCAGCTCCGCCACGAACGCGCCCCCATTGGTCGCATCCCGCACCGCGCTCGTCGCGATCGCGTCCACCTTCTCCGCCCCCAGCTCCTGCAGCGTGGCGACATAGGGATCGACGGCCGCGCAAGCCGCCTCGATCGCCTCGGCGGCCAACTGCCCGCTCAGATCGACGCCCCGCCCGAGCCGCGTCACCGTGCTCCGCCGCTCCACCGGCCGCACCCGCCCATCCTCGACATCAGCGACCAACAGCCGCGTCGAGTTCGACCCGATGTCGATCACCGCGACCCGTTGCTCGTCCCGCACCATCCGCGCAACCCTATTCAGCCGCCACCCCTCGCCTCCTCCATCCCCTCGCCCCGAAAATCAACGCCACGTTGCTAAAATCCAGTGACCGCCGCGGGGTGGAGCAGCCAGGTAGCTCGTCGGGCTCATAACCCGAAGGTCGCAGGTTCGAATCCTGCCCCCGCTATTTCACGAAGCCCGCTTGTTAAGCGGGTTTCGTCGTTTCTGGGGTGTAGACAAAGCACCTCAAATGGGGTGGTGGGGCACGTGGTGGGGCACAAACAGATCTGAAAAGACTGCGCCCAAGCCTTGCGATCGGCCGTCTCTCTCTGCACGTTCGCGTCGAAATCGAACTGACGCGGCGGGGACCAATTGGCTCCTGCGAGCGTCGCGGAAGGGAGCCCGAATCAAGATGTCGACCGATCCAGGCGCCATCAGGTGGCTTGCGAGGGTTCTGCTCGTCGCACTCGCAAAACGCGCGAGCGGAGTGGTCGGCGACCTCGCGCTTCGGCTCAGGGGCGGGCGAGGTCTCAGGTCGCGGCAGCGGATCTTCCTGCTTGAAGATTTCCGGCTGGAACTCGAGACCGCCGTCGAAGACGCCGAACGTCATGCGATTTCCGACGAGGAGGCCAAGCGGATCTCGCTTATCCGGTCGTTGATCCGGTGGCTGGAGCACGGCGAGTTGCCCGGGCCTGACGCGATCGTCCACCTGGAAAAGCAACTCGGTGGCATCGGGCGCTGTCCCGATGAACACGAGATCATCGAGCGGACGGCGCTCGTCGCCGCCATCTATGAGCTCGGGGGCAACGGTCGCATCGCCGCCGGTATCTGGCGGAAGCCCGACCCTGACGTGTCGCGGGACTTCGGTCGCACTCTTCACCGGCAGATGCGGAGGGCCGGCCTGACGGTTGCCGAACTCGCTGACCGAGCCGATCTTGAGCCCTCCGCGGTCGTCGCCTACCTCTACGGGACCGAGCAACCGCGGCTGGAAGAAGTTCTCAGGCTGGCGGGCGCGGTCGGTGTGGAGGCAGAGGCACTCCTGAAAGGGGCTGCTGCAGCAGTTGCCAAAGGGCGGCCAGGGCGGCGCGCGGGATTGAATCGCGGCCGGCTGGTCGGCGACGACGAGGACGCTCGGCCATGACGGGGCGGGAGAAGGCATCGATCGGATCGTCACTCCTGAGCGTGTGGTCGCGTTGGTGCGGCCTGGTCGAGTGGGGTTGGTCGCTCGCCGGAAGATTGGCTGCCAGGTGCGGAGGCCGCCCGGCAGGTCTGAGTCCGGCTACCCGCTCCCGGCTGATCCAATTGATCGAGGGAGACCTCGATTTGCTGATCGAGGACGCAAGCGACAAATCCATCGCCGAGCAGTCGGTCGAAGAAATGCTCGTCAACCGCGAGGTGCTCGTCTGGTTGCGCGGCGGACCTCTCCCCGGTCCCGGAGCGGTCGAACTTCTGAAAGACAACCTCGCGGTGTTCTACCGGACTCTGGCGGGCGACGAGCAGGCGAATGGAAAGGCGTTGCGAGCTGCGCTCGACGAGCTCGTTCGTGCTCAGGCGGCGGCACGGGCTGCCGGTTCGTGCGAAGGAGATCGGGGGGTCGCGGAGCTGACGGAGCGCGAGCGCAGTTGCTTCGGCGAGAGGCTCGACGAACTGAGGACGGGCAGGGACATGACCGTCGGCGAGCTCTCGGCGCGAAGCGGCATCGACGTGGTCGGCATCGTCGCGCTCATCCACGGGGCCGATGAAGCGGGCGCATTGGAAATGATGGGTCTGGCTGCGGCTCTGGAGGTTCTACCGCGTGACCTCTTCCCCGAGTGCGTGTCGGAGTTCGACGACGATGGAGCTGACGGCCCTCCGGCCGGCGACGACGGAGGGGATGCCTGATGTGGCCCTCGGAAGCCGCCGGGCGGCCCGCGATCGTTGTCGTCTGTTCGCCGATCGAGGCCCGGCTTGAGCTCATTTGCGAGTGGTTGGTCGAACAAAGCAAGTATTCGCCGCTGCCGGCGGCGACGGCGGCAGCGGCGGCGCGGCTATGTAGGTACACCCGACCGTCCCTGATCGTTGTCGATCTTGATCTCCCGGATGATTCAGGGCTCGATCTCTTGCGGGGCAGGGCTGGGGCCGACTTCCTTGATATTCCCGCCCTTCTTCTGATCGACAGAGGTTTCGATCTCAAGACGCTGCTACTGGAGGACCCTCGCCTCGCGGCGGAGGACGCGCTTCAAAAACCATTCGACCTCGACGAGTTGGGCGGCCGGATCACCGCGATTCTGCGCCGAATGCATTCGCGTGGCGATGCGGTCGTACGGGTCGGAGAGCTCCTCGTGGACCCTCCCCGACGCAAAGCATTCGTTGGCGACCGCGAGATCACCTTGGCGAAGAAAGAGTTCGCGTTGCTCCGCGTCCTCGCGAGTGACCCGACCCACGTCTTCTCCAGGGAGGAGCTGATGGTGGCGGTGTGGGGGTTGAGGCCTCCCGGGGACACGACCCGGACCCTGGACGCTCACGCGAGCAGACTGCGAAACAAACTCGACCCGGAGGAACGGCGGTTCGTGATCGTCTCCTGGGGGATCGGCTATCGACTCGTCGAGACGGTTGAGAGCGCTGGGCCGCTCCGCTCCAGCGTAGAAGAGGACCCGCGATGAGCAGGCCAGAGCGGGAGGTCCGATTGCGGCTAGACGGATTGCTGTCGGAGGGCCAGTTGGAGATCGTCCACGACATCGTCATCAGCCAATTGATCGGCAGCGCCGGTGACCTTCGACTTCTGAACAGGCTCCCCGACCCCAAGGCAGCCGTCAGGGAGGTATCCGCCCTTGGCCGGCTTGCGTTCTGGCTTGGGTGGAGGGAGATCCTCGTCCCTGACCGGATCGCCCGAGAGGTCATGTTGCGCCTGGCGACGGAAGTGGACGCGATGAACGAGGGCGGGGAGACCACCGGAGGGGATCCGGCGGCCGAACACGATGCGATGTGGGCCGTCGCAGAACTCTTCTCTGATTGGCCGGCCGCCGCCGAGGTTCCGGACCCCGCTTCCGAAGATCCGACCACGATGGAGCCAGAGGGAGGCCACGACGAATGACGACAAAGCGAAGCCCACTAGTACGCCTCGACCGGCTTGGTGACGGTCAGCTCGCGATTCTCCGTGAGGAGGTGAACGATTGGCTCGTCGCGAAGTCGGACGACCTTCCCGCCGAGATCGACGGCGTCGAGGGGGTGAAACGCGAAGTCGAAGAAGTTGCTGCCCTGGGTCGCCTCGTCTCTGGGCTGCGGCGGGAGGAAATTCGTATCCCCGACCCGGTCGCGCGAGAGATGATCGCCCGCACCACGGGTGAAAACCGCCATCTCGACGAAGTCAAAAAGGAGTACGACCGAGCCCTTGGCCAGCACAAGGCATGGCTTGCTCTTCTCGCAAAATTCGACGAGGCGCCGGACGGCGGTGGTGCGGCGGCGGAACCCGAAGAGGAAGAAGTTGACGGCACGGAGGAGTCCGGGTCCTCCGCCGGATCGGGCGGACCGGGCGCCTCCGCATCCAAATGGATCGAGCTCGGCGGGAGGTTGACCGACGATCAACTTCGGATCGTCCGCATGGAGGTCACCGGCTACCTGGCCGGCAAGGCCGGAGACCTCCATCTCCTGCGCAACGAAGCAGATCCCGAGCGGGTCCTCGACGAGATCGCCGCGCTAGCTCGACTCGCCTTCTGGCTCGAGCGGGGGGAGGTCGAGGTCCCTGACCCGATCGTTCAGGAAATGGCCGAGCGTCTGGCGAAGGCGTCCGATGATCTGAACGAGTACGAAAGACTGCGCGAGCGCTACGAGAGGGGTACCGCCGAGCATGGTGCGCTCGCCGCCTTCGCCGCAGTGTTCTCCGAAGATCCTCCTGGCGGTTCTCCGGTGTCGCCCCGATGATCGAAGACCATCTCCAGAGGACGCAGGTCCTTGTTCGGTTCGCTCGCAACGAGAAGTTGCTTCGTCAAAGGGCCGGACTCAGCCAGCGGGACGCCGCTTTCCTCGCCGGCCTGCACCGCACCGCGATCGGCCTCTTGGAGCGGCACGAACGAATGCCGCGCCTGGGAACGATCGTGCGGATCTTCAGCGTCGTCGATTCTGATCCGTGGGAGCTCTTGGAGGGTCTCTCCTGGCATCTAGACCCCCACGAGCGGGATCGGCGACAGGAGCCGACAAATCGGAATATCGGTGCTGGCCCTCGGGTCGTGGTTCCCGGCCCCGCTGCGCGATTCGGGCTCCTCCTGACCCGACAGCGCCTACGTCTAGGACTCCGTCAGGAAGAGGTCGGGCTCCGACTCCGAATGCACCGACCGGAGATCAGCCTCATCGAGCACGGAGGTCGGCAGCCCAGCCTCGACCTCTTCTTGCAACTCGCCGCTGCGGTGGATTCCGACCCCGGCGATCTTCTGGCCGGGACGCACTGGATTCCAAGGGACTCCGTTGTGGGCGGGCGCTACTTGGCCAAGGCGGACGGGCATCAAGGAGCGTTGTATGTCTAGCGGTCGGCCACGTCGGACGGCGGGCGAGCCAACGGTCCTTCTTCGGGATCTGGGGACCAACCTCCGCTCGTATCGTGAAGATCTCGGACTCTCCTGTGAGGAGCTCGCTGAGATTGCGGAGATCGGCGTGGAGCACCTGATCGAGTTGGAGGAAGCCGGCGGGACGATTCCGAGCATCGGCGTTGTGCTGCGGCTTGCGGGCGCGCTCGGGAAGACCCCGTCGATGCTCGTGGCGAAGGTGGAATGGGTTCCCTTTGAGATCAGATCGGGGCAGGGCTGGTTCGAGGTCGTTGAGGATCCTGGACTCGTTGCAGAGATCGCGGCGCTGGAATTAGCCCTCCAGCGGCGAGATGCGACTTCGTCCGAGATCCCAGCAGGGGAACAGGGGTATCCGGATTGAGCCGGGACGGTCGAAATTGGGGTCTGGGCCTTGAGGGTCGTCGACGGCTCGGCACGAATGTGACGGTTCGACGACTTCGGGCCGACCTGTCCAGGAACGATTTGAGCACCCGCGCAGCGGTCACCACCAATCGCCTGGCTCAGGTGGAGAACGGTAAATCGGCGGCGACGCTCGACGTCTGGGTGAGGTTGGCGGGGACGCTTGGCGAACCTCTCGACGACCTGCTTGCCGGCGTCAGATGGGTTCCCGTCCCGGCGGAGGAAAAGCCGGGCGAAGGCGCCTACGTCGTGAAGCGGATGGCGAATTGATGGCCACGGAGCCGAACATCGACCTTGACCTTGATCTGGTCAAAGCCTTGGCGCACCCCGTGCGCATCGGCATCTTAGAAGCGCTGCAGGGGCGGACGGCGAGCCCGGCTGTCGAAGGAGCTCGGCGTGTCGGTAGGCGTCGTCTCCCACCACATGAACGTGCTCCGGGATCTGGACTGCGTCGAACAGGTTCGGACCAGGCCCAAGCGTGGAACGATCGAGCACTTCTACACCGCGAAGCCACGGTCGTTTATCGGCGATCAGGATTGGCGCCGGGTTCCTCGTTCCGCCCGGGGAGGATTGACCAACGAAGCGCTGCGGACCTTCGCCGCGAAGATCATCGCCGCGATCGACGAGGGAACGATCGACTCCCGCGAGGACACGACCCTCAACTGGATGCCGATGACGGTCGATGAGCGAGGTTGGCATGAGACCGCGGAGATCTTCGACCGAACCCGCCGGGCGTTGATGGCGGTCGCGATGGCCAGTCGCGACCGACTCCAAGACCGCGACGGCATCCCGTTGGTGACCGGCCTTGCCGCATTCGAGGCGGCGGTTCCGAAGGAGCACGGACCAGTCCGATGAAGACCGCGCCCAGAATGCAAAGAAGCCGGCGCGGGACGGGCCCGCGCCGGCTTCTCAGGAGAAGAGCCTCTGACCTAGAGGGCTTCGATGGACTTCAGGGCGGCCTGCTTCACGACCTTGGGCAGCGGCGCGAAGTCGAGCGCGGCTCCGTATTTCTGGCCGATCGTGACGCAGTACTTGGCGAACTGTTTGTCGAACTGCAACTGCGACGCGTCCTTGGGGATGATCCCGTAGGTGAACGTCGAGATCGGGTACGCCGTCGGCGCGGATGCCGGCGGGTCCGAGATGGTGATTTCGTTGTTCGCCGGGACCTTCTTCACGACCGCGGCAGCGGCTTCGATGTTCGGGAGGTTCGGGAACGTGAATTTGTGGGCATCGTTTTCCACCGCGGCGGCACCGATGCCGGCAGCGATGATGTAGGAGGCCTCGATGTAGCCGATCGCACCCGGGGTTTTCGTCACCACCGAGGTGACACCGGCGTTGCCTTTGCCACCCACGCCGGTCGGGAAGCCGACCGTGGTCGCGTAGCCGACTTCTTTCGCCCAGGCAGGGCTGATCTTCGAGAGGTAGCGGACGAACGCGTAGGTGGTGCCGGAGCCGTCGCTGCGGAAGACCGGCGTGATGGCCAGGTTCGGCAGCTTCAGGGTCGGATTCAGCTTCGCGATCTTCGGGTCGTTCCAGTTGGTGATCTTGCCGAAGTAGATGGCCGCCAGGGTCTTCCCGTTGAGTTTGAGAGCACCCTTTTTGACGCCGGGCAGGTTGTAGCCGATGCCGACCGCGGAAAGTCCCCAAGGGATCTGGACGCAGCCATTACAGGCGGCGGCCTGTTCGGGAGTCAGCGGGGCGTCGGAGGCGCCGAAGTCGACGGTCCGGTTCGTGATCTGTTTGATGCCTTCCCCAGAGCCGACGGAGGCGTATTTGACCGGGATGCCTTCCTTGATTTCGAAGCCATTGATCCAGTTCGCCATCAGAGGCGCGACAAGGGTGGAGCCGGCGCCGGTGAGGCCGGCCGAGGCGAATGCCGGCACGGCGGCCGTCCCTCCGACCACGGCCACCGCCGCGATGAAGAATGCAAGCAACCTATTGCGAATCAAGGGAGTCCTTTCGAGTAAGTGATCTGTGTGGCGGGAGGGCAGGAACGTCAGGGCCCACCGGGCCAGGGCGGAGGATCGCCTACCGGTCGTAGCAGCTTTGTAAATCTTCTGTGAAAAACCTGACTACACCCTCGAACGAACACTTTTGTCGCGTACGCTGCGCGCGATGACTCCTCTGGTTACTCAGCAGCGAGGTACAAAACACACCGTTAATAGACGTACATCTACGAGATTGAAGTTCGTCGATCAGGTAGGTGATCGGGTGCTTTTCCTCTGCTGTGCTCTCGCCGCGTTCCTGGCATTTGTCGTGCTTGTGCTGATCGCGAAGGAAGTGTTCGAAGGGGCGCAGCCGGCGTTTGCCAAATTCGGCTTCAGCTTCATCACGCATCAGGAATGGGCGCCGCCGCTGGAAAAATTCGGCGGCAGGGGGTTGATCTTCGGCACCCTCATCACCTCCGCGATGGCACTGCTCATCGGCGCCCCGGTCGCGATCTCGATCGGCATCTTTCTGGCCCTGCTGGCGCCGGTCTCTGTCCGCAACGTGATCTCGCCGCTGGTCGAAATGCTCGCCGCGGTCCCAAGCGTGATCCTCGGTTTCTGGGGGCTTCTCGTCCTCGGCCCATTTTTGGTGAGCACGGTCGAGCCGTTCCTCCACGACACCTTCGGCTTCATCCCGCTCTTCGGCGCCCCACAGACCACCGGCGCCAGCATCTTCAGCGCGGGACTGATCCTCACGATCATGGTCATCCCGATCATCGCCTCGGTCACCCGTGACCTCTTCATGGCGGTGCCCCGCGAGCTCCAGGACGGTGCCGCGGCGCTCGGCTCGACCCGCTGGGAGGTGATCCGCGGCGTCGTCCTGCCGACGACGCTCTCGGGGATGACCGCGGCCTGCCTGCTCGGCCTCGGCCGCGCGCTCGGCGAGGCGATCGCCGTGTCGCAGGTGATCGGCGGAGGCACCGAATCTCACCTCTCGCTGTTCAAGACGGGAGGCACGATGGCCTCGATCATCGCCCTGCAGTTCCCGAGCGCCGTCTCGGCACTTCACACGGCCTCCCTCTACTACCTCGCCGGACTGTTGCTGGTGATCGGGGTGGCATCGAATCTTCTTGCGAGCTGGGTGGGGATGCGCTTCGGCGCCGCCGGAGGTGCGATGCGATGAGCCTCTTCCGCCGCAAGGTCGAGCAGGAGTTCGATCCGACCCAGCCGCTGGTCGCGACCGGCAACCTGGGCCGTCGTCATGCGGTCAGCCGCGTCGCTCAGGGCGTCGCCGTCGTGGCCGCGCTGGCGGCGGTGGCCGTCCTGGTCATCGTCATCTGGGCGGTGGTCTCGCACGGCGCGAAGGCGATCAACTGGACCTTCATCACCAGCGGCTATCCGACCGGGATCGGTCCCTACCTGGTCGGCACGGCGGAGATCGTCGCGATCGCGACCCTGATGGCGATGCCGATCGGGGTCTTGATCGCGCTCTTCCTCAGCGAGTACGCGGGACGGCGATGGGCCCGCCCGGTGCAGCTGGTCCTCGACGTGATGAACGGCCTGCCCTCGATCATCATCGCCCTCTTCCTCTACATCCTGATCGTGGCGGCGACCAAACAGCAATCGGGCTTCGCTGCGGCGATCGCGCTGGCGATCATCGAGGTCCCGCTGATCGCCCGCGGGACCCAGGAGGTGCTGAACCTCGTCCCCGGAGCCCAGCGCGAAGCGGCCGATGCGCTCGGCGTCGCCCGCTGGCGGAGCATCCTGACGATCATCCTTCCCGCCGCGTCAGGGGGCATCGTCACGGCGACCCTCCTCTCCGTCGCCCGCGCGGCCGGCGAGACGGCACCGATGCTGCTCCTCAACTCCCTCGCCAAAGGTGACGCAGTCCAGTTCAACCCGTTCCACGAAATCCCGAACGTCCCGGTCCGTATCTTCCAGCTGTCGGAAGAAGCGAACCCGGAAGGCTTCACCGAAGCCTGGGGCCTCTCGCTGATCCTGATCGCGATCATCCTCGCGCTCGGCCTCGGCTCCCGCTTCCTCCTCAACCGCAGCAAGAGAAAGTTGGCCCGATGACCATCGACGATCAGACCTTCGACCACCCGCAGAGCAGCAACGGTGTGGCGCCTATTCCGGGAAGGCGGGTGCGTATCCGCAGCGAGCCCCTGCCCGGCGCGATCGGCTCCCCGGCGGCGACCGAGAGCGCCGCCGAGAGCCACGTCCACATCGCCCCCGAGTCGGTCTTCGAGGCCGAGAAGGTGGGCATCTTCTACGGCAAGAAACAGGCGCTGATCGACGTCTCGATGCGGATCCGCCGCGGCCAGGTGACGGCGCTGATCGGCCCCTCGGGGTGCGGCAAGACGACCTTCCTGCGCAGCCTCAACCGGATGAACGACTCGGTGCCGAGCTTCCGCATCGAGGGCAAGATCACTTACCACGGCCATGACATCTACGGCTCCGGCGTCGACACGGTCGAGGTGCGCAGGCGGATCGGCATGGTGTTCCAGAAACCGAACCCCTTCCCGAAGTCGATCTACGACAACGTCGCCTGGGCGCCGAAGAACCTCGGTATGCGTTCGGGCCTCAGCGACCGGGTTGAGAAGGCATTGCGCGGCGCGGCGCTCTGGGACGAGGTCAAAGACCGCCTCAAGGATTCGGCCCTCGGCCTCTCCGGCGGCCAGCAGCAGCGCCTCTGCATCGCCCGCGCGATCGCGATCGAACCCGATGTCCTACTCCTCGACGAGCCTGCCTCGGCCCTCGACCCGATCGCCACCGGCGCGATCGAGGAACTAATTCATGCCCTGAAAGGGCGCTTCACGATCGTCATCGTCACCCACAACATGCAGCAGGCAGCCCGCGTCGCCGACCGCACCGCATTCTTCAGCCTCGAGACCCGCGGCGAGAAACCGATCGGCAGCCTGATCGAGTTCGACGAGACGGAGAAGATCTTCGGTTCACCGAGGGATCCACGGACCCGGGATTACGTCACCGGGAGGTTCGGCTAGGGAGTTGCGGGCGAGGATCGTGTCGCCGGAGACCTGCTCCAGCAACGGTTTTCCGCACTGCCAGCAGAAGGTGGCGCCGCTCGAGTGGGGGGCGCCGCAGGAGGGGCAGGAGCCGGCGGTGGCGGACTCCTCCATGAGGAGGATGCGTTCGACCTCGTTCAGTTCGGCGTCGGCATCCTGAAGCTCGGCGGCCCGCTTGACCAGGACCTCGACGCGGATGCTGTCGCGGATCGCCATCTCGTAGGTGAGGCCGCCGAGGTCCCATTGGAGCTCGGCGACGCGGGCGACCAGCTGCTCGCGGCGCCGTTTGAGGTCGACGATGAACTCCTCGCCCTGGGCCGAGCCGAGGGATCTGCCGGGCGGCGGGCCGCCGGCGCGCACGGTGGGGCCGGACGGGGCCGAGGTCGGGCGGGCGCTCGGTGGGGGCCCGAAAAGACTCATTCGCCGAAGAAGTTCCCTTCGAACTTGCCACTTTCGCCGCACCCGGCGGCGCCCTTGGTACAACTGCCGCCCACTTCCACTTCGGGTTCGGCGAATTCCACTTCACCTTCGGTGTGGAGGACTTCTTCGGTTGCCTGGGTGGCCCCGTGTTCTCCGGTTTCGGCCTTCTTTTCCGTCTTCGGGCTGCCCTTCCCTGCGCTCTTGCCGTCGGATTTCTTCGAGCCACCCTTGGCCTTGCCTTCGCCCTTGCCCGATTTCGCGGAGGATTCTTCCGCGCCTTCGGTCGGCGTCGCCAGGGCTTCTTCGCCGCCACCACCGCCTTCGACTTTGATCACCTGCGGGGTCGCGGCGGCCTGGGGGGCGCTGTCGTGGCCGGAGCGGCCGATCAGGAAGCCGACGCCGATCGCCAGGACCAGCGTGGCGACGCCGGCGATCAGGGCCGCGTTGGCGTGCCAGCGGTTGTCGCCGCCCGACTTCGCGGGCGGGGGAGGGGGAGTGGCCCCGGCCCCGCCGCCCGGCGCGTTCATCGACTCCATGAAGACGACGGCATCCATGAAGGGCAGCCGTGGGTCGCCGCGACGGTGTCCGCAGTTGAGGCAGTAGCGCTGGTCGGCCGCCATCCGGGCACTGCAGTTGGGGCACGACTCCTGGCCGCCGAAGGCGGCCATCGACGGGCCTACCGGCTGCGCGTGCTCGATTCGCTTGGAACCGCCACTCGCCGCGTCGTCCTCAGTTGTGGGCTGGTCTGTCAGGAGACTTCCCATTCCATGTCCGACTGGGGGTCGAACCCGTAGCCGATGCCGTAACTCGTGTGGATGTAGGAGACGTCGGGGATCGCCATCTCGAGTTTGTCGCGCAGCCTGAGCACCAGCACATCGACCGCCCGGCCGGAAACCGCCCCCGGTCGACCCCAGACGGCCTCGATCAGTTGCTCGCGGGTGCGGGTCTTCCCGGGGTGACGGCGTAGCTCCACCAGCAGCGCGAGCTCGCGGCTGGTCAGAACCAGCACCCGGCCGTCTCCGTAGGCCATCAGCCTCTCCGGGTGGATGGTCAGCCTGCCGTCATCGAAGTCCGGGACGGTTTCGATCTCGCGCAGAACCTGTCGCCTGGTCACTACGGTGCTCACGTGCCCTCCTCGTCAGGTAGGTGCCGGGTGGTCCTGCTTGTGGTGCCTGGACCCATCCCTCATCCTTCGTAACAGAAGCGGTAGCCGATGCCGGGATGGGTATGAATCGTCTCGGCGCCGGAGAGCTCCTTCGAGAGCTTGTTTCGGATCCGACTCACGTACACGTCGACCGACCGCTCACCGTTGTGCGCGGTCTTGCCCCAGATCGATTCGTAGATCGCGTCCCGGGGCATGATCCGATCGGGCCGCGAGGCGAGCAGAGCGAGAACTTCCAGCTCACGGTGGGTAAGGCCGATCGGCCTGCCGTCCACGAGTGCCGTGATCTCGTCGGGACGGACTTCCAGACGCCCGATCCGTATCCGTGGAGTCGTCCCGATGTCGTAGCTCATGGGTGCATGGTCGGTAGTGAGCCGGGGAGCCGTTGTGACGATTTTGTGAAAGAGATGAAACCTCCGGCCATCTGCGCGGCAAACCCGGTTTCCACACTGTCACCTCATCGAAGCACGTCGATTACAGGCCGATGGGCCATGCCTCATAGATAACTCTCTATCTGCATCTCGACCTCATAGATGTACGTCGATCAGCACACACACAATCGCCGGATATAGACCCTCGTCTATCGGCTCGGGCGTCGCGGAGCGCGCTTTCGCCGCAGCCAAGCGGGCTTCCCGCTGCTTTCACAAAGTTTTCACAAAATCGTTACGGCGCCTCCCGAGCCTTGCGGCCGAAATGACAAGGCAGACGACCAAGGGAGCAATCGACGTGAGATTCAGAAAGACGGGGGTCCTACTTCTGCTGAGCGCCCTGCTGGCGCTGGGTGTGACCGCGTGTGGAGGCGGGAGCAGCAGCAGTTCGAGCAGCGGTGGGAGCGAAACGGCCGCCGAAGAAAGCGGCGGGACCGAAACGGCCAGCGCGTCGACGGAAGGCCTGAGCGGGACGATCAGCGGGGCAGGCTCCACCTTCGCGCAGCCGATCATCAGCCAGTGGGGCTCGGAACTGCAGGAACAGGGTCTGACCGTCAACTACAACTCGATCGGCTCGGGTGGAGGCGTCGCCCAGTTCCAGGAAAACACCGTCGACTTCGGCGACAGCGATGCGGCGATGACCGACGAAGAGGTCCAGGTGGCCGAAAAGAACGGGACGCCGGTCCACGTGCCGATCGTCCTGGGGGCGGTGACCGTCTCCTACAACCTCCCCGGCGTCGAAACCGGCCTGAAACTGGACGGCGCCACCGTCGCCGAAATCTTCCTCGGCAACATCACCGAGTGGAACGACCCGGCGATCGAAAAGCTGAATCCGGGTGTCGAACTTCCGGAAACGGCGATCACCGTCTACCACCGCTCCGACTCGTCGGGGACGACGGCCCTCTTCACCGAATTCCTCTCCGACTACAGCCCGGAATGGAAATCCAAGCTGGGCGAGGGTGACACCGTCAAGTGGCCGACCGGCACCGGCGCGAACGGCAACGAGGGAGTCGCCGGAGGTGTCAGTCAGACCGAAGGTGCGATCGGCTACGTCGAGCTCGCCTATGCCCTGCAGAACGAATTCACCTTCGCCGACGTGCAGAACAAGGCCGGGAAGTTCATCGAACCGAGCCTCGAATCGACCTCGGCCGCAGGCGAAGACGTGAAATTCCCGCCGGACCTGCGCTTCAGCATGATCAACGCGTCGTCCTCGGCGGCCGCGTATCCGATCGCCTCGACTACGTTCGTCCTGGTCTACGAAGACCTCTGCAAAGCGGGGAAGAGCGAAGAAACCGCCAAGAACGTGGTCGGCTTCCTCGACTACGCGCTCGGTCCCGAAGGCCAGGCCTCGGCGGAAAAACTCGACTACGCGCCGCTCGCTCCTGAACTCCGCGAAGCGAGTCAGGCGAAGGTCGAAGGCCTGAAGTGCAACGGCAAACCGATCTCGGCCGGCTGAGTCCGCGGATCCGACGGAACGCCGGGACGAGCGGGACGGGAGACCGTTGATGGAGGCGGCAACGCAGCCGATGTCGACCGGGGGGCGGCCACAACTTGGCCGCTCCCCGGCGTCCCGCCTGCCCGACCAGATCCTTCGGCTGGGCCTGACGGCCATCGCCGTCGCGGTCCTCGCCCTGCTGGCCTACTTCTTCGTGAAGCTGGCGATCGAATCGAGGCTGGTATTCGAAGAAGAAGGGATCCTCGGCTTCGTCTTCGCCAACAACTGGAACGTCGCGGCCTCGATCTACGGCGCCCTGCCGCTGGTCGTGGGAACGTTGATCACCTCGGCGCTGGCCCTCCTCTTCGGCGTCCCCGTCGCGGTCGCCGTGGCGGTCTTCCTCACCGAGCTCTGTCCGAAGCGCGTCCGTGGCTCGCTGACGATCGTCGTCGACCTGCTGGCCGCCGTCCCCTCGGTCGTGTACGGCCTCTGGGCCTTCTACTTCCTGATCCCCAAACTGAAACCGGTCGAGCAATGGTTCGCCGACACCTTCCACTTCCTGCCGTTCGTCGCGATCGACAGCGTCCCCGGGCCCAACTACTTCATCGCCGGACTGGTCCTCGCGATCATGCTGCTGCCGATCGTCTGCGCGATCAGCCGTGAGGTGCTGGCGACCGTGCCGGCGGACCTGAAGGAGGCCTCGCTCGGGCTGGGGCTGACCCGGTGGGAGATGATCCGGACCTCCATGCTGCCCTACGCCCGGCGCGGGATCGTCGGTGCGTCGATGCTCGGTCTCGGGCGGGCGATCGGCGAGACGATCGCCGTCACCATCGTGATCGGCGACAGCCCCATCCTCGGCCACAGCATCTTCGGACAGGGCTACACCCTGGCCGCGGTGATCGCCAACGAATTCAACGAAGCCGCGGCCAACCCGCTCCACAAGTCCGCGCTCATCGCCGCGGGCCTGGTCCTGTTCGTGCTGACCCTCCTCGTTAACTCGATCGCGCGGCTCGCCGTGATGCGCAGTGAGCGCCAGAGTGGCCGCCCGATCTCCGCCGGCGGGGGTGTCTGATGGAGTCGGGTTCGCTCTCCGCCGACCTGCTGCGCCCGCCGAGCCCCAGGCGCCGGCGTACCGACAAGGCCATGCGGGCGCTGATGTGGACGGCGACCGGCATCGCCCTCGTCCCACTTGTCCTCGTTCTCTATTACACCCTCCAGAAGGGGATCGGGGCGCTCGACGCCGAATTCTTCACCACCGATCCGACCGGCAACTTCCTCGGCGCCCAAGGTGGGGTGAAGAGCGCGATCCTCGGGACGATCGAGATCGTCGGATTCGCCGCCGTGGTGGCCGTCCCGCTCGGGATCGGCGTCGCGCTCTACCTGACCGAGTACGGCGGGAAAGGGCGGCTGGCGCAGGCGGTGCGGTTCTTCGTCGACGTGATGACCGGGGTCCCGTCGATCGTCTTCGGGCTCTTCATCTACCTCGTCCTCGTCCTCGCGGGGACCGGAGGGTCGACCTTCGCGGGCTGGAAGGGCTCGGCTGCGCTGGCCCTCCTGATGCTGCCGATCGTCACCCGATCGAGCGAGGTGGCGCTGCAGCTCGTCCCGAATTCGCTTCGCGAAGCGGCGCTGGCGCTCGGCGCGCCCCGCTGGAAGGTGGTCGTCCGCGTCGTCCTGCCGAGCGCCGCCTCCGGCATCGTCACCGGGGCGCTGCTCGCCGTCGCGCGGGCGGCGGGGGAGACCGCGCCTTTGCTCTTCACCGCGACGATCGTCAAGGCCACCACCTTCAACCTGAACCAACCGATGAACTCGCTTCCGGCCCAGATATTCCAGGACCTGAAGCAGCCCAACGACGAACTCGTGGAACGCGCCTGGGGGGCGGCGATAACCCTGATCGCGATGATCCTCCTGCTGACGCTGATCGCGAAAGTCATCCAACGGAGAAGCCGTGCCAAAGGAGCCACCTGAGATGAACCCCCGGCCGACGGATGCGACCGAGCGTCCCGTCCAGAAGGCGGCGAGCGGCGGCCCACCGCCACTGCTGCCGTTGCCCACCTCCGCGTCGACCTCGACGTCCGCACCTCGCGAGAGCGCCGGTCGCACCCGCCAGGTCGAGTTGCGGGACCTGAACGCCTTCTATGGCAGCCACCACGCGGTCAAGGACGTCAACCTCTCGTTCGCCCCGCGCGACGTCACCGCGATCATCGGCCCGTCCGGATGCGGGAAGTCGACGATGGTCCGGTGCATCAACCGGATGCATGAAGAGATCGACGGCGCCCGCGCCGAGGGTCAGGTCCTGGTCGACGGCACCGATCTCTACGGAGCCGGGGTGGATGTGGTGGCCGTCCGCCGAGCGGTCGGCATGGTCTTCCAGAAGCCGAACCCGTTCCCGACGATGTCGATCCGCGACAACGTCGCGGCAGGGCTCCGGTTCACCGGCGCCCCCCGGGGCGAGATCGACGAGAGGGTGATCGGGGCACTCAAAGGCGCGAGTCTCTGGGACGAGGTGAAGGATCGACTCGACCAGCCTGGCGCCGGTCTCTCCGGCGGCCAGCAGCAGCGCCTCTGCATCGCCCGCGCCCTGGCGGTGGAGCCCGAGGTGTTGCTGATGGACGAGCCCTGCTCGGCCCTCGACCCGGTCGCGACGCTGAAGATCGAGGAGCTGATCGGCGAGTTGAAGGAGCGGGTGACGATCGTCATCGTCACCCACAACATGCAGCAGGCGGCGCGGGTCGCCGACACGACCGTCTTCATGCTCGGCGGCGAGCTCGTCGAGGTCGGGGCCACCCACAAGCTCTTCACCACCCCCGAGGACGAGCGCACCGAGCAGTACGTGACCGGGAAATTCGGCTGATGGTCCCGGAAGCCCGAAGCCACTATCGCGAGGAGCTCGATCAGCTCGAGGCCAGCGCGCTCGGCGGCCTCGACCTCGCCCGCTCCGCCCTCGACCGCACCCTGGAGGTGATCGAGCACATCGACGTCGAGCTGGCCCAGCTCGTGATCGCCGACGACGACCGGATCGACGGTCGCTATCTGGAGGTCCACCAGGCGCTGATCAACCTCCTCGCCACCCAGACCCCGGTCGCCACCGACCTACGCCTCATCTCGGCGCTCCTGCACGTGCTGAAGAACGTCGAGCGGATGGGGGACCAGTGCGTGAACATCTGCAAGGTCATCCCGCTCTCCGGGAACGAACCGCCCGCGGATCCTCAGATGACCGAGCTCATCCTGGCGATGGGTCGCCACGCGATGTCCCTGGTCAGCCAGTCGAAGCGTGCGTTCGCGGAACGCAACCTTGCGCTCGCGCAGGATCTCGTCCGACAGGACGACGCGATCGACGCGATGAATCGGGAGTGCTTCCACCTCGCGCTCCAGATCGGCGAGGACGCCGACACGCGCGAATGGGCGATGACCATGATGCTGGCCGCCCGGGCGATCGAGCGGATCGGCGACAACTCGGTGGACGTCGGCGAGCAGGTCGCCTTCGTCGTCACCGGCCTCTTCCGCGAGTTCGAGGATGCGTCCCATCCCGGCCGAAGCGTCCCGGGCGCCGACCTCGCCCGCTGAGGCGCCTGCCGGTCTTCCTCGGCCGTCAGGCCGGATGTCGCCTTCTTCGGACTGCCTACGGCTTGCGCGCCCGCACGATCGCCGAGCCCGCCTTGTCGTGGACGCGGTGCGTCTCGGTGATCTCTATGTCGGTCAGCCCGGCCGCGGCGAGCGCCTCCTCGAACTCGCGCCGGGTGAGTGCGCCGGCGATGCAGCCGGTGAACTGCCGCATGTCGGCTTTGGTCGCGTCGTCCATGTCCTCGTCGGCGATGACGTCGGAGACGGCGAACCGGCCGCCGGGTTTGAGGACGCGGGCCGCCTCGGCCAGCACCTTCGGCTTGTCGCCGGAGAGGTTGATCACGCAGTTGGAGATGACGACGTCGACCGTCTCGGCCGGAAGCGGGATCGCCTCGATCTCGCCGCGCAGCCACTCGACGTTCTCGACGCCTGCCTTGTGCTGGTTCTCGCGCGCCAGGGCGAGCATCTCGTCGGTCATGTCGAGGCCGTAGGCCTTGCCGGTCGGGCCGACGCGGCGGGCGGACAGCAGCACGTCGATGCCGCCGCCGGAGCCGAGGTCGAGGACGGTTTCGCCCTCCTCGAGCGCCGCCACCGCGGTCGGGTTGCCGCAGCCGAGCGAGACCATCGTCGCGCTGTCGGGCAGCTCGTCGCCGTCGGTGCCATAGAGGCCTGCGCCGAAGACGGCGGCTTCCTCATCGGTGAGGACGGAGGCGTTGGAGTCACAGCACGAACCGCCCTCGGCGACGGAGGTCGCGGCGGCGGCGTAGCGGGCGCGTACCGCCTCGCGGACGTCGTCGGCGTCGGTCGTCGTGCCCTGTCCGGCAGAGCAGCCGCAACTGCCCCCCGAGGCGGACTCGCCGCAGCAGGCCGCCTTGTCGGTCGGCTCGCAGCAGGTCGCCTGCGCCTCGGTCGAGCAGCAGGAAGAGGTCGTCTCGGTCGCTTCGGTCAACTCAGCCATTCGGTGAACTCCTTAAGTGCGTCTTCTCTCACGTAGTAGTAGGCCCAGAGGCCGGGGCGCTCGGAGCCGACGATGCCGGCGTCCTTCAGCTTCTTCAGGTGGTGCGAGACGGTGGGCTGGGAGAGGTCGAAGAGAGGCACCAGCTCGCAGACGCAGACTTTTCCCGCGTGCTTTCGGAGCACATCGACCAGCTGCAGCCTCACCGGGTCGCCGAGCGCTTTCGCGATCTTCGCCATGCGCTCGGCCTGCTCGCGCTCGACGTCGGGGTAGACCACGGGCTCGCAGCAGGGCTCGCCGGGTGGCCTCTTGGTCTTGGGTTCCAACTCCAGATCGACGCTCATCTATCTACATATATCTATTGAAATCGCTCTTGTCAATTCATACGATGAACGCCGTTATATAGAGAAGTACGAATCGAAAGGAATCTGCACGTGATCCGCAAGGGGTCGATGAAGCTTTTCGTCGTTTCCGTAGTCGCTCTGGCGGTGCTCGCCATGTCAACCGCCGCCCTCGCCTCCGCGGCGGTCACCGGGGCCGGCTCGAAGGTGGCCGGCGTCGTGATGCCCAACTGGACGAACGGTTTTCTGATCAAGGAAGGGATCACCGCGACCTATGGATCGGTCGGGGTCGAAGCGGGTCTCACCCAGCTCGACGCCCGCTCGGTCGATTTCGCCGCCGTCGACGCCCCGCTCAGCCCTCAGCAGGCCGCGGCCTGCAACGACTGCGCACAGATCCCGCTGCTGCTCACCGGGGTCGACATCGCCTTCCGGATCCCGGGGGTCAAGGCCCTGAACCTCTCCGGCGCGGTGATCGCCGAAATCTACGCGGGGAAGATCACCAACTGGTCGGACCCGAAGATCGCCGAACTGAACCCGAAGGCGAGGCTGCCCAAGCTGAAGATCACGCCCGTCTACTCGACGGAAGCGGGCGGTCAGAACTGGACCTTCACGAGCTATCTCGCCAAGGTGGGGTCGAAGAAGTCCGGTGCCACGACCACGGTCAACTTTCCCGTTGGCGTAGGCGAGCCCGGTGACGCGGGCGTCGGCGGCAAAATCGCCTCGACCAAGGGCGCGATCGGCTACGTCAGCGCGAGTTACGCCAATGCGCTCGACCTGACGACGGCGGCGATCGAAAACCGGGCCGGGGACTTCATCCCTCCGGAAGTCGGGACCTTCGAGGCGGCCGGTGTCACCGTGAAGAGCATCGAGCCGAGCGGCGTGGTGGACGCGACCGATCCGCCGAAGACGGCGCCCAAGGCCTATCCGCTCGCGATGTTCAGCTACGCGGTCGTCCCTCGCGCGGCCCCGCAGATGGGGTTCGTCCAGCAGTTCCTGAACTACGCGGTCGGCCCAGGGGCGAAGCTCGGCGAAGCGTTCGGGATCGCGCCGATGCCGAAGGCCGTGAAGACGGCCGCCCGCAGCATGATCGGCGCCCTCTGATGCACCCGGTCTCGGCGCATAGGCTCGTCGAATTCCTGCCTCTCACGGGATTCGCGCGCCGGCCACCGACGGTCCTCCGTCGGTGGCGCGCCCACCGGATCACAGCCCTGCTGCCGCAACTGATGGAAGAGTTCCACGCCGAACGGCCGCCGGAGGAAGTACTCGACTGCGCCGACGCGGTGGTGGGCTATTACGAGGAGCGGCGGGGCTGCGCGCCTCGGCTCGGCCTGGCTCGCCGCCGCACCAGGGAATGTCTACGCGCCGGCGTCTGCGAGGGGCTCGTCGAAGAGCCGGTCACAGGATCGCCACTGTGGGCTTCCGGGAACCTGATACCTACATAGGGGAGGAATGAAATGAGATACGTCCTGTTCGTCTGTACCCAGAATGCCGGCCGCTCCCAGATGGCGCAGGCCTTCTTCGAGCGCTACGCGCCCGCCGATCTGCGGGCCGAGTCCGCGGGTCAGGACCCGCCCGTCGCGATCCATCCGGAGGTGATCGAGACGATGGCGGAGGTCGGTATCGACCTCTCCGATCGTCGCCCCAAGAGGCTCACGGTCGAGATGCAGTTGCACGCCGATTGGGCGATCACGATGGGATGTGGCGGCACCTGTCCCTACGTTCCGACGACCGTCGAAGAGTGGGGGATAGCGGATCCTGCCGGTCGGTCGAAAGAGGAGGTGCGGAAGATCCGCGACGACATCGCCGGTCGGGTCGAGGACCTGATCTTCCGCCACACCGACGACATCCGCAGCGACGACAGCGGTCACAAGCGGCGGCTGACCCAGCTGCTTCCCAGGCTGATCGAGGAGTTCGAGGGACAGCGCGAACCGGAGGAGATCAGGGCCTGCACGGACGCGGTTCTCTCCTCCTTCGACGACGCGCCCATCCGCGGTCACGTCCTCTCGCTCGCACAACGACGCACGGCGGACTGCCTGCGGGCCGACACCTGTGAGGAGTTGGCATCGGTCTGATGGGTGACAGCAGCAGGTCCAGTACGTCCGTTCGGGAGCGCCGACGCGCCGAAGGTCATCACAATCAACACCGGATGCCGAGGTCCATCAGCGACGAGCGGGAGGTGGAGGCACTCGGGGTGCCTACCGACACTGTGCCGCCTGCGGTCGTCCGTGGACTCTCGACGCTCGACCGCTGGCTGCCGCTGTGGATCGCGGTGGCGATGGGCGTCGGGCTCGGGCTCGGGGCCCTGATCCCGGGCCTCGAGAGCGCCCTCTCCTCGGTGGCGATCGGCGGCACCTCCTTGCCGATCGCGATCGGCCTGCTGCTGATGATGTATCCGGTGCTGGCGCGGGTCCGCTATGAGGAGCTCGGCCGATTGCGCGGCGAGCGCGGTCTCTTCGTTTCCTCACTGGTCCTCAACTGGGTCATCGGCCCGGCGCTGATGTTCGCGCTGGCCTGGTTGATGCTGCCGAACGATCCCGAGTACCGGACCGGGCTGATCGTCGTCGGCCTCGCCCGCTGCATCGCGATGGTCCTCATATGGAGCGAGCTGGCCTGCGCCGATCGCGAGGCGACCGCGGTCCTGGTCGCGATCAACTCGATCTTCCAGATCGTCGCCTACTCGCTGCTCGGCTGGTTCTACCTCTCGGTGCTGCCCGGCTGGCTAGGGCTCGACACCGAAGGCTTCTCGGTCTCGATCTGGGAGGTGGCGCGGACCGTGCTCATCTTCCTCGGCATCCCGCTCGCGGCCGGATACCTCACCCGGGTGGTGGGTCTACGTCGGCGCGGTCGCGAGTGGTACGAGGGCAGCTTCCTGCCGCGGATCGGGCCGATCACCCTCTACGGCCTGCTCTTCACGATCGTCCTGCTCTTCGCCCTCCAGGGCCACCAGATCACCGGCAACCCGCTCGATGTCGTGCGGATCGCCCTGCCGCTGCTCGTCTACTTCGCGCTGATGTTCGCGATCGCTTTTGCCTGGGGGCGCGCCTCGGGCTACGGCTACCCGCGCACCGCGACGCTCGCCCTCACCGCCGCCTCCAACAACTTCGAGCTGGCGATCGCGGTGGCGATCGGCGTCTTCGGCGCCACCTCGGGTGAGGCCCTGGCCGGGGTGGTCGGGCCGTTGATCGAGGTCCCGGTCCTGGTCGGCCTCGTCTATCTCTCGCTCTGGCTGCGGGGACGCTGGTTCGCTCCCGGTGAGCGCGGTCAGCTGGAGGCGACCTGATGGCGAACGCGCTCTTCGTCTGCCTCCACAACGCAGGCCGCTCGCAGATGAGCCGCGCCCTGTTCGAACGCGCCGCCGCCGGACGCCACGGCGCCGAGGCCGCCGGGACGCAACCGGCCGAGCATCTCCACCCCGCGGTGGTCGAGGCGATGGACGAGATCGGGATCGACCTCTCCGATCGGACGCCGCGCCTCCTCACCCGCGAGATGGCCGAGCGGGCCGACGTAGTCGTGACGATGGGCTGCGGCGACGAATGCCCTTACATTCCAGGCAAGCGCTACGTGGACTGGGACCTGCAGGACCCCAAGGACATGCCGATCGAGGAGGTACGGAAGTTGCGGGAGGAGATCGCCCGGCGCATCGACGCGCTGGTCGCCGAATTGGACGCCGCCCCGACCGGGGGTCACGCGTGACGCGCGTCGGGATCAACGGCTTCGGGAGGATGGGCCGCCTCGGGCTGCGAGCCGCCTGGGGCCGCGGAGACCTTGAGTTCGCTCACGTCAACGAGATCGCGGGCGATGCGGAGACCGGAGCCCACCTGCTCGAGTTCGACTCGGTCCACGGTCGCTGGCCGGTCGCCGTCGAGGGAGACGGCGACCGCCTTCGGATCGAGGGCCACGAGGTCGGCTGGTCCTCCGCATCGACGCCCGAGGAGGTCGACTGGGCCGCCGCCGGCGTGGAGCTGGTGTTGGAGTGCTCCGGCAGGTTCCGCACCGTTGACTCGCTCGCTCCCTACTTCGAGCAGGGCGTTCGCAAAGTGGTGGTGGCGGCGCCGGTGAAAGAGGCCGGGGCGCTGAACGTGGTCGTCGGGGTCAACGACGATCCCGAGGAGCTCGCCGCCCACGACATCCTCACCGCCGCCTCCTGCACCACCAACTGCCTGGCGCCGGTGGTCAAGGTGATCCACGAGGGGATCGGGATCCGCCACGGCCAGATCACCACCCTGCACGACATGACCAACACCCAGGTCGTCGTCGACGCCCCGCACAAGGATCTCCGCCGGGCCCGTGCCGCGAGCCTCTCGCTGATCCCGACGTCGACCGGATCGGCCACCGCGATCGGCCTGATCTTCCCCGAGTTGCAAGGCAAGCTGGACGGGCTCGCGGTGCGGGTGCCGATGCTGAACGCCTCGCTGACCGACTGCGTCTTCGAGGTCGCCCGGCCGACCTCGGTCGAGGAGGTCAACGGGCTCCTATCCGCCGCAGCCGGCGGCGACCTGGCCGGTATCCTCGGCTATGAGGAGCGCCCGCTGGTCTCGGTCGACTACCGCGACGATCCGCGCTCCGGGATCGTCGACGCGCTCTCGACGACGGTCGTCGACGACACCCAGGTGAAGGTGCTCGCCTGGTACGACAACGAGTGGGGCTACGCCAACCGCCTGGTCGAGCTGGCCGCAATAGCTGCGCGGACGGCGGTGGAGGCACACTGATGGGAGGTGCCGCCGCGACCACCGCGCCGCCGCCGCACCGGGCCGACCTGCGCAACTACATCCTGGTCACCGCGGCCTACTGGGTGGAGACCCTCGCCGACGGGGCGACCAGGATGCTGGTCCTCTTCTACTTCTACGAACTCGGCTACTCGGCGTTCACGGTCGCCTCGCTCTTCATCTTCTACGAGGTCTTCGGCATCGTCACCAACCTGGTCGGCGGCTGGCTGGCGGCGCGCTTCGGCCTGCGGACGACGCTCTTCATGGGGTTAGGTACCCAGGTCTTCGCCACCGCGATGGTCGGCCTCTGCCCTGCCGCCTGGCTCGTCATCCCCTACGTGATGGTCTCACAGGCTTTTTCGGGCATCGCCAAGGACCTGACCAAGATGAGCTCCAAGAGCGCAGTCAAGCTGGTGGTTCCCGAAGGTGACGAAGGCTCCCTCTACCGTTGGGTCGCGGTCCTTACCGGCTCGAAGAACGCGCTGAAGGGCGTCGGCTTCTTCCTCGGTGCGGCAATGCTGACCGTGATGGGCTTCCAGACCTCGATGCTGGTCCTGGCCGGGTCGGTCCTCACCACCTTGGTCGTCGTCAAAGCGATGATGCACGGCCACCTCGGCAAGCCCGACGCCAAGGCGAAGTTCAAGCAGATGTTCTCCAACAACCGGGCGGTGAACGTGTTGGCGGCGGCGCGGATCTTCCTTTTCGCCTCGCGCGACGTCTGGTTCGTGGTCGGGCTGCCGGTCTACCTCGAGACCGTGCTCGGCTGGAGCTTTCTCGCCTCCGGCGGCTTCCTCGCCATCTGGGTGATCGGTTATGGCGGCGTGCAGGCAATGGCGCCGCGCTTCATCCGCGGCCGTGAGGGGAGATCCGAGCCGGAGGGCCGCACCGCGACCTGGCTCGCCTTCGTCCTCGCCGCCTTCCCGGCAGCGATCGCGATCGGGCTGACCGCGGGCCTCGACCCGACGGTCGTGATCGTCGTGGGCCTGATCCTCTTCGGGATCATCTTCGCCGCCAACTCGGCAGTCCACTCCTACCTGATCCTCGCCTACTCCGACGGCGACAAGGCAACGATGAACGTCGGCTTCTATTACATGGCGAACGCCGGTGGCCGGCTCCTCGGCACCGTTCTCTCCGGCCTCCTCTACCAGCTCGGCGGCCTCGAAGCCTGCCTCTGGACGTCGGCGGGTTTCGTCCTCGCCGCGGCGTTCCTCTCGCTCTGGTTGCCGAGCAAGACGCCGAGTCCCAGCGCGCCCGCGACGGACAGGTCGAAGGAACCACTGCCGGGGGCAGTCTGACGAGGCGGCACCGCGCTGCTTACTCCTCGCGGTGTTCGGAGGTAACGGCCCAAGGGGGCGTCACGTAGCCATTGCGCACGAGGTCGCCGCCGCTGCCGGGCTCGTTCCACCGGCTCGCGACAGCGAGCGGCAAACCGCGATCGGCCGCCTTCGCGGTGGCCGCGATCGTGTCGTTTCGAGCTTGGCGGCCAGCCTAAACTAGCCTATGCCGAGCGCCAGGTAGCGCACTCCGAGAGCCAGCGCAAGGACACCGAGTCCGCGTCGCAGAAATGCTTCCGGAAGTCGGGACTGAAGCCCGGCCCCGACGTAGCCGCCGAGCAGACCCCCGACGCCCATCGCGAGGCCGACCGTCCAAGACGGCGCGATCGAGCCGCTGTGACGGAGGCTCAGGGCCGCATAGGCGACCACACCGACGATCGAGGTCAGGAAGGTGGAGGCCAGCGCAGCCGGGGCGACCTCGATGATCGAGAACCCCATCCCGACGAGCATCGGCCCGAGAAGCGACCCGCCGCCGATCCCGTAGATGCCGCCGATCGTGCCGACGATCAGTGCCAGGACCGTGATCCTCCTGTCGTTTGGCTCGGGGGGTTCCCGTGAGCCCGTGGGGGAGAGTCCCGAGGCAATCCAGCCACCGAGGGGGATAAGCACTGCGGCGATCACCAGGTAGAAGGCCTTCGGACCCGAGAGGAGCTCGACGCGGATCACCGCGCCGATGATCACCCCCGGCGACGTGCCGACGACGAGGGCCGTCGTCAGTGGCGCCTCGGTCACCGCCCGACGCCCGTAACGGGCGAGGGCGCCCGGGGTGGCGAGGATGTTGTAAAGCAGATTGGTGGGGGTGATCGACGGGCTGGGCGTGTGCAGGATGCTCGCCTGCACGGGGACCAGGAATACGGCGCCGGAGATCCCGACCGGTGCGGTGATCGTTGCGATCAAAAACGCGATGGCCGCGCCGAGCAAGGCGTGTCCGGTCATGGGTGCGGGAGCCTACGGGAATCGATCTTTTCTTGATCGATTGCGTCAACTTTAGGCCGCCGGCCCGGCCCGTTCTCAGCTTCTTTTCCGAACGTTCACAAAGCGGCAACCTAGGGAGCCTCAGGCAGGAAGAGCCTTCCCGCGAGCCTCGCGCGCACCCCGTCTCGTCCGCGGGCGTCGCCCTTTCCGGACCGTAGTCATCCAAAGGAGTCGAGAGCTTTGAGAAGGATTGACCCTGTACGCCCGCGCGTGTCCTCGGGACCCGTCGGCAACCCGAAGACCCGCAGAGGACGGAGCAACAAGCTGATGCTTCTGCTGGCCCTCTGCATCGCCGCGGCGATCGCCGCAATCCCCGTCGTCTCGGCAGGTGCCGACAGCACGACGGGCGGCGACCAGACCGGCCTCGCCTCGGGCCAGATCAAACACGTGTGGCTGATCATCCTCGAGAACAAGTCCTACGACGCAAGCTTCACCGGCCTGAACAAAAACACCTACCTCTGGCAGCAGCTGCCGAAGCAGGGCGCGCTGTTGAAGAACTACTACGGCACCGGCCACTTCAGCCTCGACAACTACATCTCGATGGTCAGCGGCCAGGCGACCGAGCCCGACACCCAGGCCGACTGCCCGGACTACGACAAATTCTCCGGCACGACCGACACCAGTGGTGGTTCGCTCAGCGCCAACGTCAACTACGGCCAGTTCGCCTCGGCCCAGGGCGCCAACGCCGCCGCCGGCTCCAACGGCTGCGTCTACCCGCAGAGCGTGCCGACCCTGTTCAACCAGTTGGACTCCGCCGGGGTCAGCTGGAAAGGCTACGCGCAGGATCTCGGTAACCCCGACGCCGAAGGCCCCACCCACGACGCGGGCACCCAATACTGCGGCGCCCCGTACGCGACGCCCGGTGCGACCGGCAGCAAAACCGACGTGAACCCGGGCAGTGCCAACGCCACCGACCAGTACGTGCCGAAGCACTTCCCGTTCCCGTGGTTCGAATCGATCCTCGACTCCGGCGACTGCAACCCGCAGCACATCGCCAACCTGTTCGACGCGAACAACGGCCTCTACCACGACCTGCAGAGTTCCGCGACCACTCCGGCCTTCAGCTGGATCTCGCCGAACAACTGCAGCGACGGGCATGACGCCGTCTGCCACGGCAACAACCTCTCGGGCGGCTTCGCCGACCCGACCACGCCGAACGCGCCGGTCAACTACACCGGCGGCCTCTACGCGGCCGACGTCTTCCTCGAACACGTGATCCCGGAGATCGAGGAATCCCCGGCGTTCAAGGAAGGTGGCCTCATCGACGTCACCTTCGACGAGGGCTTCCCGCCGTTCACCTACTCGGGCAACAGCTTCGCCAACTCGACCGAAGTCCCGGCGAACGCGAAGACGTCGCTGGAAACCGACTCCGCCGCGGAGACCATCAACGGCGAAGGCGTCCACTACGAGCCGACCGGACCGAACACCCCGCTGGCGTACGGCGCCAACGGTCAGGAGCTCTACCCCGGCCCGGGTTACAACTCCTACATCGACCGTCCGGCCAACTGCAAAGCGCAGACCGAACCGAAGCTCCCCGAAGGCACCTGCATCCTGGGTGGCGGCAGCCCGATCGCCGGTCCGCGGACCGACGCCGGCGCGACCGCTCCGTCGGGCAGCACCACGATCACCGACAACGCTGCGGTCGCCACCGATCCGGGGCGCACCGTAGAAGGGACGGGCATCCCGGCGGGGGCCTACGTCGGCCCGGTCGTCGACACCCCGGTGACGGCGACCAAACCGTCGCAGGAAGGCGGGACCGTCGACGTCGGCTCGTTCACGCTGGTCAACGAAAACCGTGAACCGATCCAGACCACCGGCGCCGTCAGCGGGATCAAACTCGGCGGCCGCACCGCCGAATCGGATCCGCTCTACGACTACGGCGATCCGACCACCGGCGGTGGCGACACCGGCAGCGTCCTGATCAGCCCCTACATCACCCCGGGGACGGTCAGCACGCGGTACTACAACCACTACAGCTGGTTGCGCACGATGGAGGACCTGTTCAACGTCGGCGCCGCCTCGCCGGGACTCGACGGCCAGGGCCACATCGGCTACGCCGCGCAGCCCGGCCTGGCGCCGTTCGGCGCGGACGTGTTCGACGCCGCGGGTGGACCAGGGACCGGGACCACGCCGCCGCCCTCCGGCGGAGGTAATCCTCCGTCGAACGGTGGTAACCCGCCGTCGAATCCCGGCCCGCCGAAGCCGGTCCACCACAAAAAGAAGCATCACAAAAAGAAGCATCACAAGAAGAAGCACCACAAGAAGCGCCATCACAAGCGCAAGCACCACAAGAAGCGCCATCACAAGGTCCACCGCCGGTCCCACCAGGCGGCGTAGCCAAGGATGAGCGCCATCACCCAGTCGATGCCGAGGAGGCCGCAGCCGCGCCTCCTCGGCGCGGCTGCGGCCGTCCTGGCCGTCGCGGTCGTCGTCGCCGTCGTCCTGTTCCTCACCTCGGGGGGCTCGACGGCGCCGGCGCATCACGAACTGCAGTACGGCGGCATCCCGAAGTGGCTGCCGAAGACCGAAAATACCGAGGAACGGATCGTCACCGCGACGGCCGCGAAGCCGGCCCTCGCCATCCAGGGGAACACGGTGGCCGTGGTCACCCCCCAGGGCAAGGTGATGGCGACCGCGGTCGGCCCGGAAGTCCCGGAGGAGGGCGAATTCCCCGTCCCCGCGACCAGCCCGGCCTCCTTCGTCGTCACCCTCGCGGAGTCGCCGGCGGCGATCCCGCTCGACCCGCGTGATTTCACCGTGACCGACGAGGACGGTCACCTTCACCATCCGAAGGTGTCCGGCCTCCACGGCGGCCCGCCGCCGACGGAGGTGCCGGCGGGCAAGACGGTCTCGCTGCGGGTCGCGGGGGTCTTCCCGACCGGCGACGGAACGCTCAACTGGGCTCCCGGGTCGAGCAGCCCGATCGTCGCCTGGGATTTCGACATCGAGATCGACTGACCGCGGTTGTCAGGAAATTAACCATTCTCCGGATCGTCGTCGGGTAGCGTCGCGGCGTCGGATGAGCGGAGGCTCCGTCATCCGACGCCTGAGACGGCCCAGACGATGTCGTTGGACCGACGGCCCCGGAATGTCCACCGGGGCCGTCGGTCGTGGCGTGGCCGTCACCGCCGAACTTGAGCTTGGACCGGCTTCGGAGGGTGAGACTATGTGCGGGACATCGCGATCCGCGGTCCCGGACCGTCGGGGGCTCTGGGTGGCGATCAGGCTGGCGTCCGCTACCTGACACCAACTGTCGAATGTTGGTCGACGGAGGCGACTGGTCGACTGCCTGCCGCAACTTATTTCCAACACATTTCGCGGTTCAAACCCTGATCGTGATGTACGTAAGTCCTCTTACCGCGCCCCGGTGGAACCCAAGACCCATTCGCGACTCCACAAAATGCTGGCCCGTGGCTATCGCCGCAAACCCTGGCCGACGTCGTCCGTGAGCCGTCCGATCGCGGGCTGCCGCTCAGGCTTGCTCAGCGCCAGGTAGCACTCCGGAGCTGTCTGCCGAGGAGATCTCAGACGAGGCCCACGAGCCCGCCTTGTGGGACGGCGAAGATCTCCTCGAGTTCCATCCGACCAATGTAGCCGTCGTAGGTTCCTACTGGACTAGGGGGCTCTACCTGCACACGTCGGCAGTCGGAGCCGATCGGTCCGAACCGAGAAGGAAGCCCTCAGGGGTGAGACCTGAGTCGGTCGCCCGACCTATGGAGCGACCACCGCCTCCTCAAGGTCCCCTCGAGAGCCGCCCTCCTGGGCGCCGTCGAAGCTCGTCGTGCCGATCGAGGCGACGACGACGGCGAGGGAGCCGGGGACGCTCGCCCAGAGGGTCGCGGCCGCCAGGGGCCGTCGGGTCCCGAGCACGCCCTCGCGGGCCTCGAAGACACCGAGCTGGGAGAACATCCCGAAGTAGACCGAGAAGACCTCGCCACGTGAGCACCAGGTGTCCACGCCGAAGATCCCCATCATCGCCAGCGTGTAGCCGCTGTAGAGGAGGGCGGCGACGGCTACGGTATGCGGCGAGAGCCCGGCCCCGGTCACCCCTCCCGCGCCGTAGACGACCTCGAGCCAGACGAAGGCGACCAGTCCGACGGCGGCGGGCCAGCGACCGAGTCGCTCCGGATAGTGGCGGCGCACGATGTCGCGGACCCCGACGGACCCTGCGCAGGCGCCCGCCACCCGGCCGAGCGCCCGCCAAGGGTTGAACGGCCGGAAGACGTCGCCGAGCACGACGCTGAGCGCCGGGAACCCGAGCCAGACGGTGACGAAGAAGAACGTCAGCGCGAGGTTCCGGTCCGGTGCGTCGGTGCCGCGCAGGCCGGCGTAGACGGCGACGCCGAGCAGGCCGACGCCGACTGCTCCGAGGAGCACCTGCACCGGGATCGAGACCGCCACCCGCCAGATCCACGCACCCCTGGACCGCCAGCGCTCGTCCTCCAGTCGCGGCTTGCGCCATGCGAGCGAGAGGGCGAAGAAGGAGACGATCAGCACCCCCGAGGCCGCCCATGCGAAGAGCCACGCGGGGATCGGCAGATCGCTGCGGGCGACCAGCGCGTGGGCGGCGGGGAGGGACGGCAGGGGGATCATGGGTCGACCGTCAGCTCCGCGATCTGGGTCGCCTGTCCCTCGAGCTCGACCTCGAAGACGCCTTCCAGGTCTGCCGGGAAGTCGAAGGTGACCGAGCCGCCGGGCTTCACCTCCTTGGAGATGTCGTAGCCGTGCAGGTGGATCTCTTCGCCGATGTCCGATGTCACCCGGAACCGGACCTGTTCACCGTGGCCGTAGTCGAGGTCGGCGACGCCGCCGACGGGCTCGCCGTCCCGGACGACGATCGTCGTGATCTTCGGAGCCTTTCTCGTCGGCGTCTTCTCGGCCTCGGATTCGCCGCCGGTCTTCTGGACGTCATCGGCGCCCTGGGTGGCGCCTTCCTTCGGGACGGAGGTCGTGGTCCCGTCGTGCGTCTTCTCGTCCGAGCCGGCCTTCAGGACGAGCCCGACGACCAGGGCGATCGCGGCGACCGCGCCCAGGCCGAGCAGGATCGCCCGCTGATCGAGCTTTATCATCTCGCAACTCCTTCGTCTGATGGCGCGGGCGTCGGCCCGCGCGCAGGCATCCGCCACCGTCGCGACGCGACGGTGGGCCTCAGCTGTTCAGCTCAGGGGAAGGAGGGAGGGGGCCGCTGGGCGAGGCCGACGGCGATCGGGGAGAGCCTGCGGCCGAGCTGCGGCGGTGCGCTCGGCAAGGCAAGGCGGCGGGGTGGCCGCGCGGTCGTGCGATCCGTCCGTGCCGCAAGCGCCTCGATCGCCTCGATCCCGCGGTCGAGGAGGGCCGCCAGGACGCCGAAGAGCGCGGCGAGCGGCAGCGCGGTCCAGCCGCCGCCGGCGAAGATCGCCGCGAGTCCCGCCGCATGGCCGGCGAAGAGGGCACCCTCGGCCAGCTCCTGACAGCAGAAGACGGCGGCGATGCCGAAGGCGTAGGAGGTCGCCTTCAGCCGTCGTTCGGCCCCGGGTGAGGAGGAGCCGCCGAGCAGGCCGCGGACCAGTCTCGCGGTCAGGATCGCCAGGCCGAAACCGAGCAGCAACGGGACGAGGTGGGAGAGGTAGCTGTGCCCCTGACCGGCCAGCTCGTTGCCCGCGTCGCCGCCGTAGGCGAGCAGGTAGCGGAGCTGGTGGACGGCGAAGGCGCCGAGAGCGATCAGGGAAGCCGACTGTGCCCGCGGGCCGATGAGGGCGCGCATTCTCACCCGGGCCAGTCTAGGGACGAAGCCCTGGGCGTCGGGTCTCAGTCGTCCTCGTCGAGGTGTTTCTCGACCAGCTCGACCAGCTCGAAGACGTGGTCGTCGAAGAGCGAGTAGTAGATGTGGCGACCCTCGCGGCGTTTGCGCACCAGGCGGGCGGCACGGAGCAGTCGGAGCTGCTGGGAGCAGGCGGTGGGACTGAGGCCCGCGGCCGTCGCCAGGTCACCGACGGCGAGCTCCTCCTTGGCGTGAAGCTCGATCACGATGCGCATGCGCCCGGGATCCGCCAGCAGCCGGAACGTCTCCGTCAGCCGTTCCTCTCGGGCACGGTTGTGAGCCGGCGAACCGTCGGGGCTGGTCGTCTTGATGGGCATCGTTCTCAAAATCTATCGGTTGCGTTTGTGCATAAATGTGCATCTGTGCATATGATGCCCGCCGATGAGCCACGAGGGACACGATCACAGCGGGCACGACCACGGCGGACACGCGGGCCACAGCCACGGGGTCAGCGCCGACGCCGACCGCGGCAAACTGACGATCGCCCTGGCCCTGATCGTCGGCTTCATGGCGGTGGAGGTCGTGGTCGGCATCGCCACGCACTCGCTGGCGCTTCTCTCCGACGCCGCCCACATGCTCACCGACGCCGCCGCGATCGGGCTGGCGCTTCTTGCCATCGGCCTCGCCCGGCGGCCGGCCGAGGGCAACTTCACCTTCGGCCTCAAACGGGCGGAGATCCTCTCCGCGCAGTTCAACGGCGCGACCCTGCTGGTGCTCGGCGTCCTGATCGCGATCGAGGGCGTGAGGCGCCTGTTCGACCCGCCGGAGGTGCCGGGGGCGGCCCTCCTGATCGTCGCCCTGGTCGGGGTGGTCGTCAACCTCGCGGCGACCTGGACCCTCTCGAAGGCCAACCGCCAGAGCCTCAACGTCGAGGGTGCCTTCCAGCACATCCTCACCGACCTCGCGGCCTTCGTCGCCACCGCGATCGCGGGCGCGGTGATCCTGATCACCGGCTTCACGCGCGCCGACGGCATCGCCGCCCTGATCATCGCCGCGATCATGCTCCGCGCGGCCTACGGGTTGCTGCGCGACTCGGGTCGGATCCTCCTCGAGGGCGCGCCACCGGGACTCGACCCCGAGGAGGTCGGGGCCGCGATGGTCGCCGCGCCGGGCGTCGTGCAGGTCCACGACCTCCACCTCTGGGAGGTGAGCTCGGGGTTCCCCTCGCTCGCCGCTCACGTGCTCGTCGGCGAGGGCGACGACTGCCATGGCCGTCGCCGCGAGCTGGCGACGATGCTCGACGAGCGCTTCGGCATCGACCACGTCACGCTGCAGATGGACCACGCACAGACCCGCCCGTTGCAGGTCGCCTCGCCCTGTGGGGTGTCGGCCTGATGCCGGTCGCCCCGCCGGCGCCGACGGTTTGACGCTCCCTCTCGGAGCCCGCCGGCTCGCGCCGGCGCTTCTCTGCGCGGCGGCGGTCGCCGCCGCGCTGCTGATCACCTTCCCGGCCGGCTTCCCGAACTACGACACGATGTACTTCCTCGTCTGGGGGCGGGAGCTCGCCCAGGGCTTCGGACCTGACTACGGCGCCGTGCTGCCGCCGACGCCGCATCCGCTCGCGACCGTGGTCGCGGCGATCCTCTCGCCGCTCGGTCACGGCGCGGCGACCGGCGCGATGGTGGTCGCTTATGCCTCCCTGGGGCTTGTCACCTACCTGGTCTACCGGCTCGGCGCCCGCTGGTTCGACCCGGTGATCGGCGTGGTCGCCGCGCTGATCGTCCTCACCCGCGCGCCCTTTCTCTCCAACGGCCTGCGTGCCTACGTCGATCTCCCCTACATCGCCCTCTGCCTCGGTGCTCTGGCGCTCGCCTCGCGGCGCCCCCGTGCCGGGGCGCCGGTCCTCGCCCTGCTCGCCCTCGCCGGCCTGCTTCGGCCCGAGGCGTGGCTCTTCTCGGTCGCATATCTCGCCTACCTGCTGGTGAGCGTCGACCCGGAGAAGGGCCGTCGCGGCATCAGGTGGCGAGGAGGGCGCACGCGGGTCGAGGTCGTCGGGCTGGTCGCCCTGGCGCTCGCCGCGCCGGTCGCCTGGGCGCTCTTCGACCTCCTGACGACCGGGAGCCTCACCTACTCCTTCACCGGCACCCGCGAAACCGTCGAGACGCTTGGTCGCCAGACCGGTCCGGTCGACCTGGTGCTCTACGGGCCGCGCCGCCTCGGCGAGGTCCTGCAATGGCCGGGGATGGTGGGCGCGGCGGTCGGGCTCGTGCTCGGGCTCGGGCTGCTGCGACGCCGGGCGACGATCGGCGCCGTCGGGGTGATCCTGGCGCTCGGCGCCTTCGCCCTGCTGGCGAGCGCAGGCCTCGCGATCATCCCGCGCTACACGATGCTCGCCGCCGCGCTCCTGGCGATCTTCGCCGCGCTCGCGCTGCTGGGCTGGCGCCTCGTGCCCCAGGGCGACCCGTGGCGCCGACGCTGGCAGGTCGTCGCGGTGGCGATCGCCCTCCTCTTCGCCGCCTGGCTCCCGGCCCAGTATGAGCTCGACGCCCGCGTGGCGACCGACCTCGCCGACCAAGGCCGGATCGAGGGCGACCTGCACCGCCTGGCCGACTCCGGAGCCTTCGACCGCGCCTGCGGCCCGATCTCGGTGCCGAACCACCGGGCGGTCCCTCGTCTCGCGCTCGCCCTCGATGAGCGCCCGTCGGAGGTCGTCAGCTCGAGCGAGCAGGAAGCGAGCGCGAGCGGGCTCTTCCTCGCCCCGGCGAGCCCGTTCGTGATCCATAACTTCGTCCTCGACCCGAACGATCCGAGCCGCTTCTACAGCGTCGTCCCGGCCGGGTTCGAGCCGGTGGCGTCCAACCGATCCTGGCGTCTCTACCGAGACTGCGGATGACCGAGGATCGGCGGGATCGGGAGAGCCGGGCGCGCAGCGAGGCGTCGGGCCGGGAGATGAACGAGATGGCGTTGATCTCGCTCGCCCTCTCGATCTTCTGGGTCTTCGGCTTCGGCTCGGTGGCCGCGATCTGGCTCGGCCGCAAGGCGTTGCGCGAGATCGACGCCTCGGAAGGGAAGGAAAGCGGCCGGGCGATGGCCTGGACGGCGATCGGGGCCTCGGCGTTCGGCCTCACCGGCACCGCGATGGTCGCCGCCGTCTGGGTCGCGTCCTGACTAGCCCGCGGAGCCTTCCCACTGCGTGAGGTAGGGAACGGGGTCGACCGCTTCGCCACCCAACCATGCCTCGCCGATCCAATACTCGAAGTGAAGGTGGCAGCCCTGCGCGTTGCCGGTGTCGCCGACGGTGCCGACCTGCGTCCCGACCGCGACCGGGGTGCCAACCTTCAGGGGCGAGGGGGCGCTCATGTGCATGTAGATGAGGTCGGCGTCCACGCCTCCGGCGTCGATGACCAGGTAGTTGCCGGCCCGCGGTTCGTATTTGACCGACTCGACCGTGCCGGTGAGCGCGGCGACGAGGGGGGTGCCACAGGCGGCGCCGATGTCGGCACCGCCATGTTCGCGTGCCCCGCCGAAGCCCTCCCAGAGTTCGTGCTTGCCGGCGATCGGATAGGCCGAGCCGGACGCGGGCGTCGAGGAGGGCGAGGGCGCGCCCGGCAGGATGAAGAGCTTGTGGGGAGAGGGCGCCGACTGATGTCCTGACTGGTCGATCACGTAGGGCCGCCCGGCGACCGCGCCTTCGGGGACCACCGCGGTCGCGGCCCGTTCGGTGCGCTGCACCGGTTCGACCTGGATCGGGCCCTTGCTGCCGCGGAAGACCACCTCGCGAACCTCTTCGAGGTCGAGTCCGCGCACCCTGACGGTCGAGCCTGGGCGGACCTTGTGGACGGCGACGCATTGCCTGACGCAGGTGACGTCTGCCAGTGCCACCGAACCGCCGGCGCCGATGCCGCCGGGCGCGACGGCGGCCTCCGCGTTTCCGGCGCACGAAAGCAGCAGGCCGAGGACGAGCAGCGCGAGCCCGAGCCGGGCATCAACTGATCTGTGATGGGACAAGACGGGACCTCTCTTCCGAGCGCCTGCGGGGTTAGCTGGCGGGCTCGCGCTGAAGAGTCGCGCTACGGATCTGTCGATCCGATTCGCCCCTGGGCCTCGATGCCCTTCGGGTCCCCCGCTCCGAGGCGCGTAGCGCCCGGGATTAGGCAGGTTGTGCGCGAGGAGTATAGGGACGCCCCCGGGCATCGGCTAGAGGTAGGGGAGAGGATCCTGTGGGGCTCCGGCCGACCTCACCTCGAAGTGCAGGTGGGCGCCGAAGGAGTTGCCGGTGTTGCCGACCAGGCCGATCACCTGTCCCTGGGAGACGCGCTGCCCGGATGAGACCTCGAAAGCCGATTGGTGGGCGTAGCAGGTGGTCAGGCCGACGGCGTCATGTTCGACGCAGGTGTAGTTGCCGTAGCCGCCACTTTCGGACTCGCCCTGCTGGAGCACCACGGTCCCGTCGGCGGCGGCCCAGATCGGCGTGCCTTCGGCGGCGCCGACGTCGATGCCCTCGTGCTGGCGACCCCAGCGGTAGCCGAAGCCGGAAGTGAGCATTCCTTCGACGGGCCAGACGAAGGTCCCGGTGGCACCGCTCGGGGCGGTGGGGTGGGACGAGGCCGCCGCGGCGAGGCGAGCTTCGATCTCCGCCTGCAGCGACGACACGTCGCCCTCGAGGACGCTCTCGCGATCCTCCAGCCCCGACAGCGCCTTCCGGCGATCGGCGATCGCCACCGCGAGGGAGTCCTCCCGCTCGGCGCGTCTGATCCGGGTCACCCGGAGGGTGTCCCGACGTGCCGCGATCGAGTCGACCGCGGCGGCGATCCCGTCACGTAGCCGAGCCCGCCTGGTGACCGTGTCGCGGGCGTCGTCGCGCAGGTCGCGGACCCGGGTGACCAGCGCCTCGTCGTACCGCCGGATTCGTTCCACGTATTCGCCGACGCTCATGGCTTCCCCGAGGTCGTGGGCGGCGAGGACCATCGAGGTGATGTCGGGCGTGCCTTCCTCGTAGATCGCGACGACGCGCTCACGCAGCGTCTCCAACGCCCGGCGCAGCCGCACCTGGGTGAGCCCGAGGTGGTCGACCGCGCGCTCGAGCCCTTCCCGCGCCGCGCTCAGCTCCTCCCGCCTGGCGGCGAGGGTGCTCGCCGCGGCGCGCTCGCGCGCCCGCGCCTCACGAGCCTTCCGACGCAGGTCCTCGATCGTCGCGCCCATGCGACGGAGATCGCCCGTGAGGATGCCCTCCCGGTCGCGAACTTCGCCGAGGCGGGTCTTCGTGCGTTCGAGCTCGGTCTCCGGATCCGCGGTGGCGACTGCTACGCCGCAGAGAGCACCGAGGAGCATGGTGAGGAGCAGGGCGCCGAGGGTCTTCGTCATCCGGAGGCCGAAGCTAGCTGCGGGATATGAGGACCGGGCCCGCCTGGAGAAGATGAATCCACACGCCCAACCAAAATCTGCAAAGATTCACACATGCATAGTTGTGCATATATAAGACGGACGACGCGGGCGCCTCGATGAGCGAGGGTCATTCCCACATCGACGCCGTCTCCGCCGCCGGGCGGCATCGCCGGCCGCTGACGATCGCCCTCGTCATAACCGCCGCCTACATGGTGGTCGAGGCGCTCGCAGGGATCCTGACCGGATCCCTCGCGCTGCTGTCGGACGCGGGGCACATGCTCACCGACGTCGTCGGGCTCGGCTTGGCGCTGGCCGCGATCCAGTTCGCGAGCAGCTCGCGCGATCGCTCGAACACCTACGGCCTCTACCGCCTCGAGGTCCTGGCGAGCCTCGCGAACGCCTTCCTTCTCTTCGGCGTCGCGATCTACGTCCTCTACGAGGCGGTGCAGCGGTTCTCCGACCCGCCGGCGATCGCCGGGCCCCCGATGCTGATCGTCGCCGCGGTCGGGCTCGGCGTGAACCTCGTCTCCTTCCAGCTCCTCCGCGCCGGAGCGGCGGAGAGCCTGAACGTCAAAGGTGCCTTCCTCGAGGTGATGGCCGACGCGCTCGGATCGGCGGGCGTCCTCCTGGCGGGTGCCATCGTCCTCACGACCGGCTGGCCCTACGCCGACGCGATCATCGGTGCCGGGATCGGCCTCTTCATCCTGCCGCGCACCTGGCGCCTCGGGCGAGCCGCCCTGCGGATCCTGCTGGAGAGCGCGCCGTCACACATCGACGTCGAGAAGGTCGAAGACGAGCTCCTCACCCTCGAAGGCGTCGCCGCCGTCCACGACCTCCACGTCTGGACGCTCACCTCCGGGGTCGATGCCGCGAGCGGCCACCTCGTCCTGGGGCCGGCCGCCGACCTCGGCGAGGTGCTGGGGCGCGCGACGCGCCTGTTGGAAGACGAATTCGGCATCACCCATCCGACCCTCCAGTGCGAGCCGCCCGCGCACGAGGAGAAGAAGGCGGCGGTGTAGATGACCGGGATGGAGCGGCTACACTCGAATTTCTTGCGCCTGCGATCCTGGCTCTTCACCGGCAGTAGGACGCGATCGGCATCGCTGATCGCGCTGGGGGCGTTCGTCATCCACCAGCTCCGTTTCCTGGCCGTCGGCCTGGGCGTCGGCGACCGGAGTTGGGACCTCTCCACGATCCTCGGCCACGTGGCCCCGCTGGTCGCCGGCCTGCTGCTCGCCGGGCTGAGCGCCCGGCTCGTCCGCTCCCGATTCCGTGGCGGGGCCGCCGGCTCCGCGCCGGCTCCTACGCACTCGGCATCGTCGCCGTCTTCTCATGTCAGCAGTTGATGGAGGGGGTACTGCTCGCAGGCCACGCCGGCGGGATCGCGTCGATCTTCTCCTCCGGTGGCTGGGCCGCGTTGCCGCTGGCGATCATCTTCGGCGTCATCGCGGCGCTGGTCGACCGCGGGATCGAGGAGGTCGAGACCTGGCTCGCCGAGCGCGACACCCCCGGATCCTCACCCGCCCCGGTCGATGATCGCCAGGTCGCCGACCACCTCCCGCGCCGCCTCGCCCCGCTCGCATCCGGTCTGGCCGTCAGGCCGCCGCCCGTCTTCGCCTAGTCCAAGACGACCCTGACGTGGCCGGACTCCCCCGGCCCCGACGACCGCGTGGACGGACACGTCGCGCGGAGATCCGAGCGAAGGCGGTAGCGATGCAAGTGAACGGAACCTTGACCGGCGCCCTCGGTGGGCGCCTGGACGCGGCCACGCGATTTCGACTCCTGTCGTGGCTCGGCGCAGGTGCCCTCTCCATCGGGGCGATCGGCCTCTTCATCGCCGGCGCGGTGGGCGATTCGGTCTCCCTGCTGATGCTCGGCGTCGACGCGGCGATCGTCGGTTTCGCGAACCTGATCCTGCTCGTCCTCAGCGTGTTCAGGGGGCCGCCGATTCCGCATCAACTAGCCGGCGGACGACAGGCTCTCGTGGTGCAGTTCTTCGCGCTCGCGGGTCTCGCGCTGATCGACTCGGTCTATGCCTTCCTCGCCGACCGACATGCCGAACCGGGCGTCCTCGGCATCGGGGTCCTGGTCCTGGTCGTTCTCGTGTCGATCGGCCTCGCAGTCGAGACGGCGCGCATCGGCAACCAGCTCAAGTCGACCGCCGTACGCAGGCAGGGGGCGGACCTGCTGCTGACCGGCGTGCTCGGGGCGGTCGTCCTCGTCGCGGTCATCGCGCTCGCGATCACCGAACTCTGGGTGCTCGACCAGCTCGCGGGCGTGTTGGTCGGAGCGGTCGCCCTGGTCCAGGCGATCGAGTGCGGCCGCGGCGGCGGTTGGGGCGTATGGCGAGGAGATGACCTTCGACGGGGGAGTGCGTCGTGAACGTCGTGGTCGCGATCCTGTTCATCGCCTGGGCGGTCGTCGCGCTCGCCATCGGGGTCCGGGGTCGACCGTGGATGCTCTCCGCGTGGACCGTCCTCGGGCTCGTCCCGGTCCTGGTCGCCGCCGAGGAAGGCGCCTGGCAGCTGGGGGAATGGAGCCGCGACGTCAGTCCGTTGCCTGTGTTCGGCGCGGCCGTCCTGGTCACCGTCGCCCTGGAGCGCTGGCTGCCGCCGGCAATTCCGGCGGCAGCGGGGTCACGGCGGCATCGGTCGGTGGCCGTTTGGGTCCGCGCCGCCGCGGTCGTCTGGGGAGTCGCGCTCGGTCTCCTCGGGGACTCCGGCCTCGCCTTGGCGCTCTCCGCCGCGATCGCGCTCGTGGTCGCGGGCGCCGGACTGCCGGGGCCCGATCCCCGCTTCGGACTTCATCCCACCAACGAGTGAAAGGACACATCCATGAGTACACAGACCCAGGAGCAACTCCTCTGCCCGAAGTGCCGTGGCGCGATGCGCACCTACGAGCGCAACGGCATCACGATCGACCAGTGCGAAGAGTGTCGCGGGATCTTTCTCGACCGCGGCGAGCTCGAGCAGCTGATCGGAGCCGAGAGCTCCTATCTCGGTGCCGACCCCGAGACCCGAGGATCATTCTCCGACTACGTTCGCGGGGGAAAGGGTGGCCACCAGGGCGGTGGCCACGGCGGCAACGGCAAGCACGGCGGCAAGCGCCGACGCGGCTTCTTCGGCGAGCTGTTCGATTGACACGAAGCGAGATCGGCCCGGGCCGGATGGCGGGCGATTCCGTCGCCCTCCATCCGGCATGATCGGCGATCATCCGCCGAAGAACGTCTGGTAGAGCAGGAAGCCGTTCAGCGAGACGATCACGGCGGCGAAGATCGAGGCGAGGATCGTGGTCGCCCGATGGTTGACGAAGGCGCCCATCACGTTTCCTCGGGCGGTGAGGAGGACCAACGGGATCAAGGCGAAGGGGATGCCGAAGGAGAGGACGACCTGGCTGATGACCAATGCCCGGGTCGGGTCGATGTCCAGCCCCAGGATGGCGAGCGCCGGGACCATCGTCACCGAGCGCCGCAGGAATAGCGGGATCGAGCGGCGGATGAAGCCTTCCATGACGATCTGCCCGGCGAAGGTTCCGACGCTCGAGGCGGCGACGCCGGACGCCAGGAGGGCGAGCGCGAAGGCGACGGCCGAGGTCGGCCCGACCACCTGTTCGAGGCCGGTATAGGCGCCCTCGATCGTGTCGATGCCGGTGCCTGAGAGCACCGTCGCCATCACCGCGAGCATCGAGATGTTGATCACGCCGGCGATCCCCATCGCGATCCCGACGTCGACGCGCTGGAAGCGGATCAACTCGCGGCGCTCGTCATCGTCGCGCGGTCGGATCCGACCCTGGGTCAACGCCGAATGCAGATAGATCACGTGCGGCATCACCGTCGCACCGATGATCCCGACGGCGAGGAGGAGGCTGTCGGAGCCTTCCAGCCGGGGGACGAAGCCGCCGACCACGCCCCCGGCGTCCGGCCCGATGCGCAGCGTCTCGTAGAGGAACCCGATCAGGATGATGCCGAGCAGGCCGACGATCGCCGTCTCGAAGCGTCGGTGGCCGCGGGCGTGGAGGGCGAGGAGGCCGAAGGCGACGGCACCCGAGATCAGTCCCGCGACGAACAGCGGGACGCCGAAGAGCAGGTTGAGGGCTATCGCGGCGCCGACCATCTCGGCCAGGTCGGTCGACATCGCCATCACCTCGGCCTGGGCCCAGAGTCCCCAGGAGACCGGCCTCGGGAACTGCTCGCGGCAGAGTTCGGGGAGGTTGCGATCCGTCGCGATCCCCACCTTCGCCGACAGATACTGGATCAGCATCGCCATCAGGTTCGCCGCCAGCACCGCCCACAGCAGGAGGTAGCCGTATTCGGCGCCGCCGGCGACATTGGTGGCGAAGTTGCCGGGGTCGACGTAGGCGATCGCGGCGACGAAGGCGGCGCCGAGGAGGGTCAGGGTGTAGCGGAGTCGCCCCCGCGATCGGATGCCCTCGAGCTCGGTCGCGGAGGGGGCGGCGATCACGCCCTCGGCCGCGAGCGTCGAGGGAGGAGGCTGTCTGTTCATGGCCGCGTGCGTTCTCGCAACAACATCTGCATGCTCGTTAGAATGACACGATGCCCGACGATAGGTGTGACCTACTCTGCCTCGACCTTCCGCTCGCCGAGGAACTGCGCCGGAGCAGGCTCGACCTTGCCGCGGCCGAGCTCTCGGCCGCACGCGCAGCCGCCTTCGCCGACCCCACGCGGGTGATGATCGCCGCCTCCCTCCGCGATGGCGGCGAGCTCTGCGTCTGCGACCTGGCCTGGATCTCCGGGCGCGCCGAGAGCCTGGTCTCCCATCATCTACGCAGGATGCGTGCCGACAGCCTGGTGAGCTCGCGGCGCGAGGGGAAGATGGTCTTCTACTCGCTGACCGAGGTCGGCCTGGACCTGCTCGCCGCCGTCCTTGCGAGCGGTGAGGCGGCGGTCCGATGAGCGACGCCTGCTGCGCACCGTCCGCGCCTACCGAGGCCGTTTCGGGCGAGCCGCCGAAGCGACTTCACGAGGTTCGCGAGATCCGGCTCGCGGTCGTCGCGGGAACCGCCCTGGCCGTGGGTCTGATCCTCGACGTGGCCGCCGCCTCGAGGGCGCTCCAGGTCGCCCTGTTTGCCGTCGCCATCCTCGCCGGCGGTCTCACCTTCGTCCCCGAGGCGGCGCGCAACCTCCCGCGGGGACGGCTCGGTGTGGGGACCCTGATGGCGATCGCCGCGGTCGGCGCCGTGATCCTCGGCGAGTGGGCCGAGGCGGCGACGCTCTGCTTCCTCTTCTCGATCTCCGAGGCGCTCGAGAGCTATGCGCTGACCAGGACGCGCCGCGGCCTGCGGGCACTGCTCGACCTGGTCCCGGCGCGCGCCACCGTGCTCCGCGACGGGACCGAGACGCAGGTCGACCCCGCCGGGCTGCGGGTGGGCGACCGCCTGATCGTGCGACCAGGGGAGAGCGTCGCGACCGACGGGATCATCACGGTCGGCCACTCGGCGCTCGACTTCTCGGCGATCACCGGCGAGTCGGTGCCCGTCGAAAGAGGCCCCGGCGAGGAGGTCTTCGCCGCCGCGATCAACGGCGGCGGCGCGCTCGAGGTCGAGGTCACCGCCCCGACCGCCGACAACTCGCTGGCGCGGATCGTCCGCATCGTCGAGGAGGCCCAGGAGCGCAAGGGCCAGAGCCAGCGCCTGGCAGAGCGGATCGCCCGGCCGCTGGTGCCGGGGGTCCTCGTCGTCGCCCTGGCGATCGCCGTCATCGGCAGCCTGCTCGGCGACCCGACCACCTGGATCGGTCGCGCACTCGTCGTCCTCGTCGCCGCCGCCCCCTGCGCCTTCGCGATCTCGGTGCCGGTCACCGTCGTCGCGGCGATCGGTGCCGCGACCCGCTCCGGCGTCCTGATCAAGGGCGGTGCCGCGCTCGAGGCGCTGGCGGGGATCCGGGCGGTCGCGCTCGACAAGACCGGCACGTTGACGCGCAACCGCCCCGAGGTGATCGAGACGGTGAGCGCGGGCGAGGTCGAGCCGGGGGAGCTGCTCCGGTTGGCGGCGGCGCTCGAGCGACGCAGCGAGCACCCACTCGCGCAGGCGATCATCGCCGCCGCGGGCCCCGGACCCGCAGCCGACGACATCCAGGCCCATGCCGGCAGCGGGCTCGAGGGCCGGTTCGACGGGCGCCGGCTGCGGCTGGGGCGGCCCGGCTTCGTCGACGCGGAAGCGCTCGCGCAACGCGTCGCCGAACTACAGACCGCGGGCGCCACCGTGGTCCTTCTCGCCGACGGCGGCGACACGCTCGGCGCGATCGCGGTCCGTGACGAGCTGCGTCCCGAGGCGCTCGAAGCAGTCGGTGCCCTCCACGCGCTCGGGATGCGCACCGCGATGCTGACCGGGGACAACGAGCGGACCGCGGCAGCGCTCGCCGGCGAGGTCGGCATCGACTCCGTCTACGCCGACCTGATGCCGACCGACAAGGTGGCCGCGGTCGAGCGCCTCCAGGACGATGCGCCGACGGCGATGGTCGGCGACGGGATCAACGATGCCCCGGCCCTGGCGAGCGCCGACGTCGGCGTCGCGATGGGGGCGATGGGCACCGATGTCGCGATCGAGGCCGCCGACGTCGCCCTGATGGGCGACGACTTGCGCATCCTCCCCGACACCCTGCTCCACGCTCGTCGTGCCGGCCGGGTGATGAGGCAGAACCTCTTCCTCTCCGGCGGCATCCTCCTCACCCTGATCCCGCTCGCCGCGGCCGGCGTCCTCGGTCTCGCCGCGGTGGTGGCGATCCATGAGCTGGCGGAGGTCGTCGTGATCGCCAACGGCGTCCGCGCCGGTCGCCGAAAGGCGTTCGTTCAACATCCGGCGCTCGCGGCGGTTCCCGCACCCGCCTCTACGCCTGCGGTCAAGCCCCCCGCCCCGATCGAGCTACCGTTGCTGTTCGGCGGCGGAGGTATCGCGGCAGAGCGCGAGGACGACTGCTGCGGTGACGGCGACTGTTGCACCGACGAGTGAGTGGCGGCGGCGCACGCGCGTCCAGTTCTACTTAGGAGTGGTATTGCGTTCCGTCTGCTCCGGCTCGTAGCTCCGCAGATGGCCCGCCCTGACTCCTCGAGTTTCAAGTCGCGCTTTGTCGACGAGCACACCTGCCGCCGTTACCACTGCGGCACCTCCGCGCGGGAGAGCGCCCGATCTCATTTGGAGCTGGAACGAATCGGTCGTCGACCATGGCCGAACGCCTTCCTGTTCAGACGCCCCTAGCTGATCCGGCGCTGCGACGCGGTCCCTCACCGGCCAACACGGTCGCCGCGGCCCACGGGGTCACCTGCCGACCCCAGCGACCGGGGAGGCACTTGAAAGTGAACTAGGCGGATTCGAGCCGCCCAGCTCCTGAGCAGCGAGCCGCCGGTGGGCGGATCGGACCCGGTCGACAAGGGCCCGATCCGCCCACCCGTGAGGGCCGGCCTGAGCTGCTACGCGGCTTCGGAGCCCGGAACGCCGCCGGCGGGAGAGGGCGAGCCGTACCACCCTTCGCGCCATTCGTTCATCTCTTCGATCTCCATCGTCTGAGCGGCGATGATCCCCTTGGCGAGTTCCTTCAGCTGCCCGTTTTCGCCGTCGGCTAGCTCGGCCTGGGCCATCAGGATCGCCCCTTGGTGGTGGGGGATCATCATGTCGATGAAAGCGCGATCGAACGGCTTTGCTCCTTCGAGACTCGACATGTCCATCGACATCCCCATCGAGCCCATCGGGATGCCGAGCACCTTGGCGTCTTCGCTCATGCTCGGGCCTTCTTCACCGCCGTGTTCCATCTCGGACATCCCTTCTTCGGACATCCCTTCCATGCTTTCGCCTTCGGATCCTCCGAGAGCGCCGATTTCTTCTGCGATCGGTTCCATCTCTTCGATCTCGCTGCTCTGCGTCTTGATGATGTCGTCCGCGAGCTGAGTGATCTGGGGGTGCTGACCCTCGGCCTGGGCCATTTCGGCCATCTCGACGGCCATTTCGTGGTGGGGGATCATCTCGGCGACGAAGGCCTGGTCGACCGTTCCGCCCGAGCCTCCTGAGCTGCTCGTGCTCGACGAGCTGCTGCCCCCGCCACAGGCGCTGAGCACCACGGTCAGGCCCAGCAGCGCGATCAACGCGACCAGGGTTATCGGCTTGTATCGAAACTTCATCTGAGTCTCCTTTCGAGATTCCGTTCTGATAGGCGCCGGCAGGCGCCACCGAGCGGCGGAAAGCCGCTCGGGAACGGAAACTCAGAGCCTCAGGACCTCCGAGATCGTCGGTCCCGCGCGGGACCGCGCCTCGAGCGCGGAGGCCGATACCAAACGAGCATTTAAGGAGCCAAGGTCGCGGTAGGGTCGGAGCCGCCGCTCCGCCCCGACCTCGGGGCAGATCGCAAGGCCGGCGGCGATGATGCCGGCGCAGACCATCGCGGCACCCATGGCCACCGCTGCGGCGCGGTCGTGGCCATGGTCCATCGGCATTGTCGAGCCATGATCCATCGGCATGATGCCGTGGTGGAGGGCCACCAGTAGCCCGAGGCAGACGATCACGGCGGCCACCGTCCGGCTTGGACGGTAGGTCAATCTCTGTCTCAGGGAAAGTAGGCTCAATTGGGCGATCGGCTCGGTTGAAAACGGCAGATGGTCCTATCTATAACTACGCTCCGGCCGGGCTCGCAGATCAGTGCCGGCTCACGGGTGGTCGGCGGACAAGCTCGGCGCCGAAACTGAAAGCTCTGCGAGACATCCTAGGTAAAGGTGCTGCACGCGAGGGGCGTGACTCCACGCCTGTTCCGCTGCCCGCAACTACTGAATGTCCCTCATTAGGTCCACGATCAGCGGTGGATCAGGGCGGCAGGCCGACAAATCTATGGAGTCTCGAGTCCCGCGATGGTGACGGTGACGAGTCGTCCGACGGCGGCCCTTGATTTGAGCGCGCCGGAGGCGGCGAGCGCGTTGAGGCAGTAGGCCGCCGGCTCGTCAGGACCGACGTCGGTCGGGATCGCTCCGCTCTTGGCGGTCTCGGTGATCAGGTCACGAAAGGGCTCCTGGAGTTCACGTCCGGGGCCGGCAAGGCACGCGCCTCGGTGCGGTAGCGCGGTCAGGTCGGTGCCGTGGTCTTGGCGCCCGACCTCGTGGCGAATGAGGGCATAGGCGCCGAGTACCGCCTTAGGCCGTCGAATGGGGTGGCGGTCTGCTCTCGGAGGGCAAGAAGCTGATCGAGGTGGGCGGCGACCTGGCGCTCGTGGCAGGCGAGGAGGATCGCCTCCACGTCGGCGACCCTGCGGGCGAGGCGTCTACCGAGGAGGAGTGACCCGCGCGGGAGTCTGTGTCGGTCTCCCACTGAGCAGCGCCCCCCGCGCCCGAAGAAAGGTGGACGGAGCGGCAAGGCTCTCCTCGAGCCGGTTCTAGCCTCGCCGCATCAGCCGGCCGACGGCGGCCATCAACTCCTGCGTTTTTTCCGCCTGGTCGTCCTTGGCGGCGCCGATCACGCAGTGCTGAGCGTGATCATCGAGCAGTCCCAGCGCGACCTTGTCGAGGGCGGCCTGGACGGCCGAGATCTGGGTGAGGACGTCGATGCAATAGCGCTCCTCCTCGACCATCCCCTCGATTCCACGGACCTGGCCCTCGATGCGACGGAGCCGTTTCAGCAGGTCGTCCTTGGTGGCGGAATATCCACGTGCCTCTGAAGTGCGGGAAGGGGTCATGGACGAATCATAGCTACCCCTGGGGGGTATACTCCCAAGACACCCATACCCCCTAGGCGTATACCAGAGGAGATTCCGATGACCGACGACAGCACGAAGACCTATTCCGTCGAGGGGATGACCTGCGGGCACTGCGAGAGCTCGGTTCGCGAGGAGGTCGAGGAGTTGACGGGGGTGGAGTCCGCCCGGGTGGATCGCAGCACCGGGCTTCTGACCGTGCGCGGGGAGGGGATCGACGATGCGGCGGTCCGGGCAGCGGTGCAGGCGGCAGGCTACGCCGTCGCCGAAGCGACCGCTCCTACCGCCGGGGAGGCTGCGCGCCTATGACGACGCATCTCGAGTTGCCCGTCGAGGGCATGACCTGCGCCTCCTGCGCCAACCGCATCGAGCGCAAATTGAACCGGCTCGAGGGTGTCGAGGCCACCGTCAACTACGCGACCGAGCGGGCGGCCGTGGAGTTCGATCCCGCCCGCGTTGTCCCCGCCGAACTTGTGCAGACGATCGAGGCTGCCGGTTACCGGGCGGCGGTTCCCGCCATGGCCGACGAAGGCGGCACGGCGGCGACGGCGTCAGGCGAGGCCGAGGATCCGACGGGGCCGTTGCGCCGCCGCCTGATCGGCGCCACGGCGCTGTCGGTTCCGCTCCTCCTGATCTCGATGATCCAGCCGCTCCAATTCGAAAACTGGCAGTGGCTGGCGCTGCAACTGGCGACCCCGGTGGTGTTGTGGGCCGGCTGGCCGTTCCACCGCGCCGCCTGGCAGAACCTGCGGCACGGCACCGCGACTATGGACACCCTCATCTCGGTCGGCACGCTGGCCGCCTGGGGCTGGTCGGTGGTCGCCCTGTTCTTCCTCGGGGCGGGGATGCCCGGGATGCGGATGGGCTTCGAAGTCGCCCTCAATCGCGATGCGGCGACCGACCACATCTACCTTGAGGCCGCCGCGGTGGTCACGACGCTGGTGCTCGCCGGTCGTTACTTCGAGGCACGCGCCAAGCGGCGTGCCGGCGCCGCCCTGCGAGCCCTGCTCGAGCTCGGCGCGAAGGACGTCGCCCTGCTCGATCCGGACGGCTCGGAGCGACGGGTCCCGATCGCCCAATTACAGAGCGGTGACCGATTCGTCGTGCGGCCCGGTGAGAAGGTCGCCACCGACGGGACCGTCGAGGACGGCGCCTCGGCCGTCGACGAGTCGTTGCTCACCGGCGAGTCCGTCCCGGTCGAGAAGCAGCCGGGCGACAAGGTCGTCGGCGCCTCGGTGAACGTGGGTGGCCGGCTCGTCGTGCGCGCCGAGAAGGTCGGCGCCGATACCGCCCTGGCGCAGATCGCCAGGCTGGTCCAGGATGCCCAGACCGGCAAGGCCCCCGTCCAGCGTCTGGCCGACCGCATCTCGGGCATCTTCGTGCCGATCATCCTCGCCCTCGCCCTGGCGACCCTTGGGTTCTGGTTGCTGACCGGGGCGAGCGCGGCGTTCGCCTTCAGTGCCGCCGTGTCGGTGCTGATCATCGCCTGTCCCTGCGCGCTCGGCCTCGCCACCCCCACGGCGCTCCTGGTCGGCACCGGTCGGGGGGCGCAGCTCGGGCTGCTGATCAAGGGCCCGGAGGTGCTCGAGTCGACGCGCAGGGTCGACACCATCGTCCTCGACAAGACCGGCACGGTGACCACGGGGCGGATGACGCTGCGAGGGATCGCGACCGACGGGGTCGCCGAGGACGAGGCACTGCGACTGGTCGGCGCCCTCGAGGCGGCCTCCGAGCACCCGGTCGCGGAGGCGATCTCGAAGGCTGCCGAGACCCGCCTCGGACGGTTGCCGGCGCCGCAGAGCTTCGGCAATCGCGAGGGCCTGGGGGTCGAGGGCGTGGTCGAGGGGCAAGAGCTCGTCGTAGGCAGGCCGTCGCTGTTGGCCGATCGAGGGATGCGGTTGACCGCCGAGCTCGAGCGCGCCCGCGGATCCGCCGAGGCGGGTGGCCAGACCGCGATCGTCGCGGCCTGGGGCGGACGACCGCGGGCCGTCTTCGCCGTGGCCGACACCCCGAAGCCGACGAGCGCGGAGGCCGTCGCCCGCCTCCGGACGCTCGGATTGAGGCCGATCCTGCTGACCGGGGACAACGAGACCACGGCCCGCTCGGTCGCGGCCGAGGTCGGGATCGACGATGTGATCGCCGAGGTCCTGCCGGCCGACAAGGCAGACGTGGTCCGTCGGCTCCAGTCGGAGGGGCGGGTCGTCGCGATGGTCGGCGACGGCGTCAACGATGCTCCGGCACTCGCGCAGGCCGACCTCGGCCAGGCGATCGGCACGGGGACCGATGTCGCGATCGAGGCCTCGGATCTCACCATCGTCTCCGGCGACCTCCGTGGTGCCGCCGAGGCGATCCGTCTATCGCGCCGGACCCTGCGCACGATCAGAGGCAACCTCTTCTGGGCATTTGCCTACAACGTCGTGCTCGTCCCCGTGGCCATGCTCGGCTTCCTCAATCCCTTGTTCGCCGGCGCGGCGATGGCGTTCTCGAGCGTCTTCGTCGTCTCCAACTCGCTGCGCCTCAGGCGCTTCCGCGAGCTGCCGGGCGGGCCTTCGGGCGACCACGGCTCCGTGCCGGTGGCGTCCGTGCGGAGCGCGCCCGGGACGCCCGAAGGCGTCGCGTAGGCTGTCGAATCGCTATCGCCCGCCCTCTCGATTGGTCCTACGTGTCGCCGGAGCTTCTGGGTCGCTTTCGCTCGGATCGAGGAGTGCTTTCACGGCGTGTCACCTCGGGCCCAGCCGGTTCGACCTGACGCTTCTGACGATCGGCATCGGACACGCAGGCGCGGATACAGGTCAACAGCTCCTCGAAGACGAACGGCTTGGTCATGTAGTCGGTGGCTCCGAGCTCGTCCGCTTCGACCCGGTCGGATTCATAGGGCCTCGCGGTCACCACGATCACCGGCAACGTCGGCTTCACACGCCGGATCGCAGCCAGCACCTCGATCCCGTCGCGGCCGGGCAACATGCGGTCGAGGACGACAAGGTCGGTAGGAGAGGACAGCGCCAACCGCTCGGCGGTGGGGCCGTCGGCCGCGACGGTCACGCCGTAACCCTCCCCTTCGAGCCCTCGGGACAGAAAGTCCGCGATCCCTGGCTCATCCTCCGCGACCAAGATCTGCACCATCCCAACACTACGTCAAATCGGCAATAACTACGACATCACGTAGGAGTAGCATCGACGTCGTCGGTCATGCCTTCGTGGGACTGGTGTCCAGCGACCGATAGGCCTGGACGTCGAGGGACCTGGAAACACGATCTAGGAGGACACCAATGCCGGATGGAGACGAGATGTCGCGGCCAGGCGAGTCGACCGCGGCGAGCCGCACTGCCGACTACGCGGCGCTCGAGGCCGTATTCGGCGTCGGCATGGTCGGGCTCATCGCGTTGACTTCTCGCCGTGAGCGGGACGGGGGTCATCCGATCTCGACTGAAGAGCTTGTCCTGCTGGCCATGTCGACGTTCACTCTCGCGGACGTCTTGGCCAAAGAGAGGATCTCGACCTGGCTCCGTGAGCCTTTCGTCGAGGAGGGAACGGATCACAAGCCCGTTCGCCCCGAGGGCAGCGGGATGCGCTACGCGATCGGTGAGCTCCTCACCTGTACGCGGTGCGTAGGAGCCTGGAGCGCGATGGGCCTGGTCGCCCTTCGGACCGCCTCGCCGACGGCCGGGCGGGCCACGATGCGTGTCTTGGCATTGGCCGGCGTCAACGATTTCCTGCAGAGCGCCTTTCGTCTTCTGGCCGAGCGCACGAATCGGGCGGCGGTAGAAACGGAAGCCGCTCGCCGTGCCCTTCCTTAGGGTCCCGACGAGGAGTCTGCGCCCGCCGTCTCGGTAACCGCCGGGAGCCGCGCCCGCTTCAGGAGCAGGGCGTTGACGGCGACGATGAAGCTCGACCCCGACATCGACAGTGCCGCAATCTCCGGGCGTAGCTCGAGCCCCAGCCAGGGTTGGAACACCCCCGCCGCGATCGGCAGGGCGACCGAGTTGTAGCCGATCGCCCAGCCAAGGTTCTGGTGCATTTTCCGCAGCGTCGCGCGGCCGATCGCCAGCGCGACCGGGACGTCGAGCGGGTCGGACCGCATCAGGACGACATCGGCGGTCTCGATCGCGACGTCGGTGCCGGCGCCGATAGCGATCCCGAGGTCGGCCTGGGCCAGGGCGGGGGCGTCGTTGACGCCGTCGCCGACCATCGCCACCTTGCGGCCGCCCTGCTGCAGCTCGCTCACCTGCGCGGCCTTGTCGCCCGGCAGCACCTCGGCGATCACCGTGTCGATCCCGAGGCCGTCGGCTATCCGCCTCGCCGTCGCCTCGTTGTCGCCGGTCAACATCACGACCTGGACGCCGGCCTCGTGCAGTGCGGCGACCGCGGCGGCGGAGGTCTCGCGAGGTGCGTCGGCGATCCCGATCACCGCCGCACCGCGGCCGTCGATGCCGACGAGCACGGCGGTCCGACCATCGGCAGCCATTTCGTCGCGGCGCCCGGCGAGGGAGCCGAGGTCGATCCCACGCTGCTCCATCAGCCGGCGGTTGCCGACCGCGACCGAGCGTCCTTCCACGGTGGCGAGAGCTCCATGGCCGGGCACGTTCTCGAACCCGCGGGGCTCGGCGCCGTCGGCACCCGCAGCCTCGGCGCGGCGCACGATCGCCGCCGCCAGGGGGTGCTCGGAGGAGCGCTCGACCGCTGCGACGATCCGCAGCAGCTCGGCTTCCCGGAAGCCGTCGCCGACGACTACGTCGGTGACCTCGGGTTCGCCCTTGGTGAGCGTCCCGGTCTTGTCCATCACGACGGTGTCGATCCGGGCCGACGTTTCGAGCGCGATCGCGTTCTTGAAGAGGACGCCGCGTTTGGCGCCGAGGCCGGAGCCGACCATGATCGCCGTCGGCGTCGCCAGTCCGAGCGCGTCGGGGCAGGTGATGACCACCACGGTGATCGCGAAGAGGATCGCGGTCGAGGTCGGTTCGGAGCTGAAGATCGCCCAGGCGGCGAAGGTGGCGGCGCCGCCGATCAGGGCGACGAGCACCAGCCAGAAGGCGGCGCGGTCGGCGAGCTTCTGCCCGGGAGCCTTCGAGTTCTGCGCCTCCTGGACGAGCTTGACGATCTGCGCCAGCGCCGAGTCGGCGCCGACCTTGGTCGCCCGCACCCGCAGCGTCCCGTTGGCGTTGATCGTCGCGCCGATCACCTCCGAGCCCACCCCCTTGTGGACGGGCAGGCTCTCCCCGGTCACCATCGACTCGTCGACCTCACTCTCGCCGTCGGTGACGACGCCGTCGACGGCGATCTTCGACCCGGGTCTCACCACCAGCAGGTCGCCCACGGCCACCTGCTCGGTCGGGATCTCGACCTGCTCGCCGTCGCGGAGCACCAGCGCCTTCGAGGGCGCCAGGTCGAGCAGGGTGCGGATCGCGTCGTTGGCGCCGCCGCGGGCACGCATCTCGAACCAGTGGCCGAGCAGGACGAAGGCGGCGAGGACGCTGGCCGCCTCGTAGAAGACGTCGCCGCCGCCGGTGAGGGTGACGCCGACCGAGTAGAGCCAGCCGGCCCCGACCCCCACCGCGACCAAGACCATCATGTCCAGGGTGCGCGCGCGTAGCGCCCGCAGCGCGCCGACAAAGAAGATCGAGCACGAGTAGAAGATCACCGGCAGGCTGAGGATCAGCGTGAAGACGTCCTCGCGCAGGCCGAACGGCGGCGCGACGTGGAAGCCGAAGACGTCGGCGCCGATCTTCGACCACAACAGGATCGGCACCGAGAATACGGCGGCGACCAGGAAGCGGTTGCGCATGTCGGCGACCATCGAGGCCATCGACATCTCGCCGTGACCGCCGTGGCCCATGACCTCGTCGGGCGTGCCCCGCATCTGACCCTCCGGCTCTTGCCGCTCGGCCGGGGCGTGCACGTGCCCAGGCACCATCGCCGCGGCCAGAGGCGCAGGCGGATCGGGCTCCATCAGCGGATCGCAGACGTGCTCGGGCACCGACTGGCCTGCGCAGTGGTAGCCGCACTCGACGATCCAGTCGCGCAACTCCTCGACCGAGGCCTGCCCGGGGTCGTAGGTGACCGTGGCGGTCTGGGCGACCGGATTGGCCTCGACCTCGAGGACCCCCGGCCGTCGCCCGACCGCCGACTCGACCACCGTCTTCTCCGAGGCTCGCAGCATGCCGCTCGCCTCGAGCACGACGGTCTCGGTCCCGCCGTCGGTCGGCGGACTCATGTAACGGCTCCACGATCCACGCGGCTCACGTCCCCGAGCATCGCAGCCGTTTCGCTTCGCGGCATCGCCCCATGGTCCCGAGGCCGTCCCCATGGGAGGCTTGCGGCGGCGTGGCCCATGGACGAGACAAAAGCTCCATAACTACATTATGTAGGAGCACGGGGCGCCGACCACCCTGGCGCCCCGTGCTAGTGGTCACTCGTCCGCTATTCCACTTCGACGGTGAAGGGCGCGGTATGGACTGCGCCTTCGGCCCTGAACTGCAGGAAGAGGCGGTAGGTCCCGGCGGTCGGGAACTCCGCGTCGAAGGTGATCGTCCCCGCCCGTCGGTCGTCGGCGACTGGGTGGATGTGGGAGTAGGCGAGGTCCGGCTTCCGCAGGGCGACGAGGTGCCCATAGGTACCGAGGTATGGCTGCAGGTCGGTCACCGGCCTACCCGAGCGCATCACCGCGAACGTCAACTGCTCCTCGCGGTCGGACTGAAGCGCACCGTGGGCGGACATCACCGAGTAGCCGTCGACGCTCGACATCGAGCTCGGCGCCGGCAACGGCACCCGCTTCACCTTGCCCGGCACCGTGATGTCGACACCGAGGGGATAGCGCTTGCCCCCGGTCGTGAAGTCGGCGATCACGCGGTAGCGGCCCGGCTGCGCGAGCGTGACGGGGACGACGAAGTCGCCGTCTGGCTTCAACACCGGATGAAGGTGCTGATAGCCGGTGAAGTCGTCACGGACGACGATCAGGTGCATCAATTTGGTCTGGTCGCGTTCGAAGCTGGTGACCGGCTTGGCTTCCTCGTCCAGCACCCGCAGGGTCCAGGTCTCCGGTTGCCCTGCCGCCGGGGTCGTCGCGTCGAGCTCCAGTCTTAGCCCGTCGGCGCTTGCCCTGGTGCCGTCGGCACCGGGTGCAAGCGGCGCCATGCCCTGCATCTGCATCCCCGTCATCGACTTTTGGCCCTGCATCGCTTCTCCGGGTGCCATCGACATGCCACCCATCGCCGATCCACCCGATGCGCTCCTGAGCGACGACACGAGCAGTACCGCGATGACCAGCGCGGCACCCGCGGCGACGAGAGCGATCTTTTTAAAGTTCATCAGTACCTCCATCTATCGCGTTCGGCACGCCCGCACCTCGATACGGGCGCTCTTCGCCGGCCGGTGAGGGCGGCGGGACTGCGCGCGGCTCGACCGAGCCGCGCGGAAGCGATCAACGTCTGAGGACGACCATGCCGGGACGGGGGCCGGCGCGTGCCGGGACGGACGCGACGGGAAGGGTGAGAGCGGAGAGGATCGGGCGCACGTACCGGGCGAAAAGGGGTCGCGGCCTCGCCCTGGCGGCCAGGACCGCGAAGCCCGCGGCACCGCCGAGCACGGCGAGGCATATCGCGGCCATTCCCATCCCGTGCCCGTCTTCGGGCATGCCGTGGTGAACGAGCGTGACGCCACCGAGGAAGACGAGCACCAGGAGCAGCGCCAGTCGGCTTCTACTGCCGCGCGAGCTCACGTCAGGCCGCTGAGTCGGGAGAGACCGGGATGGCGCAGGCACGTCGCGCGCCACGCAGGCGGACGAACAGCGCGGCGCCGGCCATCATCAGCCCCGCCGCGCCGAGGAAGGGCTGCATCGGGGCAAAGTAGTTGAAGGCGCCGGAGACGCCGAGCAGCGCGACCACGAGCTTGTTGCAGACCGGACAGCCGACGGCGAGCAGGCCGAGGAATCCGCTGCCGGCGCTCGCGGCCGCGATCCGGTCGCGGGTCTCACGCGGCAGCACGTAGGTAGCCAGCAGGATCCCGGTCATGATGCTGCTACCGACCCAGAAGAAATAGTTGCCGGTTTCGGCGGGGATCATCCGCACGAACCAGGGATTGGGGACGATGTCGGTCGGGATCCCGAGCGCAAGCGCGACCAGGGCGATGCCGAGGATGGCGGTGATCAGAAAGCGTGGGCCCAGCAGCGAGAACAGCGTGGGCCGCTCATCGAATGGTTCCGTGGGTGTGGTGAAGGCTTCCATCGTGCGGGAAAGCGGGTCTGTGACCACATCCTACAGACCGTAGGAAGCTGGTGGAGGCGAGCCGCTCGCCTGGCCGTCAGCCCTGGCAGGAGTGCGAGCCGCCCGCCGCAGCGACCGAGGCGACCCCGTCCCGGGCAAGGGCCGGGGTCGCGGCCGCCGTCAGGACGACCAGCGCGACAAGGCTGACGACGAGGGCACGGCCTGAGAGCTCCACCCAGGCCCGGGGGCGGGCTTTGGTGCGGTCGAGCAGGAAGCGCAGCCGCGCAGCCGTTCCGACCCCGGCAAGGCCGGCAAGCGCCGGACTGGTCGGCGGTTGGCCTGCGGCGGCTTTGCAGATCGCGCTCGCCAGGGCGACCGGATCGCCGACCCGGCCCACCGCGTACTCGTCGGCGTCGCGCTCGAGGCAGAACCGGAGCCTTCCGAGCGCGTCGTTGCTGCCGGGAAGCACCCGCGCCAGGGCGAAGGCCACGCTTCCCGCCAAGGCCAGGTAGGGGTGTCGGTGGGCGATGTGGCCGCGCTCGTGCTCGAGCCCGGCCGCCAGCTCCCCTTCGTCGAGCTTCGCCAGGGCACCGGTGGAGACGATGATCCTGGCGTCGCGGATGCCGGCGGCGGCGACGACGACATCGGGGCCGCCGATGATCAGGCTCTGGCGGGGTCCCTCGCCGAGGCAGTTGCGGTGAAGCCAACGACGCACGGTGCGGGCGGTGCGCCAGACGGCGAACACGGCCCAGATCAGCGAGAGGCCGAGGACGAGACCTGGGAGCAGGGTGGCAGCGTCCCCGAGCCGATGGCCCGAGAAGCCCAGGTGGGTCGCGAAGAAGGGGAGGACCGCGTGGATGCACCAGTGGGTGGTGAGTTGGAAGAGCTGGGTCGCCGGAAGGTAGAGGACGAGGACCAGGGCGCCGACGACGACAAGAAGGGCGCGCAGGACGAGCACCGATAACCAGATCGCGGCACCCGTCAGCGGCGTGAGCGCGTCGCGGGGAAGAAGATAGGGAACGGCCGTCCCGAGCAGGAGCAGGCCGGCGAGGACGATCATCTCGACTTCTTGCCGCCGCGCCTCGCCGCCACCTCGCGGGCGAGCGCCTCGATCTCGTCGAGCTCACCCGGGTCCATGTCACCGACGAGGTGGGCCAGCGCCGTACGGCGGGCGCCGTCGGAGGCCGACGCCAAGGTCTCCTGCACCGAGCGCGAGTAGTAGTCGCCCTCGCTGACCTTCGTCGCGTAGAAGATCGCCTTGCCCTGGCGCTGGCGGACCAGCAGGCCACGCTCGGCAAGGCGGTTGAGCACGGTCTGCACGGTCGTATAGGCGCCGCGTTGGCGGTCGGGAAGCTCGTTGCGGACATCGTCGACGCTGGCCGCCCGACCGAGCCGCCAGAGCGCCCTCATCACCTCGATCTGCAACTCGCCCTGTAGCTGGACTGCGGTTTCGCGGGCCATCGTCAGAAGCCTACATGGCGTCGGGACGCCTTCCTCCTGACGCCATGTCGTCGGCCGCAACACAGGTTGCAGGTGTCAGCCGCGGAACCCGTCACCCAAGGTAGGTTCCTACAGTGTGTAGGGATTGAGCCACCGGGTGTGCCGTTGTCGTCCGGGCAGCGGCATACCCGGTGGCTTGATCGTCCCTCCGATGCCGCCCGAAAACGACAGACGAACGCCGGCCCTGGCGGCGATCGCGTTCGCCCTCCTGCTCGGCGGCGCGGTGATCGTCTCGGCAATCGCCTATTCGCCTGTCGCCAGCGCGACCACCCGGTCCCGGCTCGAAAGCGCGCAGGCCAAGCTCGAAAAGACCGAAGAACGCGAAGGGGTCCTGACCACCACCCTGTCCCGCTTCGACGACCGGATCGCGGGCCTGGAACGACGGACCGCGGCGTTGCGCGGACGCGAGGCGGCGGTCGGTGAAGAGCTCGCGGCAAGACAGGCGGAACTGGAAGGCGCCGAAGCCGCCGTCGGACAGGCAAGGCACCACCTCGAGGTGGTGCGCGGCCGGCTGAAGCGGGCGCTGATCGTCCTGCGGGACCGGCTCGTGGCGATCTATGAGAACGGGAGCCCGGACATCGTCAGCATCCTGGTCTCCTCCGGCGACATGTCGGAACTGGCCGCCACGAGCGAATACGTCTCCCGGATCCAGAGCGCCGACGAAGCGGTCGTCGACCGCGTCCGCTCGCTGCGTGATCAGGCGAGCCGCACGACGCTGCGGCTGGAGGGCGCAGCGACACAGATCGAAGCCGCGCGCGACCAGATCGCCGCGCGTGAGCACGAACTTGCCCAGGCGCGGGCATCCGTCGAGGCCCGTCAAGGGGAACTGGTCGCCACCCGCGCCGACCGTCAGAGCACGCTCGATCAGGTGGAAGTCGAGGCCGACCACTTCGGCGCCAACGTGCGGGCGCTGCAACAGAAGATCGCCGAAGAAATCACCCAGGCATCCTCGTCGGTGCCATTGCCCGCGGGACCGGCGGCGGGCGGGATCAGCTCCAGCGGCCTGATCTGGCCGGTGGAAGGGGTGATCACCTCCGGGTTCGGGCCGCGCTGGGGCAGCTTCCACCCCGGCATCGACATCGGGGTGCCGGAAGGGACGCCGATCAAGGCCGCGGCGTCGGGCACGGTCGTCCTCCTGCAATCGGAGGCCGAAAGCGGCGGCTACGGCAACTACACCTGTATCGACCACGGCGGGGGGCTCTCGACCTGCTACGCCCACCAGACGGAATTCGCGACCTCGCTGGGCGCAAGCGTGAGCCAGGGTGAAGTGATCGGATATGTCGGCAACACCGGCTTCAGCACCGGCCCACACCTTCATTTCGAGGTCCGCGTCGAAGGCGAACCGCAAGACCCGCTCGGCTACCTCTAGTCACCGTGACCGATCAAACGTTCATCTTCGCCGACATGTCGGGCTTCGCGGCGTTGACCGAGGCGCACGGGGACGAGGCGGCGGCCGACCTGGCCGCCGACTTCTCCGCCGCGGTACGGCCGCGGCTGGAAAGGCGCGAGGCCGAGGAGGTGAAGAGCATCGGCGATGCACTGATGATCCGCGGCGAGGACGCGGGCGAATCGATCGGCCTCGGCCTGGAAATCGTCCACGAGGTCGGCGGCCAGCACCGTTTCCCGACGATCCGAGTCGGTATGCATACCGGGCCCGCGACCGAGCGAGAGGGCGATTGGTTCGGCTCCACCGTCAATCTTGCCGCGCGGATCGCCGGGGAGGCCGCCGGTGGCGAGGTGCTGGTATCGGAGTCCACGCGCTCGGCCCTGGCGCGCCCGGAGCGGTTCAACTTCCGCGAGCGCGGGCGTGTCCATCTACGGAACATCTCCGAGCCGGCCCTGCTGTTCTCGGTGCTACGGCGGGGTCTGCTGGCGACCGGCGATCTGCCCCTCGATCCGGTCTGCCGCATGGCCATCGATCCGGAGGGCTCGGCCGGCTCGCTCGAGCACCGCGGCACGGCTTACATCTTCTGTTCGCTCGCCTGCGCGGAGCGCTTCGCCGCCGACCCCGAGCTCTTCGCCGGTAGGCCCGGCGCCGAGCACGGCTGAGCCCACGTCTCGGCTTCGAGAGTCGTGGCCGGCCCCGATTGGGCGAGGCCGGCCACGCGCGGGTCAACCCTTCGGGACGCCACCCGCCGGCGACGGCGCGCCGTACCACTCGGTGCGCCACGTGTTCATCTCGCGGATCTCCTTCGCCTGGGCGCGGACGATCCCCCTGGCGAGGCTCCGCAACTGCCCGTCGGCGCCGCGCTTCAGCTCGACACGGGCCATCCGGATCGCCCCCTGATGATGGGGGATCATCATGTCGATGAACTCTCGGTCGAAGGGTTTCGCGCCGTCGAGGTCGCCCATTTCCATATCCATGCCGGCCTGCTTCATCGTCAGGCCGAGGGTGTCGAGGCCTTCCATCATCGCCATGTGATCGCCGGTGCTGACGGGCTTCACGCCGAGGCTCCTGGCGATCTTCTTCAGCTGGACGATCTCTTCAGACTGTGCTTTGACGATCGCCCTCGCGGTCGACTTGATCTGGCCGTGTTCGGCCTGATCGATCGCCATCCGGGCCATTTCGATGGCCATCTCGTGGTGCATCGGCATCTCGCTCACGAATGCCTTGTCGGTCGCATTGGCGGCGGGGGCGGCGGAAGCGCTAGTGGCTCCGAGGCCGGCCAGGACGGCCAGGGCCAGGACGGCCGCGAGCAGGGCCCGTCTCTTGATCTGCTTCATCGGTGGATCTCCTTTGTCTTGAGTCGGTGCAGGCGAGTGCTACCCCGGTCAGGCCGGGGTAGCCGTGACGCCGTCGATCAAGTTCGGAGAACCGAGAGCCGTAGGTAGAGGGGTCCCGCTCTCGCGCGAGGACTCGGCGAGGGCGGGACCCTGGGCAGCCGCCGCGGGGCACGCGACAGCGAGGGTCGAGGCCGGCCCGGCCGGTGTGTCCGCGGACGGGCGACGAGGAGGGCGACACCGCCGATGACGGCAAGGCAGATGCTCCCTGCCATGCCGTCCATTCCCTTGGGCTCGACGTGGTGCGTGACGATCAGGCCGCCGAGTGCGAGCACGGCCAGCAGCAGAAGAAGGCGCCGGCGCGTACCGCGCGGCGCCGCGCGTAGCCGTAGGACCACGCCTGCATCGCCGGCCGTCGGGGAGTGGTGCGCCTGGCCTTGCATCCTCCATATAGATAGCAACGTCGCACCTCCGGTCATATCCTACGTCGCGTAGGATGCGCGGGTGAGTTCGCGGGTCGAGACCACCACCGACATCCGGTTCCTGGCGATCGTCGTCTTCGTCGTCGGCGCTGCCAGTCTCGGCACCGAGATCGCCGCGGCGCGGCTCCTCGCCCCTTACTTCGGTGCCTCGACGATCGTCTGGGCCAACATCATCGGCGTCGTCCTCGTGGCCCTTGCGGTCGGTTACTGGCTCGGCGGCCGCTTCGCCGACCGCCATCCGAGTCTGCGAGGGCTCTGCGCGATCGTGATGCTCGCCGCCGTCCTGCTGGCGTTCGTCCCCTTCGCCGCCCGGCCGTTCCTCGGCGTCTCGATCGACGCGCTGGCGTCGATCGAAGCGGGAGCATTCCTCGGCTCGCTGCTCGGGGTGCTCGTGCTCGTCTCGGTGCCCGTGATGCTGCTCGGGGCCGCCGCGCCCTACGCGCTGCGGCTGGCGGTCACCGACGTGGAGCGCTCAGGTGAGGTCGCGGGCCGCCTCTACGCGATCTCGACCGGAGGCTCGCTGGTCGGGACGATGCTGGCCGCGCTCTTCCTTATCCCCTTCGCCGGGACGCAGCGGACCTTCCTCACCTTCGCCGTGGCACTCGGTGTCGTCGGCAGCCTCGGGCTCGGCCCTCGTTTCCTGGTCGTCCCCGCCCTACTCGGCGCGCTGACGCTCCTGACGGTGGGCGCGATCAAGGGCGCCGGGGACGGGCACGTCCTCTTCGAAACCGAGACCCCCTACCAGTACGCCCGCGTGGTCGAACACGCCGGCGGCGAACGGGTGCTCGAACTGAACGAGGGGCAGGCGGTCCATTCCGTCTATGAGCCCGGCAGCTACCTCACCGGCAACTACTGGGACGGCTTCCTGGTCCTGCCGTTCGCCGCGTCGGGCCCGCCTCCCCGTCGGGTGCTGATGCTCGGCAGCGCCGCGGGGACCGTGGCGCGGGCATACGGCCACTTCTTCCCCGGGACCTGGTTCGACGCGGTCGAGATCGACGGCGAATTGACGACGATCGGCCGCCGCTACTTCGACCTGAGGAACCCGCGGATGCAGACCTACACCGAAGACGCCCGGCCTTTCCTCGCCACCGACGACCGTCGCTACGACGTGATCATGGTCGACGCCTACCGCCAGCCCTACGTGCCGTTCTACCTGGTCACCCGCGAATTCTTCGGGCGGGTGCGCGAACACCTCGCCGTCGGGGGGAGCGTGATCGTGAACGTCGGCCATCCCGAAGGCAACGATGACCTCGAGCGCGTCGTCGGGCGGACGATGGCCGCGGTCTTCCCGGTCGTCCGGCGCGACCCGATCGAGCCGCTGAACACGCTGCTGACCGCAAGCGTGGGCCCGGTCTCCGCCGCGAGCCTGCGCGACGCCCGGGGGTCGCTGCCGCCGGAACTTCGACGGCTCGGCAACGAAGTCGCCGGCGAGATCGGACCGCGTCTGCCGGGCGGCGAAATCTACACCGACGACCGGGCGCCGGTGGAATGGCTGGTCGACCTCTCGATCCTCGGTTACGCGAATGAAAAGTGACCTGAACCCCGAGGAGGGCCGCCGCCGATGACCGCCTCGATCCCCAGCCCGAGCTCGAGTGGGCTCGCGGTCGGGCCCTTCGAAATCCACGTCTACGGGCTGATGTACGCGATCGCGGTGGTCGCGGCGGTGCTGATCACGGTGCGCCGCTGGGAGGCCCAGGGCGGCTCGCGCGAGACCGTCTACGACTGCGCCATCTGGGGCTTCCCGGCGGGTCTGATCGGCGGCCGCCTCTATTTCGACATCACCAGCTTCTCCGAAATGCCCCACACCTGGTGGGGTCCGTTCGCCGTCTGGGACGGCGGCCTGGGGATCTGGGGCGGGATCGCCCTCGGTACGGCAGTCGGCATCTGGCGGCTGCGCCGGGCAGGCGTCTCCGTTCCCGAGTTCATGGACGCGGCGGCGCCGGCGCTGCTGGTCGCCCAGGCGATCGGCCGGATCGGCAACTACTTCAACCAGGAGCTCTTCGGCGGGCCCACCAGCCTGCCGTGGGGCCTGGAGATCTCGGCCGCGCACCGGCCTGACGGCTACGCCGCCTACTCGACCTTTCAGCCAACCTTCCTCTACGAGTTGATCTGGAACCTCTGCCTAGCCGGCTTCCTGGTCTGGCTCGGACACCACCGCAGGATCCGCCCGCCCGGCCTCTTCGCTCTCTACGTCACCGGCTACTCGGCCTTCCGGATCTTCGAGGAGTCGCTGCGGGTCGATCCCGCCCACCACTTCCTCGGCCTGCGCCTCAACTTCTTCGTCGCCTGCATCCTCACGGTCGCCGGCGCCGTCTGGTTCATCGCCAGCCAACGGCGGGGACCGAAGTCGGCGGGCGAGGCGCCGGGGGAGCCGCGGCCGGCCCGAGATGTCGCTGTCCCTCGATCGGATCAGTAGTCGCGCTTCTGCTCGGTCGGGCGGCGGACGAAGGGGTAGTGCGGTGTTGCGGTCGGGGCGGTAGCTGGTGCCGGTGAAGGTCTTGTCCCAGTGGCGTAGTAATCGCGCCTGTAGCTGACTCTCAGATCGCGCCCTCCAGCGCGAACAGGGCAATAAAGCCGACGAAGAACATCGCCGTCAGAAGCGGCGTCTCGGGGCCCTCGTGAGCCTCAACCAGCAGCTCCTCGGTGACCAGGTAGAGCAGCGCGGCGGCGCCGAAGGCGAGCACACCGGCGAGCAAGTCGGCGGAAGCGCCGGCAAGCAGCGCCGCGCCCCCGATCGCCCCCACGGCGACGCTGAGCGAGAGCAGGGAAGGAATCGCCGCCGCCCGGAATCGCGGCTCACCTGCCTTGGTCAGGCCGGCCGACATCGCCAGGGCCAGGAACAGCACCTCGAGCGTCAGCGCGATCGTGAGCACCCGGCCCTGGCTGGCGCCCAGGGTTACGCCGATGCCGACGAGCAAGCCGTCGATCAGGAGGTCGATGCCGATGGCGACAAGTAAGGCGATCGGCAGCGTCGGCCCTGCCTTCGCCGTTCGCTCGGCTCGTTCGGCGAACCTGCGAAGCACGAGCAACACGATCACGCCGATCGAGAACCCGGCGACTACCGGCACCAGGGACTGATCGCGAATGTCGGGAAGAACCTCTCCCGCGACGGCCGCAAAGACGACCCCCGCGGCGAAATGCTGGATCGCGCCGGTGGTCTTGGCCCCGGGCGGCCGCCAGGCCGCGAGGGTCGCCCCGATCACGGCAGCGGCGACCGGAAAGAGGACGAGCAGCGAAGCCTTGGCGACGACTCCGTCGCCCACGGGAGCGGACGACCTCCTACGCCGAGCTGCGCCGCAGGAGGCGCAGGGCATCGAGGGTGACGAGGAGGGTCATGCCCATGTCGGCCGTCGAGCATCGTCTTCGAGCTCTGCGCGGTGAAGAAGTCGTTGCGGTCGACGACGACCTTCGGCCAGACCTCGAGCACGCCGCTGGTGCCGTGCAACGCCGGAGACCTTGGCCGGCATGCCCTGCAGCACGCCGCTGTCGATCAGCGCGGTGCGGATCTGGTTGCGAAGCGCGCCCAGGTTCTGGCGCCCTCTCCCGGAGCCCCGCACTTTCACACGCCCTCCATGATCGCTGGCGTTCGTACCCCGTCGACCCCACACATCGGGTATCCGGCCATCGCCGGGGGGCCGTGCCTAGGCCGCCGGATCGGCCGGCGTCGGCCCGTTGAACGGGAAGGCTTCTGGCGGCTCGCCGCCGTATTTGCCCCAGGTTTCCTTGCCGAAGTCACGGATCGCGTCCTCGGTGAGCAGCGTCGCCGAGTACATCGAGTCGTAGAGCCCCTTCAGCGCCAGTTGGTCTTTTTCGGGCAGGCTGGGCGAGTATTGGATCTCCATCCGGCCGTGCTCGAGCGAGTGGACGAAGTCGATTTCTTCGGGCATTTTCGAGTAGGCGCCGTCGGCCTGCTGGTAGGGAGGTTCGACATGGGGGCCGGAGGTCGGCGGATTCGTTTCGTAGGGTGGCGTCGGCGAGCCCGGTGCGATGTGTTCGCTCCCCTCGTCGGAGAGGCCGAGACGAAGGGTGCAGCCGGCCTGCCTGGCGGCGGTCTTCAGGTCGGTGGCCTTGACCGGTTGCGGCTCCGTGCCGCTGCGCCCGTCTGGCGGGACCCCGTTGGTCGAGCCCGATTCGACGTTGATATGCGATGGGCCGCTGGCGGCGCCACCGCCGCTGGACACCGCCACCACGACGATCACGGCGATGACCACGACCAACACTACGCCCGCCACCGCGGAGCCGAGCACCACGCGTTTGCGTTCGGTTTTGCGCTGGCGCTCTTCTTTTTCCAGGCGGAGCTGGCGGAGTCGTTCTTTCTCTTCCCTGCGGGTCGCCATATGCTACGCGGCATAGTACTCAAGACGGTCGTACTATTGCGTGCAGGAGGAGGAACGCGCTGCGGGAGGGCACGCGCGCTTTATTCGGGCTTGCGCGCCGCCACCCGCTCGACGATCCCCCACTTCGAGCGCTCCGGCTCGGTGACCTCGAAGCCGGCGGCGCCCAGGTACCCCAGCGTCTTGCGGGTCAGGTGATCGGCCGCGAAGCGGACGCTCAGCGGCTCCATGAGGCGCTCCGCCACGCGCACGGCCCGCACCGGGCTGCGGACGTGCTCGAGCACCGCGAAGAGCCCGCCCGTGCATAGGACGCGGAAGACCTCGCGGGCCGCGGCGCCCGGGTCGGGGATCGTGCAGAAGGCGAGGGTGCAGAGGACGCTGTCGAAGCTCGCGTCGGGAAAGTCGAGCGCCTGGGCGTCACCCACGCGGAGGTCCGCCTCGCGGCCGAGCTCCTGCTTCGGGATCGCCAGCATCTCGGGGCTCAGCTCGATCCCGGTCAAGGTGACGTCGGCGCGATGGAGCGGCAGGTTTCGCCCGGTGCCGAGCGCGATCTCCAGCACCTAGCCCTCGGGTCGCGAGCAGGCCCACTCGCGCCCGCCCGCGAAGAGCACCCGATCGAAAAGGGCCATCTGGCGGTCGTAGCGCGGCCGCCTCCTTGTCCTGGAGGGCGCGGACGCGCTCGGTCTCCTTGCGTGTGGCGTCTGGGATCGGTTCAGCCATCGGCCCAGGCGCGCCGCCGCCGCAGCGCATGGCCGGAGAGGAGCAGTGCGGCTATCGCGAGGGTCGCAGGACCGCAGATCATCAGCCCGGCACAGGCCGCGGCGAGCAGCAGAGGCACCTGCAGGTTCGGATCGAGGATGCCGTGCCAGATCGAGAAGCTCGCCGCCACCAGCGCCGCGAGCGCGAGCAGGCTGCGCGCCAACGGCGAGCTCGGGAGCCGCCAGCGTGTCACCTCGGGATCGCCCATCAGGTGATCGATGCGTTCGGGGGCCAGGCCGACGACCACAGCCGGCCGCCCCGAGGACTCCGAGAACTTGAGAAGGGCGGCGGCGAGCGGGGCGCGGCTGCCGCTCGCCGCCACCGCCGCCTCGTCGGCCGCAAGCTCGCCGAGCGCGGCATAGCGCTCGCTGCTGCGGCGCAGGATCGGGATGAAGAAGAGCGCGTCGGCAAGGGTGCGCGCCGCGAGCAGGCGCAGGGGGTCGCGGCGGCGCGCGTGGTGGGACTCGTGGAAGAGGACGGCGCGCAGCTCGGCCGGCTCGAGTTGCTCAACCGCACCTTGGCTCAGGTAGACCTGGGGGCGCAGGTAGCCGGCGCAGAAGGCGCGCGGCTCGGAAGAGTCGATCAGCCGGCAGCCGACCCCCTCGATGTCGACCGACTCGGCGCTCGGCCGCTGGGCGATCAGGTAGCGTCGGCTGGCGCGAAGCTGGCGGCGAAGCGAGCGCGTTCCGAGGCCGAGGGCCGCAAGCGCCAGCACCGCGATCGAGAGCCCGAGCAGCGAGGCGGGTCCGCCGGCACCCAGCCAGTTTTCGCAGGCCGCCGAGATCGCCTGCGAGCTCGGGACGGCGAGGCTCTGCCTGGTGACGATCAGCGTCGCGGCGGCGGCGAGGAGGACCGCCGCCAGCGTCGCAAGCACCAAATGCAGGAGGTAGAGCCGCCCGGCGCCCCGCATCAAGAACCTTTGGCGAGTTTTCGCAGCGCGGCACGGCGCTTGGGGTCGACGCTTCCGAGCTGACGGGCGAAGTGGGCGAGGGCGAGGTCGCCGTAGTCGGCGACCAACTCGTCGACCCTGCTCTGCGCGCGGGCCTCGAGGTACTCGTCACGGCTCATCGTCGGACGATAGAAGTGGGTCTTGCCTCGCTTCCGCCGCCGCAGGAATCCCTTTTTCTCAAGCCTCGCCATGATCGTCATGATCGTCGTGTAGGCGCGCTGCTTGCGGCCCGAGTTGAGCGTCTCCAGCACCTCACGCACGGTCGTCTCTTCGCGCTCCCAGACCTCCTCCATGACCTCCGACTCGAGTTCATGCAGCGGGGGTGGTCCTGGGCTTTGTCCTGTGGCCATTGCCGAAGTCTACTAAGCTGACAGCCATCTACTATGCTGCGTAGCACTTTGAGGGGACGATGACGAGCCGTACGGAAGAGAAGGAACGCCTTCGCGAGGCGCGCCTCGAGCGCCAACAGGCCGCCGAAGGAAGTGGGCGGAGACGGCTGTGGGCTTATGGGCTCGCGGCTGTCCTCGCGGTCCTCGTGATCGCCGGGTTCGTCGTGGCGATCGTCGGGGGCAGCGGTGGCGGCTCGAGCTCGGCCGACGTCGGCGGCGCCTTCGGCACGCACTACGAAGGCCTGGGCGAACGCGAGGCGGCCGCCAACGTCCCGACGATGATGGACACGATGAGCAGCTCCTACCACGTCCATCCTCACATCGCCATCTACGTGGATGGCAGGCAGATCGCCGTGCCGCCGGACATCGGCATCGACCCGAGCCGACCGTCGATGGAAATGGCCGGCCTCCACACCCACGACCCGAGCGGCACGATCCACGACGAGGGGATGCCGGGTTCCCGCCTCGGCCAGTTCTTCGCGGTCTGGGGCGTGCCGTTCTCGAATGGGCAGCTCGGCCCCTACAGATCCGATGGGCCGAAGACGGTCAGGATGTGGGTGGACGGCAGACCGTCGAACGCATTCGGGAACCTCCACCTCCAGGACGCCCAGCAGATCGTCGTCGCCTTCGGGACCCCGGCGCAGGTCCCGGCCGACGTGACGGGCTAGGGATGGGGCGCCGGCCTCGGATCAGGCCTCGCCTGGTCCTCGCGGTCGGGCTGCTTGCTGCCGTGGCCGCCGTGCTCGTGCTGAACCTGACGGCTGCCGGCTCACGGAAGAGCGCCGGCGAAGGGCGCGTGCAGGCGATGACGCCGGTCGCCGATCCCTTCGCCGAACTCTCCGGCTCCCACAGCAACCGCTGCGACCTGGCGGCCACCGAACTCCGGCAGATGCCGATGGGCGAGCGCCTGCAGGGATCGTGCTGCTTCCCGATGGACCGCGCTCGCTACGACCAGCAGCTCCGCGGCCTGCGGGCCTACCGGCGGAGCGGGGTGGTCCCGAGCGACCCCTACGACATCTCCGTCCGCCTCGCCAGGCGGCTGTTGGACTACCGCAAGATCGCGCTGGGCGGGCGGGAGGCTGCCATCTACACGCGGGCGACCAACCTCTCCAGCCTCGGTGGCCCCTGCTGTTGTCCCTGCTGGCGCTGGCAGGCCTTCAAGGGCCAGGCCAGGTTCCTGATCGCCCGACGCCACTTCTCCCCTGCCGAGGTGGCGAAGGTCTGGGGGTTGGAGGAGGGCGTGGAGGTCCGGCGAGGGCCTGAGGGTCCGGTCAGGATCAGGAGCCACCGCGCGGGGGCACGATCCGCGTCGGCCGGTTGTAGGCGAAGTAGCGCTGGGTCGAGTAGTGACCTTGGGTGATCAGGCGACTCTCGGTGGCGCGCATCGAGCCCAGGTCGATGGTGAAGCGCCACCAGGCGGGCGTTCCCTGGTCATAGAGCGCGAGCTCGGCGACCCGCCGGCCGTTCTCGCGGTGGTAGCCGAGCAGGCGCACTGCCTGGGCGTAGGGCGTCCAGCGAAACCAGGATCCCGTCGTGAACGCGGGCCCGCCGCCGGCGTAGCGAGTGCGGACCCAGCGCGTCCTGGGGGTGACCGGACCCTGCCCCTGGGCTTCCCAGGAAAAGGGGCCGACGGTGATCGAGCGCGCCCCGAGGTCGGTCCGGAACGCGTAGCGGTCAGGAGCTTGGAGCCGATAGTGGGAGACGGCGAGGCTCCCGGGTCCGCTCGTCACCCGTTCGTACTGGCGCACGCTCCGCAGTCGGTTCATCGCAGCCTGGGCCTGGCCCAGCAACTGCCGCGCGCGCTTGTCAGCCCCTCTCCCCGCCTGCCAACGGACCGGTAGCCGGGCCGTGTACAGGTTGCCCTCCTCGGTCACCGACACGGCGATCGTCCGGGGGCGCCCGGAAAGGCGGAAGCTCCAGCATCCCGGCCCGCAGCCCCTCAACTCGGCCCCGGCGAGGATCGGTTTCCCCGGCGGTGGCTTGAGTTCGGTGTCGAAGAGGCGCAACGTGCCCTCGAGGCCCGCGGGTCCCTGTCGCACCCATGCGGCGACGATCGAGGAGCCGGCCGCCTCGGCCACGGCCAGCTGGTCCGCCCTCAGCTTCGGAAGCGGACAGGACGGCCGGCAGGGTGAGGCGAGCGCCGCCGCTCCCTCGGCGCCGCTCAACTGTCGCGGCGGCAGCGGATAGGCGACCAGGAGGGCGGCGACGATGAGCACGACCGCCCCGATCGCGGGCTCACCGCGAAGGAGGCGCCAGTGGAGTCTCTCCTGCCCGGGATCGGGGTGGGGGTCGGCGGCCAGGAGGCGGGGACGGAGGCGGAGGGCGTGGAGGTAGCTGAACACCGCGATCGACCCGACCAGGCCCATCTTCACCGCCAGGGTCCGCCCGTAGGCGGTCTGCCACAGGGCCTGGGGGCTCCCGAGCTCGATCAGGGCGCTGGTCAGCCCGCTGGCGACGACGACCAGGAAGGCCGGGAGGGCGACGCGCCCGAACGGACGCAGGACCCCTCGCATCACCGCGCCGCGCAATTCCTCGCTGCCGCGCATCGCCGGACGGGCCCAGGTGACCACGATCTGGGCGATGCCGCCGATCCAGACCGCGGCGGCGAGCAGATGGACCCAGTCGGCCGATACCGCGAGGGCCCGTGGGTCGGCGGAGTTCGCGTGCCCGCTGAAGGCGATCGCGGCGAAGGCAGCGGCGCAGGCGAGCGCTGCCGACCGCGGCATCCGGGCGGCAAGGAGGGCGGCCAGCGCCAGGGCCACCGCGGTCGCGACGCGGCCGAGGCCGGCGGTGTTGGTCAGCAGGTAGTCGTTTAGGCCGGTGGGGTCGAGCCCCCCGGCGGCGTCGGCCGCTTCGGCGACCGCGACCGCGGCGCCCGTGGCCGCGGCCAGCCAGCCCGCGCTGATGGTCCGCCGCCAGATCGCGGTGACGGTCGAGTCGGGGTTCTCCCCGGCCGCGTCGAGCGCCAGGCGCAGCTCGCCCGGCGGCAGCAGCCAACGCGCCCGGCCCTCGCGGCCCGAGAGCGCGGCGGCGTTGAGGAGGCCGCCCGCGAAGAAGAGCAGGGCGCCGTAGAAGATCGCCCGCAGGGCGATGCGGAGCCATCCGTCCCGGGCCAGCGGATCCTGCTCGACGACGTGCGCACCCCCGACGGCGGCGGCGCGGACGCCGAAGCTGAACGAGCCCTCGAGTGGGTGGCCATCGTCGGTGGAGACACTGAACCAGTCGACGCGGTAGGCCGCGGTCGGCAGCGCGGCGGCCGGTTGCAGGACCAGGTCGCGGCTCGGTCCGGCGAGGGTCTTCGCGGCGATCTTCCTGCCGGTCCTCAGGTCGGTGATCGTCGCCTTGCTCAGACTTCGGTTCAGCCCCTCGGTGAACTCGAGCCTGATCTCCCTCGGGCTGTCCTCGACCCGCCGGCCGGGCGCGGGCGTCGACTCGAGGAAGGCGGCGTGGGCGGCCGCCGGCGCGGCCTCGAGCGCCATCGCGACCAGCGCCAGAAGGAGAGTCGCCAGGATGAGCGGGGCGCGGGAGGACAGCTTCATCTCCTATGGATTGTCGTAGATTGAAGGGTGGAATGACGCGAGGGATGCCGCTGTGGCTTCGCTGGTTGCTGACGGTGGCCGGCTTCGGAGCGGCCGCGGTCGTGCTGATCATCGTGGTGGGAGGTTCGGGCAACTCCTCCGACGGGAACGCGGCCGCACTCCTGAGGGCCGGCGAACGGGTGCGAAGGGGAGTCCTCCACGATCAGGCGCCGCATTCCTCGAAGCTGCATGCCGGCGTCCCTCCGGCAGTCGGCCTCGAACGGGCGATAGCCGCCGACGTGCGTGGCCGCGTCCGGCGCCACGAACTCGCCGGTCCGACCCGGGGCGTGAGCTGCATGGCGGTCGATCCCGGCAAGGAAGCCGGCGCCCCTACCGATGCACGGCACGGGCCGGCGCCGTCCGATATCCATTCTTCGCCATCGCCGACCTGCGGACCCGGCGCCTCACCTGGTGCAGGTTCGATCAGATTCCCGCGGCGGAGGGGGCGGTGCCGCTCAGCCCCAGGTGCAAGCGCTGATCACCGGGTCGAGGTCGGCGTCTTCTGCGCCAGCTCGCCGATCCGGTCGGTCAGCTCCGCCTGCCGTCGCCGCAAGGACTCGAGCTCATCTGCGCCTCTGGTCTCGGTTCTCCGACCGGGGAGGCAGCCTCGGCGTCCGCGACAGGCGTTCCACCACATCAGCGCCGGGCAGACCGATGCCGCCGCGACGACGGCCAGGATGAAGAGGGCCGTCGTCACAGTCGCCCGACCGGCTCGCGGTCGGCCTGGTCCTCTCCGCGCTCGCGCTCCAGGCGCTCCACCTCGGCGGACAGGCGCCGCTGCTCCTCGCGCAGTTCGGCGACGGAGGACTCGTCGGTGCCCTCGTCCTTCTTGCCGCCCATCATGCCCTTGCCCATGAAGAACATCATCAGGCCCATGCCGATCGGACAGGCCAAGAGCGCCAGCGGGGTCAGTATCGGGGCAATGCTCGCCATGCTTTCTCCTTCGCGGCGGTGAACGACTCCTTCGTACGACTAAGTGTAGTAGATAGAGCCGGCCCGGGCAATGGCTGGGAGGCAAGCCGACAGTCCGTCCGAGATCCGCGACCACCTCGAACCGAGTGTTGTCGGCCGGCGCGACGTCGCCATGCCGATTCGGTCGGGAGCGAAGCGCATGGGCCGTGCCGCCTCCGGCTGGACGCTCCAGAAGAAGGTCGAGTGCCCGTCCTTTCGTCCGGTCGTGCCTACGGATGAGCGTAGGCACAAGCGCGTCGGGGGCGCCTGTTCAGCACATCCTGGGCGCTGCTACGCGCCTGCTCTAGACCGACTGGAAAAAGTTGAGGCCGAAGCGACCGAGGAGGTGCTGTGCCTCGATATTGAGCCGAAACAGCTCACCGCTGATCACCAGAACCCCGGTCGTCAACAGAAGCACGCCGGCGCCCACCTGGATAGCGGTGTAATGGCGCTTGATGAAGCCGAGGCTCCCTTGCGCCGCGTCGAAGGCGATCGCGGAGAGCAGGAACGGCACCGCCAGCCCGGCCGAGTAGACGGTGAGCAGGAGGGCGGCCTCCCCGGTCGACTGGCCCGCCGCGGCCAGGCCCAGGATTGCCCCCAGCGTCGGACCGACGCAGGGCGTCCAGGCCAGGGCAAAGGCAGCGCCAACCGTCACCGGCCCGCCACGACCGGCGCGTTCGGATAGCCAGTTCGGGCGCCAGTCGCGGTTGAGCCGCACGACGAAGACCGAACCGATCATCAGCAAACCCATCGCGATGATCGCCAGACCGCCGACTCGTTCCAGGGTCGGCTTATTGGTGAACAGGAAGGCGCCGAGCGCGGTGGCGCTCAACCCGAGGAGGACGAAGATGCTCGAAAAGCTGAGGACGAAGAGGAGGCTGCGGCCCAGGACCTGAGGATCGAAGCGGCGATCGCGTTGGCCTCCGCCGGGGGCGCCGGTGACCGTTGCCAGATAGCCGGGTACCAGAGGCAAGCAGCAGGGAGAGACGAAGGACACGAAGCCGGCGGCGAAGGCGAGACCGAGGCCAGGGCCACCGATCATCGAAGCGCGGGTCGGGCCGAGGAATGGGGCTGGGACTTCATCTTCTACACAGCATAGTAGCCAGGCACGGCACTCCGCCGCGGTACTGGGTTGGCATCTCCGGCACCCGGTGAGGAGTGGACGTCGGAGGCGCCGAGGTGGGCTCGCGGACAGGCGGGAGGGGTGGAGGACCTCGCGTCTTCCGGCGTGGCTCCAGAAGCATCGTGTGCGCGTCTCGGATCAGTAGCCGAGCGGGTGGCGTACGGCCAACTTCCCCGACACGACCGAGGCCGTGTCCGCGTACCAGCGCGGACCGGTGCCGTCGGCCGAGCCGGCGGTGTCCCAGCGCAGCCCGGCGATCACCGCGTAGGTGTGGCCGGCATTGGCGTAGACGGAGATCCACCTGCCGGCTTCAGGTTCGCCCCAGCTCATCAGGCCGGTCGAGTCGAGTGGCGAGGTGATCAGCCCGCCGCCCCGCAGGGCGTAGCTGACCGCACCCGAGCAGTCATAGCCAGTGTCCCACCATTTGCCGTGCCCGCCACCCCAGACGTAGGGCTTGGTGCGGATCCGGTTCGCCCATTCGATCACCTTCTTCACGGCGGGAGGGGCGCTCGCCGGTGCGATCGCCATGCCTTCGACCAGCTTCGCCCTGGCTCCCGGCACGGTGGGGACGGGCGTCGTTCCCGGCACGGCGGCGACAGGCGGCGCTTCGGTCGAGGTTTCCGGCGCGCAGGGATCCTGGCCGGCCGAGACGCCACCGAACTGGTTGCAGGCGGCCGAGGCGCCGCCGGTGTTGATCAGTAAGGCGAGGAGGACGAGAGCCAGTGCCCCTCCCAGCCGAGTTCTCTTTGAAAGCAAGACCATCTCCTTCGTCGGCCTACGGAGTTAGCTGACGGGCTCGCGCTGAAAGAGATCGCGCTACGGACTCAAATGTCCGATTCGCCCCGCGGGGCCGATGTGGCCCCTGTGGTTCCCCCGTTCCGCGTCATTCAGGCGCGGATTCGGCATAGCTTTGACGCGGCAATATACAGACTTGTACTACGGCGTGTCGGACTATCCTCCAGGACGCAGTCGATCTGCCGACCTGGGCCATGACAGGTACCGCTGCCATTCGGGGTCAATCTCGTCGAGCTGCGAGGCCAGCCGGACCACCGCCTCGTCGCTCTCGAAGGCATCGTCGACGACGATCCGGAAGCGCTTGCCGACACCGTCGAGATCGCCTACCTCGTACCGATCGCTGAGCTCGGCGATGATCGCTCGACCCTGCGGATCCTCATCCAGGCGCTCGACGACGACTGCGGGGCCGGAGAACGACGGCTTGACCTCGAGGGCGGGTCTGGGTCGACGAACGTGCTGCGGTCTCGACGGATGCCGCCTTCGCAGCCAGTCGAAGTCCATCTAGGCGCCCCCCATCCAGACGCTTCCGAGCGCGAGCAGGATCAGGGTGGCCACGACGATCCCCAGGCTCGCGCCCGTCAGGTAGACGGAGCTGGGTGAATAGAGACAGGCGGAAGCAGACCGCCGGAGGATCGAAACCCGCTCCGCACTCTGGTCCATGTCGGGCATCGTCCTCCCTTTCGACGTCTAAGCCACCGGCCCTACTCCTACAGGGTGTAGGATACAGTAGCGAAATGCCCGTCCTCGCCGAGAAGAACTGGGACCGCTACGTGGCGCAGGCCGAGCTCGTCGCCAGGACCGACGGATTCCAGGCCATCCGCGACCGGATCCTCGAACGCGCCGAGATCGAGAGCGGCGAGATCGTCGCCGACATCGGCGCCGGGACCGGCCTCCTGACCCTGCCCGCGGCGGAGGTCGCCGAGCGGGTCTGGGCGATCGACATCAGCCCCCAGATGTGCGGCTATCTGGCGACCAAGGCGCTGAGCGCCGAGCGGCACAACATCGAGCCGGTCGTCGCCTCGGCAGTGAGCCTGCCGCTGGTCAGCGGCTCGGTCGACGTGGTGATCAGCAACTACTGCCTGCACCACCTCGGCCACACCGAGAAGCTGGTCGCCCTGGCCGAGCTGCATCGCATCCTGCGCCCGGGCGGGAGGCTCGTACTTGGCGACATGATGTTCAAGGTTGCCCTGACCGACGACCGGGACCGGGCCGTGGTCAAGGCGAAGGTGAAGGTTCTGCTCGGCAGGGGCCCCGCCGGCGTCTGGCGGCTGATCCGCAACGCCGCGCGTCTGCTCACGGGCCGCTGGGAGAGGCCGGCCTCCGGCCAGTGGTGGTGCGAGGCGCTCGCCGAGGCCGGGTTCACCGAGATCGACCTCGAGCTCGCCGAGCACGAGGGCGGGATCGTCGAAGGCCGGCGATGAGGAGGGAGCCGCAGGTGATTCGCCGTCGCCGTGCGGTCGCCGCGGTCAGCCTCCTGCTGGCCCTCGGTGGCGTGCTGACCTTCCTGCTTCTGCCCCGCCCCGGGACCGACGCGGCCACCGCCCGGGGCGGCGTCATCCTGAGCGTCCCTGGCGGCCGCAGTCTCAGCCTGACCGAGGCGGAGGCCCGCCGGATCGTCGCGGGAAGCCGTCCCCTGCCGGTCCCCTCCCAGCGGGTCGCGGTGCGAGGCGATGCCAGGATCACCTACCGTCTCGACCGACGGTCGGCGCGTCGCGAGCTCGCCGGGAGGCTGGCGTCCGACAGCGGAAGCGTGAGCGTCGTCGAGCGACCGGTCTCCGTGAGGATCCGGGCGCCGGTGGTCAAGCAGGTGTACCCGAACAACTGTGAGACCGCCGCCCTGCAGATGCTGCTCGCAACCCGCGGCGTCGAGCAGACCCAGCGATCTCTGCAAAGCAAGCTCCGTCGCGACGGGCCCCTCGATCCGCGTACCGCCCCGGACGGCACGAAAGTCTGGGGAGATCCGAACCAGGGCTTCGTCGGCCGCGTCGAAGGCGGTGGCGTAGCCGGCGGCTTCGGCGTCTACGGGAAACCCCTGATCGCGCTCGCGGACCGCTGGGTCGAAGCGGTGAACCTCAGCGGCACCCAGCCTGCGGTGATCTACCGCCGACTCCTCTCTGGCCACGCCGTCCTGGCCTGGACCGCGCTGGCTGACGGCCCCTACGAAACCTGGCGCGGCCCGCGCGGCGAGCCGGTTACGGTGAACTGGGGCGAGCACACGGTGCTGCTGCGCGGACTGACCGGCGGTCGCCTGATCGTCAACGATCCCCTGACCGGGGAGCGGATGACCTGGACGAAGGCCGAATTCGAAGAAAAGTGGGCGCTGTTGGGACGCCGCGCGATCAGCGCCTGAGCCGGGATGATGGGCCGAAGATCGCGAATCGTCGCCGTCGTGGTGATCGTGGTCGGGCTTGCCGCGGTGGCCGCGTACACCTACGACAGCTCGCAGAAGGGCAAGATCGCCGAGGGGGTGGCCGTGGCCGGCCTCGATGTCGGCGGCATGAGCACCGGCGAAGCCGAATCGGCGTTGCGTCGACAACTCCTCGCCCCGCGTCGGCATTCGCTCACGGTCACCTACCAGGGTCGGAGCTGGTCGCTGTCGGCTGGTCAGCTCAAGGTTCGCGTCGACGTGTCCCGCGCGGTGCGCCGGGCCGTCGCGGCGGGCCAGGGCGGTGGCCTGCCAGGCAGACTCGTCCGCGAGGTGACCGGCGGCGAAGTCGACGACTCGATCGCCGCCGACGTCGAATACTCGCATCCGGCGATCAACGCCTTCGTCCGCCGGATCGCCGCCGACCTCGACCGCGAACCGGTCGACGCCTCGGTCGAGCCGGGCGCCGACTCACTCAAGATCGTCGCAGCGAAGCCCGGCCGCAAGCTACGGGACAACCGGCTGACCTCCGAGCTCGAAAGGGCGGTGGAGAGAGGTGGGGGCGATGCCGTCGCCGCCGTCGTCCACGGGACCGCGCCGGAAGTGACGGCGGGGGAACTCGGCTCCCGGTATCCGTCCTATCTGACGTTGGACCGCGCCACCTTCACGCTACGTCTGTGGAAGGACCTGAAGCCGGCCGAGACCTTCACGGTCGCGGTCGGCCGCGAAGGGCTCGAAACGCCGGAAGGGCTCTACGCGATCGAGGTGATGGAAGAAAACCCGGTCTGGCACGTGCCGGAATCCGCATGGGCCGGCGCCCTCGCCGGCAAGACGATCCAGCCCGGGCCGGCGGACCCGATCAAGGCCCGGTGGATGGGCTTCTACGAAGGTGCCGGAATCCATGGCACCGAAGAGGTCGAATCGCTCGGCAGCGCCGCATCCCACGGTTGCGTTCGCATGTCGATCGCTGACGTCAAGAGGCTCTACGACCAGGTGGAAGTCGGGACCCCGATCTACGTCGGCTAGACCGTCGTTTCCTCCAGCTCTCCCGGGGCCAAACTCCTACGATTTGTAGTATCGATCCCGAGATGTCTGACCGGGCAGCGCCACCCACGCCACCCACAGCTCCCGCAGGTCGTGCCGTCCGTGGTCGCCTGTCCCGGGGGGTCGCGATCGTCGTCGTCCTGCTGTTCGTCGCCCTCTTGGCCTACGGCCTGCTGAGCAAGGCGACCAACCGAAGCATCGACGAAAGCCTCGCGAAGGGAACGGCTCCGTCCGCTCCGGAATTCGAAGATGTCGTCCTCGATCGGGGCGAGCTGCCGAACGGGCTCGCCGGCGCCGTCGGACCCGCCCTGGCCGACGGCAAGCTCGGCCTGCGCGAGCTCCGCGGCATTCCGGTCGTTCTCAACTTCTGGGCCTCGTGGTGCATCCCTTGCCGCGAAGAGGCGCCGATCCTCCGGGCCGGCTGGAAGCGCTTCGGACCGCAGGGCGTCCTCTTCCTCGGCCTCGACATGCAGGATCTCACGGGTGATGCCCGCGCCTTCATCGGGAGCTACCACCTCACCTACCCGACGATCCGCGAGCCGAGCAACGACACCGCCCGCAAATACGGTGTGACGGGGATCCCGGAGACCTACTTCATCAGCGCGCGAGGCCGGGTCGTCGCGCATGTGATCGGCGTCATCGACGAAGGCGAGCTCGACGAAGACGTCGCGGCGGCGCGAAGCGGCAAGGTCGTCGGCACCGGGGAAGGCGGAGAAATCCGCCCGCAGCGGTGAGGGCACCTCAGGAAGGCGGGCACACCACCGTCCTACCTGGAGTCAATCGGCCGGATCGACGATGAGTCCGAAACTGAGAGTCCACCTGAAGGCCCTGTTCCGCCGGCGGCAGCGGGCGGAAAAAAGCCCCCCGGGCCCGCGGCGGGGGGAGGGGCACACGCCGCTCCACGACGAGCCCGGGAGCCGTGGCTTCCGCCCCGATGTCGAGGGCCTGCGGGCGATCGCGATCGTCGCCGTCCTCCTGAGTCACGCAGGCGTGCCCTTCCTGGCCGGCGGCTACGTCGGCGTCGACGTCTTCTTCGTCATCTCCGGCTTCCTCATCACCCGCCTGCTGCTAAAGCGAGATGGAGGAGCGGGGGACGGTCTCGCTGCGCGGCTTCTACGCCCGCCGCGCGAAGCGGCTGCTGCCGCTCTCGGCGGTGCTCCTGGCGACCGTCGGCGTGCTCTCGATCGTCATCTTCTCGCCGTTGCGGGCGACCGAAATCTCCGGCGACATCGTCGCCTCGGCGCTCTACGTCGCCAACTGGCACTTCGCCGCGCAGTCGGTCGACTACTTCGCCCAGGGGCTCGAACCGAGCCCGGTCCTCCACCTCTGGTCGCTGGCGATCGAGGAGCAGTTCTACCTCGTCTGGCCGGCGCTGATGCTGGCCGTCACCTGGTGGTTCCGGAGGCGCGGCCGCAAGGTGCGGCCGATCCTGATGGTGACCGTCGCCCTCGTCTTCGCCGCCTCGCTCGTCACCGGCATCCTGCTCACCGACGCGACCCCGGCGGCCGCCTATTTCTCGACCTTCGGTCGCGCCTGGGAGCTGGCGCTGGGGGCGCTGCTGGCGCTGCTCGGCGCGGTCAAGCTGCCACGCCACGGCGCGGCAGCGATCGGCTGGCTCGGGTTGGCGGCGATCGTCTACGCCTCGCTCGCCTTCACTGCGACGACCCCTTTCCCGGGCGTCGCCGCCCTGGTCCCGACCCTCGGCGCCGCGGCGCTGATCCTCGCCGGCTCCTCGGTCTACGCGCAGCGGGCGGGCGCCCCGGCCTGGCTGCTCTCGCTGGGGCCGGTCCGCCACGTCGGCCGCGTCTCCTACTCCTGGTACCTCTGGCACTGGCCGTTCCTGATCTTCGCCGCGGCGCTCTTCGGCCCGCTCTCGGTCGCCGCCGGGCTCTCGGTCGTCGCCGTCGCCTGGGTCCCCTCCTACGCCAGCCACCTGTTGATCGAGGATCCGGTGCGCCGCGCCGGCAGCCTGACTCGACTGCCGAACCGGGCGATCCTGCTCGGCGCCGCATGCACCGCGGTCGCCGTCTCCAGCGGCATCGCCGTCTCGAGCCTCCAGCCCTCCTTCCGCACCGCCGCGGCCGGCGATGTCACGGGAGCCGCCGCACTGCCCGAACAGCCGCAGCCACAGCAGACCGCCTCGGCGGTGCGGCCGAACCCGCTGCGCGCCCGCGCCGACCGCTCGCGGGTATTCTACGACGGCTGCCTGGTCGGGATCACCGGCACCAACTCCAATCGCTGTCTCTACGGTGACCCCCGCGGTGAACGGACCGTGATCCTCTTCGGCGACTCGCACGCGATGCAGTACTTCCCGCCGCTCCAAGCGATCGCCGAAGAGCACCGGTGGCGTCTGATCGCCCTGACCAAGGCCGAATGCACGCCGGGCGAGGTGAAGATCCGCAGCATGGTCGCCGACCGCGAGTACTCGCAGTGCGACGTCTGGCGCGAGACCGCGTTGAAGCGGATCGAAGAAGGCGACGGTTCGGTGACGGTCGTGATGAGCGGCGACACGGCCTACACCGCCTACGGTGAAGACGGCGAAGAACTCTCGGGTGCCGCCAACGCCAACGCATTGCAGAAGGGGTACGAAAAGACGCTGGAACGCATCCGGGCCGCCGGCCCGGACACCGTCGTCATCCGCGATACCCCGGCCTCCTCGAGCGACGTCCCCAGCTGCGTATCCGAAAACCTCCAGCACCTGCAGTCCTGCGCCTTCAAGGAGCCGCAGGAATGGAGTCGCGAATTCGACAGGCGCGCCACCGCCGTGGTCCCCGGGGCCCACCTGATCGATCTCACCGCCGAGATCTGCCCGGGAGAGCTGTGCCGAGCGGTGATCGGCAACGCCCTCGTGTATCGCGACAAAAGCCACCTGACGGCGACCTTCGCGCGGACGCTCCTGCCCTGGATCGAATCCGGCCTCGCCGACGCCAGACCGGGCTGAAGCCGGGCACCTCAGGAGAGCGGGCCCACCGGCGCCAGCAGGATGGCCACCACGCCCACCAGGATCCCGACGACGCGGAAGGCCAATCGCCCCTCGGCGAAGAGCAGCGCTCCTGCGGCCAGCGCAGTGACGGCCAGAAGCCACCTCATGGCCTCCAATCGCGACCCCCCTTTCACCCGAAGCGGGGAGGGCGGACGCCGCGACGTCTCGGTTGTGGCAAGTTCATCGGCGGCGGGAGGGAGCTAACTCATCGAGGACATACTCCTACGTTGCGTAGGAGTATAGTTCCGGCTCCTCTTGAATCCCACTCGGAAGCGCAACTTTCGGCTCGCCGCCGCACTCGCCACCGCCGTTCTCCTCTCGGTGGCCCTCGCCTACACCAGCTTCAACGCGTCGGCTTCCGACGTCACGGCCGGACAGCTCCTGGCGATGGCCCGTCCGGGCCAGAGCTACGAGCTGGCCGGAACCGTGACCTCGGCGCACCGTGCCGGCGACACCCTCTTCTTCCGCATCCGCGATCCGAAGCGGGCCGCGGTCTCGGTCCCCGTCCGCTACGCCGGCTCGGTCCCCGACCCGTTCCGGGTCGGCCGCGCGGTGGTCGTCACGGTCCGCGAGGCGGGCCCGCGGTTCGTCGGCGAACCGAACACGCTGACCACCAAATGCCCCTCGAAGTTCAGGGCCGAAGGCGAACCCGACGGGACCGGCCCCGTGCTCGGGCGATGAGGCGCCGGGCGTGATCGAGCTCGGCGCCGTAGCCCTCGTCCTCGCCTTCCCGACGGCGCTCTTCGCGACCGCGGCGGCGCTGTGGGGCACCCGCGGCGACCGCCGCTTCGTCGAGTCCTCCCGCCGCGCCGTCTACGTGCTCGGCGGTCTGCTGACGCTCTGCATCCTCGCCGTCGAGGTCGCCTTCGTCGACACCGATTTCTCGCTGAAGCTAGCGGCCGACTACACCTCGACGACGACGCCGCTCTTCTACCGCCTGGTCGGCATGTACTCCAGCCAGGAGGGCTCGCTGCTCCTGTTTGCGTGGGTGCTCTCGCTGGCCACCTCGCTGGCCCTGAGAAGGACTCGCAACCGCCATCGGGAGATCGTTCCGTGGGCGACCGCGGTGCTGGCCGGGCTGGCGTCCTTCTTCACCGGGCTGATGCTGTTCGACGCCAACCCGTTCGCCCGGCTCGACCCTGCGCCCGCGCAGGGTTTCGGGCTCGAGCCACTGCTCCGTTATCCGGAGATGGCGATGCACCCCCCGCTCCTCTACTCGGGCTATGTCGGCTTCGCGATCCCTTTCGCCTTCGCGATCGGGGCCCTGATCACGCGGCGCCTCGACGCCTCCTGGCTTCGCTCGACCCGGCGCTTCGCCCTGATCGCCTGGGTCTTCCTCGGCCTCGGCCTCATCTTCGGCTCGCGCTGGTCCTACTCGGTACTCGGCTGGGGCGGCTACTGGGCCTGGGACCCGGTCGAGAACGCGGCGCTGATGCCCTGGCTGGTCGGGACGGCGTTCCTGCACTCCAGCATCGTCCAGGAGAAGCGCGGGATCCTCCGCACCTGGAACGTCGTCCTGATCTGCGCGACCTTCAGCCTGGCACTGCTCGGCACCTTCCTGGTGCGCTCCGGCGCGTTGCAGTCGATCCACGCCTTCGGCGCGTCGACCGTGGGCGCTCCGCTGCTCGGCCTGATCGCCGTCGTCGTGATCGGCTCGACGCTCTTGATCGTCTCCCGGCTCGACGAACTGCGCGCCGTCAAGCGGATCGAATCGCTCGCCTCGCGGGAGGCGGTCTTCCTCATCAACAATCTGCTCCTGGTGGGGCTCGCGGCTGTCGTCTTCTGGGGCACCTTCTTCCCGCTCATCTCGGAGGCTGCGACGGGTCAGAAGGCCTCGCTCGCCGCCCCCTGGTTCGACCGCTACGCGGCGCCGTTGGGGATCCTCCTGGTGCTGTTCACCGGCATCGGCCCGCTGTTGGCCTGGGGACGCGTCAGCCGCGGCGAGCTCAGGCGGCTGCTGGCCGTCCCGGCCTTGGTCGCGCTGCTCGTCGGGCTCGCCCTGCTCGCGTTCACCGATGCCGGCTCGAAGCCGCTCGCCTTGCTCACCTTCGTCTGCGCCGCCTTCGCGCTCGCCGGGATCGTCGGGGAGTTCGCGCGCGGAGCAGCGGCCCGCCGCTCGCTGGTCGGCGGCTCATATGCGGCGGCGCTGGGAGGCATGGTCGTGCGGAACCGGCGCCGTTACGGCGGCTACATCGCCCACGCCGGGATCGCGATCCTCTTCGTCGCCGTCGCCGCCTCCTCGAGCTTCCAGTCCGGTGCCATCGTGCGCCTCGGTCGCGGCCAGAGCACGCAGGTCGGCGGCTATCGATTCACCTACACGCGGCCGACCGTCTCGGTCGACCAGGCCGAACAGCGGCTGGCGCTCGGCTCGGTGGTGAAGGTCACCCAGGACGGCAGGCCGGTGACGACGCTGCACCCGGCCCGCCTCTACTACTCGACCGCCGCGCCGAGCGAAGGGGCCGCGCTGCGGGGCTTCTTCGAAGGCACCGTTAACAGCCAGATCGGCCGTCAGACGGGCGTCGAGCGCGACCTCTGGACGGCGATGAACCCGGACCTCAGCCGCTTCGAACCGTTCATAACGGGATTCGATCGCCGCCTCGACCGACTCGCCGCCAAACTCCCGGCGAACGACCCGCGCGTCGGCGCCCAGCTCAGCTCGCTCGAGGGCATGGCCATCAATGTCGTGCAGCGGCGCTACATGGCCGACCCGCCGCCCGCAGAATTTCGGATCAACGTCTTCCCCTTCGTCGTCTGGCTCTGGATCGGCGCCGGGGTCGCCGCGGTCGGTGGCCTGATCGCGATCTGGCCCGCACCCGAGGCGCGCCGCCGGCGCGTCTCGGGACTGGCCGCGGCCCGGCTCGGCCGCGAGTCGCGTGTGGAGACGTAGGCAGGAGATGTCGAAGCGCGGAAGGTCCGGGGTGCGCAAGAAGGGTGGGGCCGCGAGGCGGAAATCGAATCGCCCCAATCCGCCGAAGCCGACGACCACGCGCGCCGAGCGCCCGGCGGCGGGCACCAAGGCGGAGGACCGTGGCGGCTGGCGTCGGGAGGTCCTGGCCGAGGTCCTGCGGCCGACCTGCTGGTTCGATCCGGGAGAGGGGGAGGGCGCCCCTCGCTCGCTGACCATCTCCTTCACCGGAAGGCGGCTGGACGTCAAGGGCAAGCCGCGCGCGGGCGACAGATTCGTCCAGGCACAGATGGTGGAGGGCGTCGTCCCGGGCTCCGGTCCGGTCGCGGTGACCACCGAGGTCCGAGGGATGAATCCCGGCGAGTGGGAGGTCACCGCGGCACCATCCGCGAGGCTCTGCCGGAGCCGTCCGCTCCATGCTCTTGCGGCGGCGGAGGGATCCGGTCACGTCTTGTGGCCGCGGAGAGTCCGGCCCCGTGCGGCCCGGACCGAGAGACTAGCCAGCCAGATACGCCCCTGGGCGCCGATCCCCGGGGTGCATCCGGTGAGCTGGGGGGTGCTGGTCGGCCTGGGCGTCCTCGTGGGCCTCGTCGTGCAGGGGCTCCTCCTCTCGCGTGCCGGAGAGGACATCGGTGCGGCGCTCTTCGTGTCGGCCGCGGCGGTCGTCGCCGGTTGTGCGGGCGCGAAGGCCTGGTACGTCGTCGTCCAGCACGGGCGGCGGTTCGACGGCTGGTGTGTCCAGGGCGCGATCCTCGGAGGTGGGATCGCGGCCGGCATCGTTCTCCTGAGCGGGTCGGCGATCCACGCGGGCGCCTATCTCGATGCCACCGCCCCGGGGCTGATGCTCGGGATGGCCGTCGGCAGACCGGGCTGCTTCCTGGCGGGCTGCTGCTACGGCCGGCCCACCGCGTCCCGCTGGGGGATCTGGTCGTCGGACCGTTGTGTCGGGATCCGACGGGTGCCGACCCAGCTGATCGAAGCGGCGCTCTGCCTGGCGATCGGGTTGGTGGCGCTGGTCCTGGCGCTGGTCGAGGGTCTGGACGGCTCGGGGCTACTTCTGGCTGGAAGCCTGGCCGCGTTCGTCCTCGGCAGGCAGATGATCCTGCCCTACCGTGCGCAGCCGCGGCAGACCTCCTTCGGCCGGCCCGCGACCATCGTCCTGGCGGCGGTCACCTTGATCGCCTCGGTCGCGATCGGTCTGCGCTGAGCTTCGCCGGGCCGCAGGCCGAATGGGGTCTATTTCGGCCGGGGCGCGGTGGCGACGTAGAAGGCCATCGTCCCGGTGGCCGTACGAAGCTGGTCCACCTGCTCCGCCCGCTGCAGCCCGGCGTCGGTGAAGATCGAAGGCAGGGCACCCTCCGCGTTCTCGCGGGTCAGCTCGAAGCCGTCGAGGCTGCGGACCGCGAGGAACGCGATCCGCATCAGCGCATCTTGAGGGGGACCCCAGTCGGCGACGAGGAGGCGCCCGCCTGGACGGAGGACGCGCGCGATCTCCGCCGCCGTCGCACGCTTGGCGGCAGGCTCCAGATGGTGGAAGAAGAGGGTCGAGAGGACGACGTCGAAGCGGCCGTCGTCGTAGGGCAGGTCGGTCGAATGGCCCTGGTCGAAGTCGACATGGGCGCCGGCCGAGGAAGCCTTCTGGCGCGCCCGTGCGAGTATCTCGGGATCGCCGTCGAGCCCGGTGACCTCGGCTCCCGGTTGGGCCCGTTCGGCCGCGATCGCCAGCGTGCCGGTCCCGCAGCCGAGGTCCAGTACGCGATCCTCGGCCTTCAACTCGGCGATCTCGAGCAGGCGCCGCTTGAAGGCGCCCTCCCGCGAGGTCAGGCGCACCACCGGGTCGTAGAGAGCGGTGAGGGCGCGATATCGGAGCGCCGGCACGTAGCGAGCGTCCTCACCCATGCGTGACCGACCGGGACGGCGGCTGGGGGTCCATCCGCGCGAGGATTTCGGCCGCTTCGCTGCGAAGAGTCGCGCGCCGGTGCAGGTAATCCTCCTCGGAGAGCTTTCCGGCAGCGTGGTCCAGTTCGGTGTCCCGCAGCTCGCGGTACTTCGCCTCCTTGAGGGCCTCGAGCTCCTCGTGGCGGACGTCGGCCGGGTCGCCGGCGCCGCGACGGCGCCACAGCGGGGCCGCCACCAATGGTGCCACGACGGCGACCAGGATCAGCGCGTAGGCGAACTCCACGACTACATTATGTAGGAGTTCTGGGCGCCGGCGGAACTCCTGCTCGCTCATGTCCCAGAAAAGTTGGATCCGCAGGCACACCGTCCGCCTCGGTCGGATGCCTCGAGGCAAAGGACCGGCTGTTGCCCCCTCGTCGCCGGTGACCGTGAAGTCGCTCGGGTCGATCGGTACGGTCCCGTCGCCTTCGCGAGGGTCAGGACGAGAGGCGGACTAGTCGAAGGCACGGGGACTCCGCCCCTCTCGGGCACGGTGGGACCAGCGGCCGTCGCCAGCAGCGTCCCGCCCCCGAGATGCACCGACACCGATTCGCCCTGGATCGTAAGCGCGGGCCTCGTCTCGCCGGCCGTGAGCACGCGGCCGACCGGGACCTTCGCCCTCGGCAGCCAGCTCGGTAGACCGCCGCCCACCGGCGACGGCGGGTTGAGTTGGACGCCGTCCGGCAGCACGTCGATCGTCATCTGGGGCTTCGACGTCGAGATCGGTTGACGTGGAGTTCCCGCGCTTTAAGGGCTGCTGGCAACATCTGAGTCTGAATCGCGAAGGCCTCGGCGGCCGGGTTCGTCTCTACATAAGGGTCCTTATCGGGCGTGGATGCAAAGCGACCTGCGAGGCCGCTGCGTCGTGCGGTCCGTGACGCGACGACTTGTAGCGCGGACGGAGGTTTGCGAACATACGTTCGTGTCCTCGGACAAGGACAAGCTCGCGATCCTTGACGCTGCCATCGCCTGCCGGCCGGCGGCGCTGCGGGTCGAGGCGGAGGACGGCGATGCCGTCGAGTGGCTGGCGAGGGCTGGACTGCTGATCAATGCCGGGGACGGGACCGTCACTCCCACCCGCGCCGCGGTCCACTACGACGAACTGGTCAGAGGATGAGCGGGATGCGCTGCGCCGGATGCGGTCATCTCCGCCAATATTTTCGACCCGTGGTGGTCGTGCGCGACGGTCTGGCGATAGTGGCTACCGAAGGGACCCCGGCCCGAGACGAGGTGGGTGTCCAGCGCTTCCACGAGCGTTGCTACGAGGCCGCCCGGAAAGCGGATCCTTCGCTGCCGGACATCGCTCGCTCAGACAGCTGAGTCCGTCGTCGAGGCGCGTTGCTGGCGCCCCTTCTCAGATGAGGTGCACGCCCTTCGTGTTGGAGCGTCCACCGGTCGACTACTTAACTCGGGCTTTCTCAATCGTTCTTACCGAGCTAAGTGGTTTGCGATCTCCCATATGTGGGAATTCATTGAACGTTTAGGCGGCGTGGGAAGCCGTTTTGTCGGGAGGGACGTTGGCAAGACTGGGATTGTTAAGAGGGGGGGCCACTTTTCGGCCTCGCGGCTCTGTAGAGGTGATGGACTCTCCCACTCACCCGGCTGGTCTCGGGCGGCGCCCGCATCTGCTCGAGGATTTCGGGCCTGGTCGCCAGCGCGGCCAGATGCTCCGAAGGCAACTGGCCGAGCGCTTTCCGGATCGATCACCCGACGAGGTCGAGGACGCGGTGCAGGCGGCATGCCAGAAGTTCCTCGCCGACTCCGACGCCGTCGGATTTACCGAGCCGCCGCGAATCTATGCTTGGCTGCGGACCGCCGCCTACCGAGAGATGGTCCACGAGCTGGAAGGACAGACGCGGATGACGGCGGCGGATCCGAACGGTTCGTTGCTGGAGACAGAGGCCTCCGATGAGCCGGGTCCGGTCGCCGACCTGATGGAGATCGAGAAGCAGGCAGAGCTCAAGATCCTTGTGGAACAGGTGTCCTCGACGCTCTCGGACTCGCGGCGCCAGGTCTTCGTTCTCTGGGCCGCCGGACGAAGGCGTCCGGAAATCGCGGAACAGCTCGGGATCAGCGACCGCGCCGTGAAGAAGGCCCTCGAAGAGGTGATGCGAAACGCCCGAGAGGTATTGACCCGCCAGACCGGCGGCGGTTGCGCGGAGGGTGAGTCGTTGGTGTTGCGGTTGACCTGCGGACTGGCGGCGGCGGGCGAGGCGGTGCGCGCTCGTCTTCATCTTCAGCATTGCGGCCGGTGCTCGGCCTTCTCGGAGGAGCTCGCGGCGTGGAAAGACAAGGTGCCGGCGGTTCTGCCTCCCGTCGCGGTCGAAGTCGCACACCCAGGGCTCTTGGGACGCGTGGTGGGTCGCGTCGGTGAAGCGGTCGGCTCAGCGAGGCGCCACGTCCTCGGCGGAGGCGCCCAGATAAAGCAGCAGGCGACCTTGGCGACCTACGGTCGGGCCCCGGATCCCACGCCCTTCATCGGGACGCGTCCCGGCACGGTGGCGGCGGTCGTCGCCGGCTGCCTCGCGATCGGCGGCGGCGCGGCCACCATCTGCTCCCAGCCAGGTGTCGACCCCATCGGGGCGGCGGCGGACCTCTTCTCCGGCACCTCCGAAGAAACCGCGAAAGAACCGAGCCCGCCGAAGGCCGAAGAACCCGCCGTTCCCCCGCCGGCCGAAGAACCCGCCGAAGAGCCCGTGGTCGCACCTGTCTACGGGACGGAAGAAGCGGCGGAATCGGAACCATCTAAGTCGACCCCTTCGGAAGCCCAGCCGCACGAAGGATCGTCGTCGAAGGAACACGAAGCGACCGCGGTCGAACCCGCCGTGAGCGAACCGGAAGAAGTGGCCGTCGAAGAAGCGACTCCGCCGCCGCCCGAACAGAGCTTCGAAGCAGCCTCGCCGGAGTACCCGGCGGTCGAATCCTCCTCGCCCTCGACCTCGTCTTCCTCGTCGTCTCCGTCCACGTCCTCTTCCGGATCGGAATCGTCGTCCTCCGCGGCCGAACCCGCCGCGGTGCCGAAGAACGAAGCAACCCAATTTGGAGGTCCCTGAAGATGCAGTCCCCCAGCACCCGGGTCCGTGGCCGCAAGCTCGCGGCGGCGCTCGCCGTCATCCTCGTCGCGCTCGTCTCGGGCGCCTTCGCAGCGATCTCGCCTTCGTCGGCTCTGGCAGGAGAATTCACCATCTCCTCCTGCCAGGCGAACGGCGAATTCTCCTCCGGCGCGTTCGAAAACTTCGCCACCAGAGGGATGAAGTGGCGGCGCGCCTGCAATCCACTCGGGCCAGGCCTCCGTGGCCTCGTCACCGCGAACGTCCCCCGGGAAGGGCACGTGGCGAAGGGCTCACAATCCGCCTTCGTCCTCGAAGCCCCGCCGGAAACGACCTTCTCGAACCTGAAGTGGTCGGGCGAGGCCCATCGGCGTGACTGCCGGTATGCGTTGCAGCTCTACGCGATCCGGCCCGACGGTAGCTCTGACCCGATCCGCGATGTCATGGCGAACAAGAAGTGCCCGAAGAGCGCGAAGGCTGCGCAAGGTGCGAGCTGGCCGCGCCCGACCCTTTACGAACTGGGAGGGGCGACCAAGTTGGTACAGCGCGTCGTGTGCATGGGCGCCCCGACGGTCGAATACTGCTCGGGCAAGGGCCAGAACTACCTCGAGACCTTCACCTCCGAAGCGACGGTGGTCGACGAAACCGCGCCGTCGGTATCGGTGAGCGGCGGCGGAGGATTCCTCGCTGGCGAATGGACGGCCGGGACCCAGAGCATCGGTTACGAAGCCTCCGACAACACTGGGGTGAAGCTCGTTCAAGTGATCGCCGACGGAGGCACGCGTGGGGAATCCGGGAGTCAGTGCGATTACACCCAACGCATCCCCTGCCCGAGCGGGTCGGGTTCGATCAACCTCGACACGACGAAGCTCGGAGAAGGGACCCAGCAGATCGACTTGAAGGCGACCGACGCCGCGGGCAACCAGGCCGAATCGAGCCCGACGACGGTGCGGATTGACAACACGCCCCCCGGCGCCGTCCCGGTCGCCGTGGAAGGCGGGGAAGCCTGGCGGAACCATGATGCCTTCGCCGTCGCCTGGGCGAACCCCGACGAAGGAGACCGCGCACCGATCGTCGCGGCGCACTGGCGGATCTGCCGGGTGGGGACCCAGGAATGCCAGACCGGCACCACCAACGGTCCCTCCGTTGCGGCGATCGGCGGACTCGCCGTCCCCGGTCCCGGCGAATGGGAAATCCAGATGTGGCGCCAGGACGCGGCCGGGAACACCCAATCGCAGAACGCCTCGGTGCCGGCCCGGTTGCGGTTCGATCCCGAACCGCCAGAAGTCGGATTCGAGCCGATCGCGGCCCAGGATCCGACGCGCATCGCGGTCCACCTCGCCGACAAGCTCTCCGGCGTCGAAGGCGGCGAAATGGAGATGAGCCGGGTCGGATCGGGCGTGTGGCAGCCGCTTTCGAGCACCCTCGAAGGCGACGAACTAGTCACCCGCATCGACGACGCGAGCCTGCCGGCGGGCGAATACCAGCTGCGGGCCACCGCCAGCGACCGGGCGGGGAACCAGGCAAGCTCCGAAAGCCGGGTCGACGGCCAGCCGATGAAAATCAACCTGCCGCTGCGGGTGCCGACGACGGTCGACGCCGCCGTCCTCACTCACCACATAGTGGAAAAGGTCGTCCACCGCCACGGAAAGCGGCACGTCAAGAAGCACGAAGTAAGCGAAACCGGTTCGCAGGCGACGGTGGAATTCGGCTCGAAGGCGGAATTTTCTGGACACCTTCTCGACAAGTCCGGGAACCCGATTGCCGGCGCTTCGGTCGCGGTCTGGCAGGCCATCCCGGAACAGCAGGGCGAAACCCAGGTCGCGACTCTCACGACCGGCTCCGACGGCGGCTTCAGCTACGGAGTCACCCCGGAATCGTCGCGGCACCTGCGCTTCGTCTACTCGGGTACGCCGACCAGCCTGCCCGCCGAAGGGAGTGCGGAAGTCCTCGTCCACTCCGCCAGCACGATCAAGGTCGCGCCGACCCACGTCCTGAACGGCGGCTCGGTCATCTTCAGCGGCGACGTGGAGGGGAGGCCACTCCCGGCCGCGGGAAAGCTGGTCGAGCTACAGGTCCGCCTCACGCATGAATGGTCGACCTTCCGCACGATCCGAACCGATCCCGAAGGCCGCTGGAGCATCGAATATCCCTTCAAACGCACGTGCGGCAAGGAGGAATACAAGTTCCGGGCGAGGCTCCCCGGCGAGGGCGGGTTCCCGCTCGAGCCTGGCCAGAGCCACGTGATCGACGTCATCGTGAGAGGTAGACCATGTCCGACGGCCTGAAACCAAGCAGAAGAAGGAGATCGACGATGAAGGCTCGACTACGCCCGCACCTCTCCTACGCGAATGTGATGGCGACGATCGCGGTGTTCGTCGCGATCGGTGGCACCTCCTACGCCGCGACGAAGCTGTCGGGGAAGGATCTGCGGGCTCACTCATTGACCGCCCGGAACTTCCACAAGAACTCGGTGACGGGCGCCGCCGTCAGGGAGAGCACCTTGGCGAAGGTCCCGCAGGCCGTTGACGCGGATCACCTCGACGGCGCGACGGCAGAAACGTTCCTCGTCCGCTGCCCTGAAGGAACTTTGCCGGCCGACGACACGTGCATCGAAATCTCGGCGCGCCCTCCACTTTCTTTCAGCAGTGCGTTACACGAATGTGCGAACACGGAAAATCAATCTGGGCCGGGTAGGCGCCTGCCGACCTACGACGAGCTCGCAGCCGCGTTCACGCATTCCGGGATCACCCTCTCCGACGGAGGCGAGCTCACGAGTCAGGTCTATCCGTCGACCTCACGGCCAGGTCAGGTCGAAGCGCTCCTGGTGACCACGCCGACCGGCGGCGTCGCCTTGACCCCGGACAACGCCGTCGATCCGCATTCCTATCGCTGTGCCGTAGACCCGAGGAACTGAACAGAAGGAGTTCGATATGCGAAAACCGACCTTCGCGACCGGCGCCCGCCGAACGCGGACGATCAGGTCGACCGCCGCCCTGATTGGAGCGCTGCTCGTCTTCGGCAGCCTCGCGCCGCCGCTCGCCCTCGCCGAGCACGAAAGCGACACCGAAGGCGAAGGGACCTCCTCGCCGGGTTCCCTTCCGGGCCTCGAAATCGGGGTCGGCCACGAACTTGGTGGTGATGAAACCGCGCTGTCCGAAGAATCCGTCGGCCCGGAAGAATCCGAAATCGAAGAAGAAGCTCCGGCGCCTGAAGTCGAGGAAACCGAACTCGAAGGCGTCGAAATCACTCCGACCCCGGCGGCCGAAACGCCGCCCTCCCCGGAAGCCGAAGTCGTGGTCCCGGTGGAAGAAGTGCCGCCGCCGGTGACGGAGCCGCCGCCTGTCGAAGCGCCTAGCTACGGGGTGGAAGCGTCTCCACCGACCTACGAACCCGCGCCGAGCTCACCGTCACCCATCGGCGAAGCGGTGGTCCAGAACGAAACGATCATCGGGCCAACGCCGCATCCGCCGACGCTGGCCAAGAAGAGCACGCACCCGACCGCCTCGGCCTCACCCGAGGTCTTGGCCGTACCGGAACCTGCGCCCGCGGTCCCGGCTGCCCCGGAGCCTTCATCGTCACCGCCGGCCGTGATTCCGGCGGCGGCACCCGACCGCGCGGGCAGTCTCGCCGGCAGGAAGACCCACCTCGTCGCGGCGGGGGAGTGTCTGTGGACGATCGCGGCGGCGTACCTGCCGCCCGGGGCCTCGAACTCCGAGATCGCAGCCGTGGTCAATCGGCTCTGGCGGCTCAACGCCGGACGGATCGGTACCGGCGATCCCGATTCGCTGCCGGTCGGTGTGAAGCTCCGCCTGGCCTAGCCCTCGAAAGGTAGGGTCGAGCCAACGCGTGGGACCCGGCCGGGTCCCACGCGTTTTTTTGCGCGCACTTCTCGACCCAAAAGGTTCATAAAGTTCCTTTCGCGAAGTCAGGGGGCCACTTCGGCCTTTCGCGGCTCTGTCATTGCAGAGGAGCGATGCCGGTCTCGACAAAAAATCAGACAGCCCCGGTCTTGCAGGACCCGGACGACGGTGCGGCCACCATCCGGAACGTCGACGACCTCGCCGAGATGCTTCGGGTCCTTGCCGATCCCACCCGCATCCGCCTTATCGAGGCCCTAGAGCGCAACGGCCGCTCGACGGTGAGCGCGCTCGCCTCCCTGCTGCCGGTGAGTCAGCAGAGCGTCTCGCATCAGCTCGCCATCCTCCGCGGTGCCGGGATCGTGAGCCGCCGCCGAGAAGGCGTCTGGGTCCACTACGAGTTGCGCGACTGGACCGGACCGTGGGTCCTTCACCAACTCGCCGAAGGTCTCCAGACGAGCTAGGGCGTGGCCCGCATGCAGTGCCGGTGCGGGACCGCGATGGATACCACCGATCTGCCTCTCTGGCGAGTTGTTTACTGGCGCACCCTGGACGCGAACCGTTCACCTTTGGTGGGCCTGCTCCGGCAAGAGACACAAAGGGTGATGAGTACGTTTGTGACCAGTTACTGACCTCACGCCTCTGTTCTCCCGACAGCCGTCACGAAGGCGGACACGGAGGACCAGGGAGGTGCGGGTCAGGTGTCATTTCCACGTTTTTCACGAGAGGCAGGAAAGGAGGTCGGGTCCCGTCCGCTGGGCGCTGCACTGCGCCCGGTCGGCCGGGTCGCCCTCTGGGCGGTCCTCGCGCTCCTGCTGATCCGGGGCGGGGCGGCGGTCCTCGAATCGCCCGAACGCGCCCCCGCGCAGCTCGGCCAAGGCGGCTCGGAAGGACCCGGACAGGCGGCCGAAGCGCTCGGGGTCGGCTTCGCCCGGGCCTACCTCGAATCTCCCTCCCCGAAAGATCTTCGGGCCTATCTCGCCGAAGGCGCCCATGTCGGCGCCGGACACCGGCCCGGCGCCGGCGGCGAGGTGGCCCAGGCGGAGGTGATGAGGAGCGCCAAGGTCGGCAAGAGCCGCTGGGTCCTCACCGTCTCCTGCGATCTCCGCGACGCGCGCACCCTCGATCTGGCCGTCCCGATCGTCCGTCAGGAGGCGGGCGAGGTGGCGGCCCTGGGCGCGCCCTCCATAGTCGCGGTGCCGGCACCCGCCGGGGCCGACCCTGAGCGGCCCCGGCCGATCGCCGGAGCCGGTGCCGGCGCGATCGGCGAACTGGTCTCGAAGTTCATCCCGGCCTATGTCTCGGCCGGCAAGGCCTCGGACCTCTCCTACCTCGTCGCGCCCGGCTCGACGGTGGTGCCCCTCGGGGGCGGCCTCGAAGTCGCCTCGGTCGGGCACGCCGCCCAGCTCAACGGCTCCGAAGGGCCCGAACGCGACCTCGCCGTCGCCGCCAGCCTCCGGGACCCCGAGACCGGTGCGATCTATCCGTTGACCTATCGCCTGCTGGCGGTGGAGCGCGCCGGGCGCTGGTACGTCGCCGGCGTCGAGGGGGCGGTCGCATGAGGCGCCTCGCACGCATCGCCCTCTCGGCGACGTTCGTCATCGCGGCGACGCTGCTGGTGCCCGCCGGGGCGCTCGCGGCCGGGGGCAACTCGGTCGGCTCGAACCTGGCCGGCCTCCTGCGCGAATACGCCGGCGAGCTCTACACCGGGATCGTCGCGATCTTCGCGCTGTTCTTCCTCGTCAACCGGCGCTTCACCGAGTTGATGATGTTCTTCGTCGCGGCGATCGTCGTCGGCTGGTTCGTCTTCGCGCCCGGCCAGGTGGCCGACGCGGCGAAAGCCATCGCCCACCAGGTGCTGCCGTGAGCGACGGCCGCACCACCGGGGTCCGCTCCTACCAGCGGATCTTCTCCCCCGAGCGTCGGATCCACCAGGTGGAGGGCCGGCCGCTGCCGGTCCCCGGCGGGGTGCCGCTGCGATGGCTGGGCTGGATGCTCGGCTCGCTCGTCGCGGTCCTCGCCGTCGGCTCGGGTTCCCTCTTCGTCCCTGCGGCCACGGCGGTGGCGGCTGGAGCGGGCGGCCTCGCGATCGCAGACAGGACCGCCGGGCTCCTCGCCGCCACCGCGGCAGCCGCAGGGACGTTCATCCTCGGGGTGCTCCTGGGGGCGCTCGACTGGCCATTCCGGCTGGTCGTCGTGCCGATGGCGGTGGCCACCGCCGCCACCCAGGCGACCCCGGACGGTCGTCGGCCGGAGCGCTTCGCCCTCTCATGGGTGGGCCTCCGGCTGGCGCCCGCGCGGCGCTCGCTGGGCCGTGGCCTGCCCCCCGCGGACGTGCGCCGCAGCTTCGGCCCCGCCATCTGGATCGCGCCCGACGCGAAGGGGCTCCGCCTCCGCCACGCGCGCCTCACCGGGCCGGGCTCGGTCGGCTTCGTCGAGCCGGTGATCGTGAAGCGTCGTCGGGGCGGCAACCTCGCCGTCCGGGAACCGGGCCACTTCAGCCGGCGCTCGCGCCTGTGCCATCGGGTCGTGCTCAAGCCCGGGCAGACCCTGGAGGTCCGACCGTGATCCGCTTCCCCCTGCGCTACGCGCGGGCCAACGTCCTGATCGGGCCGGGCGGCGAGGCCGCCGGCCTCTACCGGGTCGAGTCGCGCTCCTATCCGTTCCTCTCGATCGCAGACAAGTGGGGCCTCCTGCACCGGCTCGAGCGGCTGATCGCCGTGGTCGGAGCGGACCTCTCGATCTACCGGATCGCCCGCCCATATCCGGCCGACCGCTACGCCGCCGAAGTGGCCTGGCTGGCCGACCGCGAGCACGCCGACCGCGCTCGTTGGCGAGGGTATCTGGAGGCCCAGCAGGAGCGGCTCGCCTCGCTCGACTCCCACCTTCCCGAGATCTATCTGGCGATCTCCCTCACCGAGGGTCGCCGCGGCGGCGGTGCGCTGCGCTCGATCGGGCGGGCGCGCCGCCGGCTGGAGGATCTGGCAGGGGTCGGTGTGGCGAGTCCGATCTCGGGCGCCGAGCTGCGCTCGCTCGCCGAGGCCGAGCGCCGCGCCTTCGGCAGGGCGGCGTCGGTGGTCGAGCTGCGGCGAGCCGGCACTGAGGACCTCCAGTGGCTCTTACGCCGCGCCGCCGTCCGCGGGCTCGGCGAGCCCGAGCTCGAACGCCAATGGCAACCCGACGCGCTGATCCTCGGCGAGGGCGAGGAGGTCCTATACGAGCCGCTTGAATCCGACCTCCGGGAGCCGGTCAACGCGCCGATGCGCGAGGACCCCGGCCGGGCGCCGTCCCTCGTGGTCGAGTCGGAGGCGGGCGACTCCCACCAGGCCTTTCTCTGCCTCGGCTCGCTGGCCGAGGAGGCGGAGTTCCCCGGCGCCGCGGAGATCCTTTTCGCGCCGCTCGAAGGGGCGGGGCCGGTCGACGCGGTGCTCCATGCCGATCTGGTCGGGAACCGCGAGGCCCTAGCCCAGGTGCGTCGCCGGGTGCTCGACGTCGAGCACTCCTACAGGGAGCAACTCGCGGGCTCGCCGACCGGCCCCGGCGCGCTCGCCGAGGAGGACCGGGAGCTGGCGCGCGAGTACGAGGCGATCCTCTCCTCGGTGGCGCGGCCGCCGATGTTGCGGGCCTCGATCTCGTTGGCCGTAGGCGCCGCCGACGCCGACACCCTGGAGGCGCGGATAACGACGCTCCGCGAGAGCTACGGCGAGGTGGTCCTGCACCGACCGCGGGGTCTCCAGCATGCGCTCTTTCTCGACCATCTGCCGCGGCCCGACGGCGGCGCGGTCTCTGACTACCGCCGCCAGATGACCACCGAGCAGGTGGCAGCGAGTGTTCCGATCGCGACCGCCGCGGTCGGCTCGCCGGGCGGCGTCTACCTCGGCTACGACCCGGTCGCCGGGCGCCCGGTCCGCTTCGACCCCACCGAGGCGCCGCGCGACTCGCGCCCCTCGGCCGTCCTCTTCTCGGGCACTCCCGGGTCGGGGAAGACGATCGCCGCCCAGGTGATCGCCCACGCCGGGCTCCTGCGAGGGAGCCTCGTGATCGATTTCGATCCGAAGCCCGACCACCGGCTCGCCGAGCTGTCCGGTCTGGCGGACGAGGAGGTCGAGGTCCTCGAGCTCTCCGCCGACCCGGTCCACCGCGGCAAACTCGATCCGCTGCGGATCGGGCTGCCCGAGCTGCGCGAGGAACTGGCGTCCTCCTATCTGCTGGAGCTGCTCCGCGATCCGCCGTCCTCCTGGGAGGTGGCGATCGACAGGGCGGTCCGCGACGCCGTGCGCGCCGACGAGCGAAGCCTGAGCCAAGTCGTCGCCCGGATGCGCGAGTCGGAGGCGCCGGGCGCGTCGGACGCCGCCGAGGCCCTCGAGGTGGTCGCCGACTTCGGCCTCGCCCGGCTCGGATTCTCCCATCCGGACGGCGCCGAGGTAAAGCTCCTCGATGAGGACGCGGAGGGACGGCCGAGCCTGATCACGATCCGGATGCCGGGCCTGAACCTCCCCGACCCGGGTACCGACCGCGCCGCCTACACCCGCAGCGAGAGGGTGTCGGTGGCGACGCTGGCGCTGGTCGCGGCGTCGACCCTGAAGCTGATCTCCGGGGACCGCGACCGGCACAAGATCGTCCTGCTCGACGAGGGATGGGTGTTCTTCGCCTCCTCCCAGGGGCGGGCGCTGCTGAACAAACTGATCCGGCTCGGGCGGGGGTTCAACGCCACCGTCCTGCTGGCGACCCAGAAGGTCGAGGATCTCGGCGAGCTCGCCCAGCTCGTCGGCACCACCTTCCTCTTCGGCCAGGACTCACCACGAGCCGCCGCCCGAGGACTCGAGGAGTTCGGCCTCGATCCGGAGGAGGGCGCGCTCGCCTCGCGCCTCACCGAATATCGGCGCGGCCGCGGCCTCCAGCGCGACCTCGACGGGCGTTGGGGAGAGGTGCAGGTCGACCCGGACCCGGATCTACTCGCCGAACTTGACACCACCCCCGGCCGGAGGTCCCCCCGGAGCCATGTCTCGGGCGGTCAGGCGGGACGGGCCCGTGGCGAGCACGCGCGAGGTGGACGACCCGCTCGCGGCCGCCCGCGACGCCGGGGCCACGTCGACGACCCCGGCGAGGGTCGTCCGCGAGAGGAGGCCGAGGCATGAGGGCCCACGCCAGGATCCTCGGTCGCCGACGCCGGAGGATCATCCTCGCCATCGCCCTGGCAGCCGGGCTCTGTTTGGTGCCGGCGGTGGTCGCCCACGCCGACGTCTGGGCGAACGTAGGCCCCGGCCGCTCGCTGGCCGGGCTGAAGGGTGGCTGGACCCTCGGCGCCTACGAACTCGACGAGAACTTCTCGATGATCTCGGCCGGGGTCTTCTCCGGCGTCGACGTCTCGGGCTTCCTGCCGATGATCGCGTTCTTCTTCGCGAACATCATCTGGCTCGGGACCTCCTGGTTCGCGAACCTGCTGATCGAACTCTTCGGCTTCGCCTTCAGCCTCGATCTCGTCAACGGTTCGGGCGCGACGGGCGGCGCCGGCGCGCTCGGACCGGTCTCGCGGGCGATCCAGACCATCTACACCACCGCCTTCGGCGGGCCCTGGATGGTGCTGGCCGTCTCCTTCCTGGCGCTCTGGGCGATGTGGAAGGCGCTCGTCCAACGCCGCTACGCGGAGACCGCCTCCCAGCTCGCGCTCTCCCTCATATATGTCTGCGCCGCCTTCTTCTTCGTCCTCCAGCCGGGGCAGACGATCGGCGCCGCCTCACACCTGACGAACGAGATGTCGGGGGCGTTCCTCTCGATCGCCAAGGACGGCGAGCCGACCAGCCAGGCCGAAGCCAAGGAAGCCGGCGGCGACCAGCTCTTCGGCCTCCTCGTCGCCCAGCCCTGGTCGGTGCTCGAGTTCGGCGGCCTCGAGCACTGCGTCAAGTCGGGATCGGCCGGGCAAGCCGACGAACCGGAATCGGTCTCGGTCGAGCCGATCGCGCCCTCGGCGGCACGGGGGCTCGAATCCGGGCAGACGGTGAGCTCCGACGGCAAGACCTGCGTCAACGACCTGAAGAAATACGGGCCGCACCTCCTGCGGATGCCGCCGGGCTCCAAGGAACGCAAGGAAGAGGTGGAAGCGCTCGAAGCCGGCGACACCTCCAAGCTGCCCGACTCCGACCCGGGCAAGAAGAACGGCTCCTATCAACTCGGGCCGCAGGACAAGCCCGCTGCCGCCTTGATGGAAAAGGGCGGCCAATACGAGCGCCTGCCGATCGCCTTCGCGATCCTCCTCGCCGAGCTGGGCGCCTTCTTCCTCCTCGGTGGGCTCTCCCTCGGGGTGATCGTCGCCCAGGTCGAGCTGCTCCTGCTCCTCGCCTTCAGCCCGGTCGCCCTGGTCGCCGCCGTCGTCCCCGGCCGCGGGCACCAGTTCTTCAAAGGCTGGCTGGCGAAGTTGGCGGGCCTCCTGCTGCGGAAGGCCGCCTACTCGCTGATCCTCGCGATCCTGCTGGCGGTCTGCGCGGCCATCTCGGCCGCCACCTCGCAGCTCGGCTGGCTCTTCTCCTTCGGGCTGCAGTGCGCCTTCTTCTGGACCGTCTTCATCCGGCGCCGGTCGCTGACCGACGGATTGGTCGGCACGGTGACCGGACCGGGGGCGCCGGGCCGGGACCGGGCCCTGAGCCTGCTGGCGCTCTACGCGGGCGCGCGGGTCGGGAGCCGGACCATCGTCCATCCGGCCGCGAGGACCGGACGAGGCGCTCGCCGAGGCATTGCCTGGGCGGGTGGCACCTTCTTCGGTCGGGGTCGAGGCTGGGAGGCCGACAGGCGCGAGCGGGTCGCCCCGGTGCGGACCCAAGGCGCACCGGTCGGCGGCAAGCGAGGGCACGTCGAGCTCGGTGGCCGAGATGGCGACACCGATCGCCGGGGCGGGCACCAGCAGGGGCTCCGGCGCGGATGGCGGCCGGAGCGGCGACCGGGAGACCGGGCGAAAGACCACGGTGAGGGTCGGCGCCGACCGGTCGACCGACCGGATCAGCCTCGGCCCAAGGACCGCGACCAAGACCGCCGACGCCCCGAGGCTGATGGTGAGCGCCGGTCACGGCGTGTGCCGCGGCGACGCGCCGCCGGCCGCGGAGGATGGTGGCGAGGAGCCGGGCGTAGGGGTGGCCGTTCGGCGACCTCCGGCTTGGCGAAGCCGACGACCGCCGCTGAGCCGAGGCCAAGGCCCGACGCACGGTCGAAGGTGCCGCGCCCGTCGGCACCGCCGAGCCCGGCCCAGCCCGGACGACCGCCGAGGCCGACGGCGCCGCCACGCGCTGCCGAGTCGCCCGATCTAGGCGACGCGCTGACCGACGACCAGCGGAGGCGGCGAGCAGCGAGGTCGAACAACCGGCCTGCGGCGAAGCCCGGGTCGGACAAGCCAAAGCCGGCCTCCGACGACGACGTCGACGAGAAAGGCCGCGGCCGATGAATGCGGCCAGACATCGGCTCTGGCCGCTCGCCCTGCTGGCGGTGCCCGCGACGGTCGCTGCGGTGGTGGTCGCCGCGGTCGCCGGCCTGGTCGGCGCCACGGCTCCATGCCTGGTAGGCGGCGGGACCGCCGCCGCCTCGGGGCCGAGGGCGACCGGCGCCGCGAGGCAGTTCCCGCCGGCCCGGCTGCACATCTTCATGGGGGCGGCCCGCAGATTCGACATCTCCTGGCCGTTCCTCGCCTCGATCGGCGTGCAGGAGTGCGGCTACGACGGGCACTGTGGCGTCGCGGCCTCCGGCTGCGCCGGGGTGATGGAGATCGCCTACGTCCGGGGCTCGGCATGCAGCCCGGACCCCTCGGTGCCGACGATCTGGGAGAAGTACAAGGTTGACGCCGACGGCCGCGGTGCCGACATATTCGACCCGGCCGACGCGATCTTCACCGCCGCGCGGATCCTGCGCACGACGATGGGGGCGCCGGCCACCGGCGGCTCCTACCAGGCCTACCACGAGGCTGCCTGCAACTACTACGGCGCCTGCGCCGACGGGGTCGCCGACTACGCCGACGAAGTGATGGCGCGGGCGGTCGAATTCGGCTTCGGCCACGAAGGGGCCACCGCAGCAGCAGGCGGAACCGGAGCCGTCCCGGTGGCGCTCAGGTCGAAGGGCCACCATCGCCGGAAGATCACCGAGGCGCAAGGCCCGCAGGGCTCGGCGTGCGGGGAATCGACTACGACCTCGACGGGCGGCGGTGCCTCCGGCGCGGCCATCGTCCGCATCGCCCGCTCCCAGCTCGGCGAAGCCGAGTTCCCACTCGGCTCCAACTGCACGAAGTACGGGCCGTGTGAGGAGTGGTGCGCCCTCTTCGTCGCCTGGGTCTGGCAGCACGCCGGGGTCGAGATGGGTGGGGGCACGGCGCCCTACGCCTACTCAGGCCGATTCTTCAGTTGGGTGAAGGAGCACGGTGGGCGGGACCTACCCGCGACCGCTACCCCTTCGCCCGGTGACGCGGTGATGTTCGGCGAGGGCGTCAACTCGATGGACCACGTCGGCATCGTCGAGTCGGTCTTCGGCGGCGAGATCGTCACCATCGACGGCAATTTCGGCGACCGCGTCTCCAGGGTCGGTCCGTTCAGTCCGGCGCTGGCCGAGCTCAAGGGCGAGCCGGCACCGATCTTTGCCTACGCGGAGCCGCCCGGCGTCGCCTCCGAAGTGGGAGGCGCCCGGTGATCGAGCGACTGCGTGGGCTGCTCGATCGGCCCCTCGAGCCATCGGTGGCAAGGGCGATGCTGCTGCTCGCACTCGCCGTCGGGGTCGGCTTCGCGATCGTCGCCTTGGTCGCCGGCGTCGACCGGCACCCGGCGACCGAGGGCACGTCGACAACGAGGCCCTCTTCCTTCGCTGACCGGGCACCTTCGGCGCGGGCTCTCGGCCCGTCGAAGATTCCGACCCAGGACCCGCAGGACCGTCCCGGGTCGGCGGCGCACCGTCGTGCAGCCGCCGAGCTGGCCGAACACCGAGCCCTTCAGCACGTCCCGTTCGAGGTGGACGGGGTGTCCATCGACCTCGTCGGCGCCAGGGGCGGGCGGGCCGTCCTGCATGTCAAGGCGGCGTCGATCGCCGCCGGTCGCCGGGCATGGAAGGCCTTCCTGGGCCGCTACCACGACCCCGGCGTCGCATACGTGCCGATCTTCGAAGGCAATCCCAGAAGGAGGGGAAGTTGAATGTCGGAAGCCTCTTCGCGGGCATCGGCGGGTTCGACCTCGGGCTCGAGAGGGCGGGGTTCGAGATCGACTGGCAGGTCGAGATCGACCCGTTCTGCCGGGCCGTCCTCGCCCGAAACTTTCCCGAAGCCCGACGGTTCCCGGACGTGCGGGAGATCGGGGCCAGGGTCCTCCCGCCGGTCGATCTCCTCTGCGGGGGGTTCCCCTGTCAGGACCTCTCCGTCGCCGGGCGGGGAGCAGGAATCGACGGCGCCCGCTCGGGTCTTTGGTCCGAATTTGCCCGACTCGTTTGCGAGCTACGACCCGGCTACGTCCTCGTGGAGAACGTCCCCGCGCTGCTCACCGGCAAGGGCAAACGCTGGGACCGCGCACCGATCGGAAGAGTTCTCGGCGACCTGGCCGAGATCGGGTATGACGCGGAGTGGTCGGTCCTATCCGCTCGAGAGTTCGGGGCACCCCACCTACGAAAGCGGGTCTGGATCGTCGCTTACCAAGGAGAAGGTCCCGACGCCCCGAGCGACCGATGGCGAACGAGGTGGTCGGGGGGACCTTCTCGCATATGTGAGGACGGGAAAAGGTTCAAGGCGCCGACAATGGCCGACGCCCCACGGCATGCCGAAGCGCGGACAGCGGCGACGGCCGGGTCCGAGCGGGAACGAGCTGGGTCGTGCGGTCCTGCAGGCCGAGCGCGAACGCTCGCAGCCACTGCCGACCCCCAACGCCGTCGAGGCGAGGACAGGTGCGGGGTACCAGAAGGGCAAGGGGAGCAAGCGCTACCTGACTCTGACCGGAGCGGCGCGGGAGATCGAAGGAAGGCCGCACGATCGGGCTGCCAGTGGGCAACTGAACCCGACTTGGGTCGAGTGGCTCATGGGGTTCCCGACCGGGTGGACCGCCTTGCGGCGCTCGGAAACGCCCTCGTCCCTGAGATCGCTGAGTGGATCGGGCGACGGATCCTCGCCTACGAGGCGGGGTCGATGAGCGGCGCGAGGAAGTCGACCGTCGGGGGACCCTGGTGATCGGGTCAGGCAACTCTGCGCCCGGAGCTGGGCGCCGGATCATCGACCTGTTCGCCGGTGCGGGAGGTTGGGACGAGGGTCTGCGCGAGCTCGGTCTGTCGGCGATCGGGATCGACAACGATCGGTGGGCCTGCGCGACCGCCCGCGCCGCCGGGCACCGGCGGTTCGAGGCCGACCTGGCCGATCTCGACCCGTTGGACTTCAAGCCGGTCTGGGGGCTCGTCGCGTCGCCGCCGTGTCAGGCATGGTCGAATTCGGGGAAGGGGCTCGGCAAGCAGGACAAGCCCCAGGTGATCGCCTGCGCGCATGAGATCGCCGCGGGGAACGACTCCCGCGCCGAACACCTGGCCGAGTGCCGGGACCCGCGGTCACTGCTGACCGTCGAGCCGCTTCGCTGGACGCTTGCCCTGCGGCCCCGCTGGGTCGCCCTCGAGCAGGTGCCCCCGGTCCTGGAGCTGTGGTCGCTGTTCTGTGGTCTACTCGGCGCGCACGGCTACTCGGCGACCTGTGGCGTCCTCAGCGCGGAGCGCTACGGCGTCCCCCAGACGCGCAAGCGCGCCTATCTCGTCGCGTCGCTAGACGGTCCGGCAAGGTTTCCCGCCCCGACCCATCGCTCCTATGACGGACGACGGCCGGATCATGTGCGTCAGGACGAGCGCGATCTTCTCCCCTGGGTGAGCATGTCCGACGCGCTCGGCTGGAACCGGGCATCCGCCGCCCCGACCGACAATCAGGCGCCATGTGGTGTCCGGGCGCGTGGACTTGCGCGAACCGCGACCGATCCCTCGCGGACCCGGGACTCGGCAGCGGGGCAGTGCTCGGTCGAACGGGTCGACCGCCTGGAGCGGGACAGGTCCGATGTCTGATCGTCCGCCGGAATGGACTGCCCTCCGGCCGGCGACCACCGTCCTCGCAGACCCGAGGATCTCGGCTCCCTCGGCCCGCCACCGCGACCCGAACTGGGAGCCTGGAGACCCCTGGCCACCGCAGATGCGCAACGCCGTCCGGGTCAGCGTGGAGCAGGCGGCAGCGCTTCAAGGCTTCCGGTCCGGCTACCCCTGGCAGGGATCGCGGAGGCAGTGCTTCCTGCAGATCGGAAACGCGGTCTGCCCCCCGTTGGTGCGGCTCGTAGTCGAAGAGGTCGCACGCCACAGCCTCGGCAAGGAGGGCGCATGAGGGCGCCGATCCCAGGCGGGCTCTGTCCGGGACTCCGCGCACGGCTCCGTCCGTGGCTCCGTCTGCGGCTCCGTCTGCGATTCAGAGGGCGGGGCGCCGAAATCGCGGCCGGCCCGCCTGTGGTCTGCGGTTGCGGCCCCGGCGGCGCGCTGACTTCTATCTCCCTATCCATCCTCGGTGCTGTTCGTGAACTCATCACCTACCCCGAGGGATCGTCGTCGTGAGCGAATCGGATCGACGAGCCGCGGTCCCGGTCGTCCTCCTCGGCGGCGCGATCCTGATCCTCACCCTCGCGTCTGGCGCACACCTGCTCCTCGGTCGACTCCGGTCCCTCGCGGGTCGCCCCGTAACCGTCAGCCTCGCTATCGCCCTGCTGATCTTCGCCCTAGTGATCGCCGCGGTCCGGCTCGTCACGACTCGCCGCACCCTCGCCGATCGCGTCGCGTTCGTCGCCGTACCGGCCGACTCATTCGATCCCGGCGAAGACGCCGTGATCGCCTTCGCCTCCGCGCTCAGCCGCTCGCGCCGGGCGGTTCGAGGGTTCTTCGACGAACCGGCCAGCGCCGTCCGGTTGCGCCTCGACGCAGACCAGGCGGGCCGGCTGAGATACGTGATCGCGGTCCCACGTCACGCGGTCACCTCCCTGCGGGTCGGCCTCGCTTCCTACGGGGCGGTTGAGCTCCTCGCGCCGCCGCCGCCGGGGCCGGACGCGGGATCTCGGGACGGGGACCTCGAAACCGTCCGCGCCGAGCTCGTCCTCGCCCGCCCGAGCACGGAGCCTCTCCGCCGTGCCGGCCTCGACCCCGATCCGCTGACGGGGTTCGCCCGAGCGATGGAGGCGCTGGAACCATCGGCCGGTGACGAGGCGATCGTTTGCGTCGACCTGCTGCCGGTCGCCGCCGGGAAACGGCGACGGATGCGCCGCCGGCTCCTCCGCGACGCCCGGCGGCGGGGCGGAGGTCAGGATCTCGCGGTCGAGGCCGGGCTCGACGCGCTCCTGCGTGGCGGCGGCCGTCGCGCCCAGACCGAGCCTGCCGACCTCGTCGCACGGCGGCTCGGCCGCCACGCGCTCGACCGCAAGCTGGGGACCGACGAGCCGCTTTTCCAACTTCAGGTACTCGTCCGAGCCGCCTCGCCGGTGCCCGGCCGGGCGAAGGCGCAGCTCGTCGCACTGCTCGCCGCCTTCGACACCTTCGCCGGCGAGAACCATCTTCGGGCCTCCGGGTTCCCGCTCCCCGGCCTGACGTTCATCGGCTCCGATCTCCCCGGTCGGCGTGGTCGATTCGATCGCCGAGTCGTGACCGAACGCTTCCGCCCGGCCCGCCGCCGACTCGTGACCGCCGGCGAGATCGCGGGGCTCCTCAAGCCGCCCACCGCTCGCTGCCCCTCCGCCAATGTGCTGAGGGCGGGGGCTGCGGTGGGACCTCCTCCCCGAGGGTTGCCGACCTTCGACCACCAACCCGAGCTCATGCCGATGGGCAAGGTCGCCGACGAGGACGGTGAGCGCGTCGTAGGCGTACCTCTGCGCGACTCGTTCTTCTCCTACATGGCGGGCCGCAGTCGTTTCGGGAAGACCGAGACCGCCCTCGGCCAGTTCGTGCACCTGGCGCGCAGCGGCCAAGGGTGCCTGCTCCTCGATCCCCACCACGACGGCATCGAGCGGGTGAAGCCCTACCTGACCGACGCGGGGATCCGCGACCGGGTCGTCGAGATCGACCTCACCGACACCCAGCTGCAGCCGGCGTGGAACCTCCTCTCGGCGGCAGGCCGATCCCCGGCCCGCGCGGCGGGGCAGGTCGACGCGATCGTCGACGCCTTCGCCTCGGCGCTGCGTTGGGACGAGGTCAACGCCCGGGCCCTCAACCTGACCAGCCAGTCCGTGCAGGCGCTGGCCGATCTCGCCCGCGCCCTGCCGCCGGAGCTGGCTCCGACGATCTTCGAGATCCCAGTGTTGCTCTCCGACGACTCCTGGAGGGCGGCCGTGCTCCCGTACGTCTCGCCGCCGGTCCGGCGCTTCTTCGAGGAGCGCTTCCCCCGCCTGTCCTCCGAGGCGATCACGCCGGTCACGAACCTGATCGACCGCCTGAACCTCTCGCCTGCCGCCGCCGCCCTCTTCGGCAATCCGTCGTGCTCCTATGACGTCCGGGCGGCGATGGACCGCCGGTCGATCGTGCTGATCTGCCCAGGTTGGGGGTCGACCCGGGATCGGCTGATAGCGAACTTCGCACTCTTCGACGCTTTTCACGCGGCGCTATCGCGCGGCGAGCTCCCGGTCGATCGTCGATCTCATTTCTGGATGTGGTTCGACGAGGCGCAGATCTACGACGGCGCCTCCAATGGGACGTTCGCCGCCCTCCTGGAGCAGATCGGGAAGTTCGGCGGGCGCGGGACTCTGATGAACCAGAACCCCGAACGGCTCAGCCCGGCGACGCGCGATGCGATCTTCACCAATCGATCCCACATCGCGACGACCGCACTCGACGCGAAGGGGTCGAAACTGCTCGCCCGCGAGCTGGCGCACGGGGTCGATCCCGAGGGGGTCGCCTACCTGGCGCGGTTCCATACCCTCGCCTCGGTCACCCTGAACGGGGAGATCAGCCCGCCCTTCCGACTCAGCGGGGTTCCCCTCGAGGAGCTCCACCCGGGCGACTTCAAGCCGGAGGACGTGCCACTGCTCGACGAGGCGATCGCGCGCAACACCGGGCGTGTCCCCGTAGCCGAGACGTTGGCAGGGTTGGAGGACCATCCGAAGAGGATCGTCGCGCACCTGGCGGGCAGCGCCCGTCGGCGCGCCCCCGTCCGGCGGGGAGGCGGAAGGCAGTCGATCGTCACCCCCGAAGGGGAGCGCGGATGAGTCCGCCCGCCCCGGAGCGGCTCGGCGCGACCGGCGTCGAGATCCTCGAAAGCCTGGGTCAGCACCGGCTTCTCTCGACCGTGCAGGTCCACGACCTGCACACGCCCGTCGCGTCGATGCGCTGGACGCGGCACCTGTTGGGACGGCTTCGCCGGAACGGCCTGGCCGGGAGCGTCGCCCAGCCCGGCGGTCGGCTCTGCTGGCACGTCACCGAGGACGGCGCCGATGCCCTGGAAGCGATCCCGAGCCGGGCCGAGACGAGACGACCGAGGGTGACGCCCGGGGCCGCCGCCGGTCCGCTGCAGGAGCACAGCCTCGCCGTCAACGAGGTCGGGGTCAGCTTCGTTCGGGCAGCCCGCGAGCGCGAGGACGACGAGTGCGGTCCCTTCGACTGGTTCCACGAGATCGCGCACTCGCTCGGACCGCCGCCCGGCAGGAGGGTGCCCGAGCAGCTGATCTCCGATGCCGTTCTTACCTACCAGTTGGGCGAAGGTGGCGCCGGTGCCAGCGTCGTCTATCGCTTCGTCGAGCTCGATCGGGCCAATCGCTCCGCGGCCGAGCTCGCGCGGCGGATCGGTCGCTATGCCCGCCTCTTCCGTCGCGAGGTCGAGAGGGACTCCTCCGGGTCCAAGGTCGCCCTGTGGGAGAGCCTCTATCCCGTCTTCCCGGGTCTGCTCGTCGTCCTGGCCGGGCGACCGCGCGGGCGACTGATCGAGCGGCGGGCGACGGTGCTCGCGCTCTGTCAGGCGGACCCGGAGCTTGCCGCCGCGCCGGAGGTCGAGGTCTCGGTCTGCCTGCTGGTCGACCTCGTCGCCGACGGCCCATTCGCGGCGATCTGCCGGACGCCGGCCGAGCCGGGGAGCGATGTCGACTGGCTGGGGGAGCAGGGTTGAGCGCCGCCGTCTCGGATCGACCGCGGCCCGCCGCGATGCCCGTCCTGCGTGCCGACGAGCGCTTCGTCGAGGCGCTTGCCGACGTAATCGCCGAGCGGGTCGCCGAGCGTCTCGATCGTGATCGGCCCGACGACGAGGAGGGCTTCCTGGATGCGGACGGCGCGGCGCGGCACCTGTCCACCACGCGACAGCGAATCCACGAACTGACCAGCGCCGGGGTCTTGCGGCCGGACGGTCGAGATGGTCGCCGGCCGCTGTTCCGACGCTCCTCGCTCGACCTGTATGTCGAAGGCGGGGCGAGGCGGTGAGCGACGCCACGACGGAGGTCGTCGGAAGCCGCGAGAAAGTTCGTGCGTGGTCCTTGGGATTCGCGCCGCGTCTCTGTAACGTTTTTCCTGACAACTGCAAAAGCGGGGGCAAGGCCGTTACGAGCGGCCCTGCCCCCTGGGCGGCGTCGCATAGAGCGCGACCCGCTTTATGGCTCACGAGGAGGACACCCCCATGAGCAGCACTGAGAGTAGGTCGGCGCTCGCCGATCGTCCAGCGGGGAGCGCGGAAGGGCCGAAGCGGGCCACCCCGGCGAAGAAGCCCAAGAAACGCCGGAAGCGCAAAGACGGCCGGCGCCTCGTCAAGACCAAGACGCCGCGGATCTACAAACGGATCGACGTCCGCGGCAAGATCATCGACTACTGCGCGATCGTCGATGTCGGTGGCGGAAAGCAGCAGAAGAAGTACGCGAAGACCTATGGGGCGGCGAAAGAGCTCAAGCGCAACGCCGACACCGACCGCGACCGGGGCGAGCTGCAGAAGGCGACGGCGATCCTGTTCCTGGCATTCCTCGACGAATGGGTCGAGCGCTACAAGGGCCAGGGCCGTCGCGGGTTCCGCGACCACACCCGCGACGAATATCGCCGCCTGATCCGCGCCTACGCGCATGAGCATTTCTCCGACCGCCTCAAGTTGGTCGAGGTCACCGCCTATCTGTTGGCCCGCTTCGTCGATTGGCTTGCCGACGAGGAGGCGCAGGGCAAACGCCTGAGCGACAAGACGATCGCCAACATCGTGATCCCGTTGAAGACCGCGCTCAAGAGCGCCGAGCGCGAGGGGCTCATCCGGTACAACCCCTCGCAGGGGCTCGCCCTCCCGCATCGCGAGGGGAACCCCGATGAGGACGAGGGCGAGGAGGTCAAGGTGTTCAGCCGTGAGCAGCTGGCGGCTGTCCTCTCGATGGCCCCGGACAAATACAAGCTGCTGTTGGAGATCCTCGCCGGCTGCGGACTCCGCATCAGCGAGGCCGCCGGGCTGCAGCGGCTCCATTTCCAGTTGGACGACGGCCGGCCGGAGGTCTGCATACGCCGAGCCTGGGTGAAGGGTCGGATCGTGCCCCCGAAGTCGAAGCGTGGCCGGCGTGACGTCCGCCTTTCGCCGTCCCTGGCGCGGAAGGCCAGGGCTTACCTCGACGCCCGGCCGGGGGAGTCGACCGACTTCTTCTTCACCTCGGAGGAGCTGGGCGGGCATGGTGGCGTCGGCGGCCCGCTTGACGCCGACAACCTACGGAGGCGGATGCTCAAGCCGCTGGTCGAGGAGGTGGGCGCCCCGTGGGCGGCGTTCCACACCTTCCGGCACACCTTCGCCTCGATCCACATGGCGGAAGGGACCAACATCGAGGCGCTCAGTCGGGTCCTCGGACACCACTCGGCGGCGTTCACGCTCAGCCGCTACACGCATCTGCTTCCGGGTGAGGAGGCGCCGGCGATCGACCTGGCGACCGCCCTTCCCTTCGAGGAGTCGGTGGCGGTCGAGATGCCGGAGCTCGTGGAGGCCGTCGCATGAGCGGGGCGACCGAAAACGAGAACGTCGTCGTCGGCTTTCGCGATCACGACCGCCGACGCTGTGCGCCGAAGATTCCGATCGCGGACGCCGGGGAGTTCAACATCGCCTCCTTTCGCGAGGACGGTTCGCCGATGCCGGACGGCGGCGAGTTCCGGGTGACGCTCGTCGAGCTCCGGGGGTCGCTGCTTCCTCATGTCGAGGCGTTCGGCGAAGGTACGGGTGCCCTCCGACGCGCGATCGACCTTGGCCTCTTCGACCAACTCGGGGCCGTCCGCGATCACGTCGAGTTCAGCGAACGCCTGGTTGCGATCGGGCTGGCGGACCTCTCCGATCTGGAATTCGGGGAGCAACGCTTGAGTCGGCCGGATCAGATCCGCCAAGAGGATCGAAGGGCGGTTCTCGGAGCCATGAGGTCGGGCGAGTGGTTGCGAACGCAGTGGATAGCCCGCGTGGCGTTCGCCCTCGGCGCCGGGGACTGGAAGCCGAGCGACACGAACCGGATCCTCGCCATTCTCCGCGAGCTCCACCAGGACGGCATGGTCGAGCGACGTTTCGGGGAGGACCACCGCGAGGGGGAGATCGGCGAGGTCGCGGTCTCCTTTGAGGTTTCTCGGGCGGAATGGCGACTCCACCGTGAGTGCCCACCCGTGACCCTGGACGGTTTCGTCCGGTCATGGTTTGAAGGGCGCGGAGTCGATCCCGATCGGTCGCTCTCGTGGAAGAAGCGCAACGAGATCGAGGGTCTGATGCGTCTTCTCTTCCCTGACCCCGAAGAGATAGCCAACGACGACGACGGCGACCGATCTTGAAGCGCTGCCGCAGGTACAGCTCCGACGAGGTCGCCCGTCGGTTTGGCGAAAACCTTCGACGCCTGCGCCGGCGCGAAGGGCTCTCGCAGGAGCAACTCGCCGTGCGGGCCTCCCTTCACAGGACCGAGGTCGGGAACCTTGAGAGAGGAAAGCGGATACCGCGCATCGACACGTTGATCCGACTGGCGGGGGCGATGGCGATCTCACCCGACGAACTTCTCGATGGCATCTATTGGACCGTCGCCGGGCCCGTCGCCGGCAATTTCACTTTCACTCCGCGATGGCTGAAACCGGGCAGGCGCCCAACATCGGAATCGATCGCCTAGGGACCCGTGCCAACCGACCCACGCGAGCGGAGGTCCCGCACATATGGATGTCTTGGAGCGGTTCGGGGCGAATCTCCTTCGGATCCGGCAGGCCAGGAGGCTGAGCCAGGAAAGCCTTGCGGAATCGGCGGGGATTCATCGGACGCAGATCAGCCTGTTCGAGACGGGGCAGCGCCAGCCGCTCATGGAAACGCTGGTCAGGTTGGCGGGGGCGCTCGAAGTGCCGCTCTCCGCACTTCTGGAAGGGATCGTCTTCCGGCCGGGGCCGGGCGGCGGCGTATTTCTGATCATCGAGCCGCCCGAGTTGCCACGATTCAGGCCGGAGCTGGCCTGATTGCGAAGGGGAACGGTTGCCGCGTCCCGCGCGGGGCGTCGGGCGCACACTTGGCGATCGCGATCACGCGCCGCTCCAGAACCTGTAAACCAAGGTTGACAATCTCTGTAAACCCTGGTTTACTCTATGGGAGTCAGCAACTGCAAGTCGAAGCGACGGGAGGCGAGTTGAGCGATCTTCGTAAAACCCCATATACCGACCGGATCATGGAGTTGACCGGCGCCGATCAACGTGAGGCCCTGATCTTGGAGACGGCCCTCCGTTGGGGCAATAGTTGGGGCGGCAACCCGGGGACCCTCGACCATCTGGACGCTGCCGAATTCGACGGACAGGTGCGGGATGTGTTGCATGTCTTCCTGATGGATCCCGCCGAGCGGGACGAAGTCGAAAGCCTGGCCGAAGCTGAACGCACGATCCCGTCCGCGCCAAAGCCCGCCGGGGCGCCCACGGTCGGCGAGCGCGTCCGGGTCTGGTTCAGCGGGAACGGAGTGGTGATGGAGGACGCGGACGACCCGAAGATGAAGCCGTGCAGGGTCCGACTGGACGGCGCGCACGAGGACACCTTCCACAATGCTGACCAGATCCGGCCTGAGACCGCCCCGGCGTGAGCGCTGAGAGGAAGGATGGCGGACCGGCGCCGGGCGCGGATACCGCAACCGCCAGGCAGATCCGGGCAGCGCTCCGGGTCCAGGCGGGCCGCAAGAGCCGTGGTCAGGAGATGATCGACGAGGCCGACGCCGCGATCGCTGGTCTGCTGCAGAAGGTTCCGAAAGCCGACGGGATCACGATGGAGGAGGCGGCCTCAGAGGTCGGGATCTCACGGAATATGGCGTACAAGATGATCCGGCGGGAGCGACGGGAGCAATGAATTGGGCCTACGACGAATCCCGCTCTCAGCCGATTTTCCTCACTCGTATAAAGCGCCCCCGTCGACGAGACGCCCCCAAAAGCCCCGGCGGGTGCATTCACCCGGCCGGGGTCTGCGCCTCCGCCGGCGGCTCCTCTTCGCTGACCGGCTCGACAGTCTCGACGGGCCTTCCCCGATCATTCTCTCGGTCCGTCGCAGAAAGCATTTGAAAGATGTCGGTTTGTACCCACTCACCGTCCAGCTCTTCGTCTTGTTCCTCCAGGTCTTTGGTCTCCGCGATCTTCTCGGGCACCGGCCTGTCGGCCGCTCCTGGGGTGTAGACGAATTGCGCCCGTCGAGTTTCCCGCCGTCCCGTCGGGGTCCAGAATTCGATCTGCCGGATTCGCTCGGAACGGGTGCCCGTCCAGTTGCTCAGGTCCAAGGTGAAGCCGACGAACCGCCTTCCTCGATATGACCCTGCCTGGACGGAGAGATTGCCGATCTGATGCAGGAGGCGGAGATCCGCCAACGCCTGTATCTCTTTGCCCCACTGCTCCTCTTGAAGGTGCGTCCCCTCCACCAGGAAGACGTTCGTCCCGTTGACGTCCAGGCAGAATTTTGCGACGTCGGACAGTCGTTCGCGGACGGCATCCGCCTGCGGCCCTGCATCGCGGGCTAAGTCTTCCTGCTTGAGCGCGGAGAGTCCGGCTGCGGACTCGTTCACGTCCTCAGCGCCGATCCGATTACGTGGCCGTGAAGGATTAGCGGTCCGCTCGTTGGCATTCCTCAGCGCACTCTGCGTCAGGTGCAGGTAGTCGCGCGCCACGCCACCCGATCCGAGGACGAGTCGCTGACGTCCGCCGTCAGTCAGAAGGGTGTCGAGAGGCACGCCAAGAGGCTCACAGATTCCCGACAAGACATCCTCAAGGAAGCTCTGCGCTGCCTGGAAGCGCTCAAGGGTTATGTCGAGGGAGATCTCGGCCGCATCCTGGCCAATCTGCATGCCACGCGGAGGGTCGCCTTCGACGAAAGGCTGCAGCCGATGACGGACGCCGCAGATCTTGAGCCAGATGTCGAGGTTCTTGACGACCTGATGTAGGTACGCCAGGACATCGGGCTGGTCGTTGAAAGGAACGTGGTAGAAGTCGTCGAGCACGATCAAGGTCGCCTTCTGCCCGAGCATCGACTGTGCTTCGGAGAGGACTTCACGGATCGGGACGGCCGCGCCGAGGAGCCCGTCCATCTTGGTCCGCTCTTCCGTGCCCTCGGAACTGTTCTCGCTCGAGCTACCTCGCTCCACTTCCCCGCCGGCGTCGACGCCTACCCCGTGTCGTTTGAGGGGCAGTCGAGCGCTGAATGATCTCTTGGTACCCCTGTCCTGAAGTTCTTTGACCGTGTGCCGAGCAACCTGGGGAGCCGCGAGGAGGTTCTTCATGGTTCGGATCAATCTCCGGAGCCGCCTCCGCACCCGAAATCGACGAACCCGTTCGTCGAGCCGGAGCAACGGTGGTTTTAGACGATCGTCGAGTCCGGAAAGCAACTCGATCACCATCTCGATCAGCACATCGGGATATGGCCGATTCCTGAGAGTCTCGACATCAATGAAGACCACGGAGTGTGCGTCCTCGCCATCCGAACTGGCGATTTTGCGCAGGAGCGTCGACTTGCCGACTCCGCGACGACCGAGGACGAACTGGTGTCGGCGCGTCGCCGTCTCCTCCAAGATGCCGATACGAGGGGGGACAAAACGTCCAGCCGTCCGTTTGTCGGCGCGCGCCGCCTCGGCAAGAGCGGCCAGGAGGGCCGGAAGCTGATCGTCGGAAATGGCGTCAATTCGGTCTACCATGAGGCCAGACTCTATTAATCATCTGCCCCCATTAGTTCGATGGAGTCCGCCAGCTGCGGGCTCCCCTCAAGGCAAGTGGCAAGGGAGATAGGTTCCTTCCGGTCGGCGGGGCCAGGGGGAGGTACGCATCGGATGTCCCAAAGTAAGAGCGAGACTGGAGACGCTGACCGTCTGCCGGCAAATTTCCGACGTTCGCTTGAGCTCGGCGCGCGGGTCATCGGCTCCCTAGGCGACGGTGCCGATCTTGTGCAGGAGATTGCCGAGAAAAGAAAGGTACTTCGGGAGGTTCTCGATCCGCACGACGCGGTTCACTTGATGGGGCAGTTGTGTATGGCGGAGTCCTTCATCGACCCGGACACCTATGCCGAGAGCGAGCATCCAGGGTCGGCATACGTGATCGAGGTGGTGGCCGCCGAGCTCCTCGGCCGAGATGACCGTGCGGGCTCCCGGGATGCCAGTGCGATCGACGCAAATGTTCTCGGCCCGATCCGAGACCTGGCAGCCGAGGCGACGATCCTCGAGTCCTTCCGGCGTCAGGTCACTGCCGGCTTCTGGGATGGCCCGGAAGGGGCCGCTCGCGGCCGCGCCGCGGCCCACCACCTCTACTTGCGAAATCCGGGATGGTGGTGGCAGGAGTATGAGACGCTGCGCGGGCTCTTCGGCGAGGAGCGGTTCGCGACCCGCCTGCGCGAGCGACTCGGATTTGACTGCGAGGCGGCGATCGCGATCTCGGACGCGGTCCCCGGTCTCGTCCGAGATCGCATGATGAGCCGGATGGAGTCCGCTCGCGACGATCGGGAAGAGTTCGGCCCTGGCAATCCCGCGTTCGACTGGGCCGAATCTGTGTTCGACGGCAAATGGAAGTCGGACCCGACCAATGCCGCGCGGATCATTCCGCTCGTCTGGGCGATGAACACTCTCGGAGAGGCCTGCCTGTTGTCGCCTACGGAGGCAGCGGCCGCGGCGGGTGTGAGCAAAGAGGTTGGCACCGCGTATCTAGAGCGGATGTCGCTCTCCTTTGGCCAGCGGGAGGAAGACCTGTTTGCGCTCGCGGAGGCGGTCCGCTGGCATCCCTACGTCAAGGTGAACGACGACGCCTACTTCCTCACCATTCCAGGAGCGGACCTGTGGGCCTTGCGGCCCGTCTTCGAGGGCGCGTTGAAAGACGGCGCTAGTTACACCAAGCATCGCGGCCGATGGCTGGAGCGCCGCGCCGCGGAGATTCTTGGCCCGATCCTTGAGCCCGACGAGACGCATCATTCGGTGCGCTTTCACGATGCGGAGCGCCAGGGCGAGATGGACGTCTTGATGCGGTGCGGCTCGACCGCTGTGGTGGTGGAGGCAAAGAGCGCCACTCTGCGACCTGGTGCCAGACGCGGGGGCGAGGCCCTTATCAGCCATCTACGCGAGAACCTGACGAAGGCGGCAAGACAGGGGGCGCAGGCCAAGGAAATTCTGCTCGATTCGAAGCCGTTGACCGAGCCGTCCGGAAAAGAGGTCAAGTTGGCCGAGAAGGTGACCGAGGTTCAGACGATCGTGGTCACGCTCGACGATCTCTCCGCGGTGGCACCCGTGCTTTGGGAACTTGAGGGCACCCGGACGATGCCCGAAGGCGTCACTGCGCCGTGGGTCGTCAACCTGAACGAGCTCATGGCGGTAGCCGCGACGACCCGGTGGCCTGTGCAGCTCATACATTTCCTGCGCCGCCGGTCCCGGCTGAACGAGCTCGGCCGCTTCGTGGCGAGCGATGAGCTCGACTGGTGGATGCACTACCTGAAGCTGGGCCTCTACTTCGAGAAGGAAACCGGGGAGGAGCGCATTCGCTACACGTCGTTGACCGACCCACTGGACCAGTGGATGCTCTATGAGCAGGGGATACGCACCGAGCCGGCGCCGAAACCAGAGATGAAGATCCCGGCGGGGTCGACCGACTTTCTCGACCTCCTGTGCTCGGAGCGTCCCCCAGGCTGGGTACAGGCCGGTTGCGCTCTCTTGGACGCAGACAGCGATGCGCAGAGGGAGCTCTGGAAGGGCATGAAGAAATTAAGGAAGCTCGCGCGCAAGCGCAAGCGGGTCCAGCGCGTCGCGTTGACCTTCAAGGAGCCCGCGCCCTTGCTCTTCTGCGGGATCGCAGGGCTCGAGCCGCCGGGAGACGCCTTGCTTGAGTCCCTGAAGATCCAGGTCGCCGAACGTTTCGACGAACTGGGGCCTCAACGGACCCTGGCCATCGGTAGCTCGGTTTCCAGCAGGCGGGCATACGACGCGCTCTTGGTGGTGGATCGGCCCAAGCAGTGAACGACATGCGGGTGCGACTCCGTGTGCAGCAGGACGGTCGGTAGTTCCTTGAAAGCCGACCGAAAGCCTGAAACCCTCGACGGGATGCCGAGTGCGGTGCGGGACCCGCGAGAACCGGGGGAGGGATCGCCGGCTCTGGTCCATCGCGAGGATCTCTTCGCGGCCCGCCGCTATCTGGATCGCCTGCGAGTCCACCACTTGGACCTGACGCGACGATTCATGGAGGCTGACGGCAACCTCTATTCGATCGATCTCGTCATCGGCGCGGTGATGAGCCGCTCGTACTCATTGATCGACGGCTTCATCTTCGCCTTCGACACCTGGAACCTGATCGTCGCGGCGCCGCTTCTGCGGATGCAGTTGGACAGCCTCACCCGCCTCGCCTACATCGCCACGGCGCCGAGGGCGGACGAGGTCGCAGAGTACGTGATCGGTGGAGGCGAGTTCCGAAAGCTGAAGGACGCGGAGGGGCGCCGTCTGACCGACGCCCGGCTGATCGAACACGCCGAGGAGACGCATCCGTGGGTGAAAGGCGTCTATCACGCAACTTCAGGGTGGGTCCATTTCTCCCCGGCGCACGTTGTGGCCAACTGGCAGGTCGACGAGGATAGTGAGAGGGTCGCGAATCTAAGTGGGGGGATTCCGATCCAGCCGGACCGGATCCCGGTCTCGATGCTTCAAGAAGTGCTCGGGGCGATGATCAAAGCGACCGAGGAGATCTTTGGCTACGTGGAGGCGTGGGAGGCGCGAAAGGGCCTCCCGTTAGGACAAGCGCGCGAGCTCGGAAGTCGGGACTGACTCGGCGCGGGGTTCGCGAACCCCGCGCTCCGGCCGGGTCCGTTGACGAGCTTCGACACAGCCGTGGTGGGGCACGAAATGGGGCACAAAGTCTCACATATTCCAGCTGATCTCGGCCAAGCCCGTCTCGCGAATTTGGCTTGAAACCTAGCTTGGCATAGCCAAGGCAAGACCCCGGATCGGACTCATAACCCGAAGGTCGCAGGTTCGAATCCTGCCCCCGCTATAGAAAGCCCCGCAGCCTGCGGGGCTTTTGGTGTCTCGGGCCTCTAAGCGGGATCGCCGAAGCCAACGATCTCCGTTCCCTCGGGCACTTCATCTGGCGTAGCGTAGATATGCAGTTCTTCCGGCAGGTCCGATCGCTGGGCTTTCGGATTTCTAACGTGAATCAGCGGCGTGTGAAGCTCGGCCAAGAACGCCATCAGGAATCCGAGCAGGAAGTCTTTCTGTAGCTCGAACATGTCTGCATCGAAGGCGTCAGTCGGAGTTCGGTGGCCTTCGATGTCCAGGTAGAGCGACCGTTTCGCGTTGGGGAAGAACTCGTTCGTGTGCGCTATTAGATCGAAGACGTCTCGCGCTGCCCGCTCGAAGTTCTCCTCCGGATATACGCAGTGGTAGAGCGCGATGGCCTTTGCCTCCGTGTTCACTTTTCGAGGTGGAGCATTTGCGGCCCGCAATGTCTTGATGCCTTCTTCGCAGACCTTGCCTGCCAAAAGAAGCGTCTCTCCGACATTCCGTCCGGCAAGCGTGGCGGCGTACGCTGCGGCGCCTTTTGGGTCCGGGCGCTCTACGGTCAGTTCGTCGACCCAGGTGATTCCGAAGACCGTCTCATGGGGAGCCAAAAACTCGTCTGGGGCCAATCCCATGTCGAGCGCGGCCGACCAATCGTGGTGCACCGAGTTGCGTGCGTAGCGGAGCGCTCGGATCACGTTTCCACTCTCGATACCTACCGTCCAGTCCTGCCCCTTGAACTCGTGGCGGATTCGCTCATCCAGAGTCACCGACCAATTGAGAGCCTCGAAAACGGCATTCGACCACTCGATAGCGAGAACCTGGCGGTCGGGGTCGTCGTCCTGATCCGGCTCCGTAAGGTCGTCGCCGCTGAGGCCGCTTCTGGTGAACCGACCGACCGATCGCATGAAGCCGTAGAGAAGGATCTCCGGCTCCAACCTGTCTCGCCGGAATCCGCTGCCAGGCTCGGCGGTCACCTCTATCGCGACCTCTCGTCGCCTGTATCCGTGGGGAGCGCCGCAAGACCCCTCGAGACGAGGTCGCGCTGGTCGCAGCTGACGAGCTCGTGGCCTCCTTCGTCGGCCGCCGCCGCGTAGGCGGCGTCGTAGACAGAGATCGTGTGACGCTCGGCGATCTCCGAGGCTTTCTTCAGGAGGGTGTCCGTCGAAGGGATGACGCCGCCGTCGTCGGCGAGTCGCTCGATCGTTGCCAGAAGCGGTGCGACCGACTCCGGCGCGCGCCATGCTCGCACGGCGACATTCGCGACCTCGTATCGGGCGAGATCCAGGGTGGCGAGGGTGGCATCCTCGTCTTCAAGGATGGTGCGAGCCGACTCGTGATGGTCGTCTTCGGGATCGAAGGCAGCGAGCAGGACGCTTGCGTCCAGGAGGAGGAGCGTCGTCACGGTTCGGGCCGCGTCGACTTCACCCGTTCGGCGGCGTGTCCGCCGTGGGGTGAGGCCTCACGAAGCAGCGATCGCATCGCCGCCGCGCGGGTTTCCCGTCGTCGGCGTAGGGCCGCGTCGGCGAACTCTCGCATGACGGCGCTGCGGGTCGTGCCGCCTCGGCGCGCCTCGGCGTCGACCTCGGCGAGCAGATCGTCCGGGAGCGAAACCATGACCTTTGCCATGTCGTGAGTATACCCAGGTATACCGGCTGCTTTTGTGAGGGAAGGGGATTCGCGGCGAGGAAATTAGACGGGTCCTGGCGCTGTTGAATCGCATCGATCCCAGTTGGCGACACTGTGTCGCTAAGATCGGAGGCCCGTGTTTCTTGCCTTGCGCGACCTTCGCCGCGGCTGGCGCCGCTTCGCCCTCGTCGGCCTCGTCGTCGGCCTGGTTGCGATGCTCTCGACGGTCCTGACCGGGCTCGCCGACGGTCTTGTCAGGGACGGCACCTCCGGCCTGCGGGCACTGCCGATCACCCACCTCGCCTTCGCCCCCCACTCGGAAGCGGTCTTCAGCCGCTCGACCCTGGACGAGCGGGCGCTGCGGAGGTGGCGCGCGGTGCCGGGTGCCGAAGCGACCCCGATCGGGGTCTCCTTCGTCAACGCCGCCCCGGTCGGCGGGGGGCGCAGCATCGATCTCGCCCTCTTCGGCGTCCGGAACGGCTCCTTCCTCGCCCGCGAGAGCGAGGGCATCCATGGCTCCGGGCTGAACGGGATCGTTCTCTCCTCCGAGCTGCGTGAAGAAGGCGCCCGGCTCGGCGGCCGCTACCGCATCGGCGGGCCGACGGCGGCGGCGCTGCGGGTCCAGGGCTTCACCTTCGGCGGCTCCTACGGGCACGTCTCGATCGCCTTCGTGCCGCTCTCGACCTGGCAGCGGATCGCCTACGGCAGCCCCGGCGGGCGCTTCTCGGCAATTGCCCTGCGCCTGCCGCCGGGGGTCGACGTCGCCGCCGTCGACCGCGCCGCGGGGACCGAAACGAAGACCAAGGAAGCGGCCTACGACGGCTCCCCCGGATTCAGCGCCGAGACCGCGACGATGACCCTGATCCGCGCCTTCCTGCTGCTGATCTCGGCCCTCGTCGTCGGCGCCTTCTTCACCGTGCTGACGGTGCAGCGGACGCAGCAGATCGGGCTGCTGAAGGCGCTCGGGGCATCGAGCTGGTTCGTCCTGCGCGACGGCGTCGGCCAGGTGGCGATGGTGATCCTCGCGGCGACCGCGGTGGGGGCCGCGGGTGGCACCGCGGTGATCGCCGCCCTCGACGGCGGCTCGGTCCCGGTCGCGCTGTTGCCCGGCAACATCCTCACCGGCTCGGCCTTGCTGGTCGCCGCCGGCATCGGCGCGAGCCTCGCCTGCTTCCGCCGCATCACCCGGGTCGAGCCGGTGATCTCGCTGGGGGCACAGCCGTGAGCGCGGCGCTCGCGCTCCGCGGGGTGACGGTCGGCGTCCCCGACGGGGGCGGCGTGCGGATCCTGCTCGACGCGGTCGAGCTCGAGGTGGCGGTCGGGGAGGTGGTCGCGATCGCGGGCGCCTCCGGCTCGGGCAAGTCGACCCTGCTCGCGGTCGCCGGCCTGCTCCGGCGGCCCGATGCCGGCGAGGTCGAGGTCGCCGGCATCGCCGGCGCCGGGCTCTCCGAGCGGCGGCGGGGGGCGATCCGCTCCGAGCACGTCGGGATCGTGTTCCAGAGCGCCAACCTGCTGCCCTCGCTGACCTCACTCGAGCAGCTCGAGATGGTCGCCCGGATCCGCGGCGAGCGCGGCGCCGGGGTGCGGGCGCGGGCGCGGAAGCTGCTCGCCGAGGTCGGGCTCGAGGCCCACGCCGACCAGCTCCCGAGCGAGCTGTCCGGGGGCGAGCGCCAGCGGGTCGGCATCGCCCGGGCGCTGATGTCGCGGCCCTCGCTGCTGCTGGCCGACGAGCCGACCGCCGCGCTCGACGCTTCCCTCTCCGCCGAGATCGCGGCGCTGCTGGTCGCGACGACGCGCGAGCGCGGCATCGCCTGCCTCCTCGCCTCCCACGACGAGGCGCCGCTGGCGAGCGCCGACCGCCGCCTCGAGCTCTTCGACGGAGCACTGAGGGAGCCGAGCCCGCTGCGAGGATGAGCGCGTGCCGAGGATCAGCGCCGAGACCGTCGCCGAGCACGTCGAGCGCCAGGAGGCAGCGGTTTTCGAGGCGGCGATCCGGCTCTTCCTCGAGCGTGGCTACGCCGCCGTCGGCCTCGCCGACATCGCCGCCGCGGTCGGGCTCAAGCGCAACTCGCTCTACCGCTACTTTCCCGACAAGGCACACATCCTGCTTCGCTGGCTGCGCCGCGAGCTCCCCGAGCAGGTGGCGGAATCGGAGCGGCTCCTCGGCGGCGACGGCGACCCGGTAGAGCGGATCCAAGCCTGGGCGACCTATCAGCTCGACTACGCTCGGCGGCCGGAACACCGGCTGATCGCCGCCCTCCCCGACCTGGCCCGCGACCTCGACGCCGAGACCCGGGCCGAGCTGGCCGACAGCCACCGCGGGCTGCTGGCGCCACTGGACGGCGTCCTCGCCGAAGCTGGGATCGCCGACCCGGCCGAGCGGAAGGCGGCGGCGCGGCTGATCGGCGGCCTCGTGCTCGGCGCCGCCGAGACCGAGTCGCGTGAGCAAGAGGAGGCAGCCCTGCGCCGGCGGCTGCACCGGGCGATCGCGGCGCTGGCCGGCTGAGTCGGATCAGGCGCGATCGGGCGCGCGAGACCCAGTTGGCACTTGCGGCGAACGGTGACCACCGTCGGGTGCCACTCGCCGACCCGCTGCTCGCGGCCGCCGCCGAGGAGGCCGACGTGGGAGGTCGGCGAGAGCGCGCCGGCCACCATCGTGGTCACGCCGTCGGCCGCGGGGACCTATGTGCACACCGTCGTCGTCGCCCCGGGCGGCGGCCTCACCGATCCCGCGCCGGCCGACGACAGAGCCTCGGCGACGCTCGAGGTGGCACCGGCGACGACCACGCAGCCCACCCCCGACGGGGAGACGAACGCGGGTCCGGGCCGTGAGGCGAGCGCGATGCCGGACCGGGGCGCACAGGGAAGCGCGACGCGCTTGCAAAACTGTCGACAGTCGACTATCGTCACGGCGCGGAAAGGGTTGAGCTCGGAATCGACGGTGCCCTGGCACCGGGATTGCCGGTTCAGAAGGCGACCGGTGAGCCGGTGAAGGAAGGGATTGGTGGATGAGCGGAAAGTCGAAACTTCTGATCAGCGACTTCAATGTCGGGCGCTCGAACGGCGTGCAGATCGAAACCGGGGAGGGCGTGCATTTCGTCCTCACGGACGGGACCCGGGTGATCGACGGAAGCAACACCGGCGGGTCGCTGGGTCACCGCCACCCCGACATGGTCGCCGCCGTGAAGGAGGCCGCCGATGAGCCGGTCGTGAACGACGGCTGGTACTGGCCGGCGCGTCAGGCGGCGATCGACGAGCTGATCGAGACGGCCTTCGGCGGCGACTCCTCGCTGGTCGGCGCGGTGCGCTTCGCGCTCAGCGGCGGCGAAGCGAACGACCTGGCGCTCTCGCTCGCCCAGGCGCTCACCGGGCGCGCCGCGCTCGTCACCCGGGAGCGGGCCTACCACGGGATCTGCGGCCTGGCCCGCGAAATGACGGTGCAGCCGCACTGGCACGGCGGCCTCTCCAGCACCGAGGGCGGCATCCGCCCGGCCGCGCGGTTGGCCGACGTCCGCCAGCTGCCGATGCCCCGCGGCGCGCGGATCAAAGGCGGCGAGGCGAACCCGGCGCCGCACGAGCTGCGGGCCGAGGCGGTCGGGATGATGCAGGACTCCGCCGCCGTCATCGTCGACTACACGCAGGGCGGGATCTACCACTCGGCGGAGTACCAGGACACGGTCGCCGCCGCCGCCAAGGAGACCGGCACCCTTTGGATCGCCGACGAGGTGGTGACGGGCTTCGGCCGCACCGGATCGTGGTTCGGCTTCGAAGGCGGCGAGACGCGCCCCGACATCATCACCCTCGGCAAGCCGTTGGCCGGCGGCGCCTCTCCGGCGGGCGCGGTCGTCCTGTCCGAGCGCGTGGCCGCCATGCTGGACCACGAGCGGTGGCAGACCTTCAGCACCTTCCGGGGCCACCCGGTGATGATCGCCGCGATGCGGGCGCACCTGCGGGTGCATGCCCGCGAGGGGCTCGTCGACCACGTCAGGGAGCTCGACGCGGTGTTCGAGCGGGGCCTCGCCGAGATCGCGGCGCGCCATCCCAGCGTCACCCGCGTGGACGGGCGCGGCATCCACTGGACGGTCGAACTCGAGGGCCCGGACTGGCGCGACTGGCGCGCCGACGTCAGCGACGCCCCGCTCGCCTCGCGGGTCGCCAACCGGGCGATGGAAGCGGGTGCCCTGATCGGTACGAGCGGCGAGGAGACCTCGTTGTTCCTCGCGCCCCCGTACATCATCCAGGAGCCCGAAGTGCGGCAGCTTCTGGAGGCCCTCGACCAAGGGCTCGTGATCGCCGACGAGGAGCTCGAGCGGAGTGCGGTCGCCCGTGGTTGACCCCCGTCCACCCGCCGTCGACGGCGCCCGCCGTGGGCCCGCCGAGGACTGACTATTGCCGACTGTCGACGGTTCCGCTAAGGTCGGGACCGAGCAAGGCGGGCTCGCCGAGTCCGTGGTCACGAGCCACCCGGAGAACACTCAGATGACCGACTCAACCCGAGGCGCCGCCGTAGGCGCCCCCGTATGTCTGACCGGGCTGATCAAGCGCTACGAGGACAGCGTCGCCGTCGACGATGTCTCGCTAGACATCCCCGCCGGCGAGTTCGTCACCTTCCTCGGCCCGAGCGGCTCGGGCAAGACGACGACCCTCAACATGATCGCCGGCTTCACCGAGGCCGACGAGGGCCAGATCGAGCTCGACGGGAACACGATCGACAAGGTCCCGGCTCACAAGCGCAACATCGGCGTGGTCTTCCAGCACTACGCCCTCTTCCCGCACATGACGGTGGAGGACAACGTGGCCTTCCCGCTGAAGCGCCGCCGCGTCCCCAAGCCCGAGCGGACCTCCCGCATCGCGGAAGTCCTCGACCTCGTCCGCATGAGCGATTACGCCAAGCGCCTCCCGCGCCAGCTGTCCGGCGGGCAGCAGCAACGGGTGGCCCTGGCCCGCGCGCTCGTCTTCAACCCGCGCCTGCTCCTGATGGACGAGCCCTTGGGAGCACTCGACAAAAAACTTCGCGAGTGGCTGCAGCTGGAGTTCAAGCGCATCCACCAGGAGCTCGGGATCACGTTCGTCTACGTAACCCACGACCAGGAAGAGGCCTTGGTGCTCTCCGATCGAATCGCCGTGTTCAACCACGGGAAGATCGAGCAGGTAGGCACCGCCACCGACCTCTACGAGCGTCCGGAGACGTTGTTCGTCGCCGAGTTCATCGGCGAGTCGAACTGCTTCAAGGGCCGCTACCGAAAAGACGGGGAGCACGGCATCCTTGAGTCCGAGCAGTTCGAGCTGCGCGGACCCGCCGGGAGTGACGCCGAGACCCCGGACGCGGTGTTGGTGGTGCGGCCGGAGCGGGTGAGCATAAGGCGAGAGGGTGTCAATCCCTCGAATGGTGCGAACGTCCTACGGGGCACGGTGAAGCAGGTCATCTACCTGGGATCCGCCCGTAAGACCGAGGTCGTCTTGTCCGACGGAAGGGAACTGGTCGTACGCGAGTCGGCCAGCGTCGGAGAAGGCCCCGAAGCAGGTCAGCCGGTGGAGGTTTTCTGGGAACCCGAGGATTCCGTCCTGTTGAGGGGCAGTGCCGCACGGGGACCGGATCTCGCCCAGCTGGCGAACGAAGTGAAGTAGGTAACTGTCGGGAAAACCGATCTGTCGGGTTCAGTCATATTCAAGGAGAGATGACACATGCGGTCTGTATTCGGTAATCGATTCGGAAGCGGGAGACGATCCCGCCTGGCCATACTGTTCGGAGCCGCGTTGGCTCTTTGCCTTCTCGTCACCGCCTGCGGTGGGTCTTCGAGCAGCTCCGACGGCACGAGCGGCTCGAGCAGCACGCCGGCCGAAGCAAACGAAGGCGAAACCGCACCGACCAGCTCGAAGTCGGGCGAATACGAAGACCTCTCGGGGACGACGATCACCTACCTGGGGTTCGGTGGCATCACCGACGAAACGATGGACAAAGCCTGGTTCAAACCCTTCGAAGAAGAAACCGGCGCAAAAGTGGTGATGGAATCGCCCACCAACTACGCGAAGATCCAGGCGCAGGTCGAATCGGGCGCGGTCAGTTACGACCTGGTCGACGGCGACGCCTTCGTGATGGACCCGAAGTGCGGCGAAGAATGGGAAGAAATGAACGTTCCCAACCTCAAGAACGTCGCCGAACTCTACCAGCCGAAATCGAAGTGCACCGGTCCCGACTATGTCTACTCCTACATCATCGGCTACTCCGAAAAGGAATTCCCCAACGGCGGGCCGGAAAACTGCGAAGACTTCTTCGACACGCAGAAATTCCCCGGCAAGCGCCAGATCTGGGGCTACTACTACGGCGGTCCGCCGGAGTGTGCCGCGGTGGCGGCAGGGGCCGACGCGAAGAACCCTTACCCGCTCGACACCGAAAAGGTGATCGACAAGGTGGAAGGCGCCAAGGGCGAGCTCTCGGTCTACGAAACGCCGAGCCAGGCGGCCGACGCGATGCAGAACAACGACGTGTCGATGGGCATCTACACGACCAGGATGATGGTCGAAGCGCAGAACCTGGGTGCCGAATGGGGCATCGCCCACGGCTGGGCGTCCACGGCATCGGGCACCTTCGGGATCCCGAAGGGAGCACCGAACGCGGAAGCGGCGGAAGAGCTCCTCAACTACATCTACGACCCGGAAAACAACAGGCGGTTCTACGAAGAGCTGCCGGCGTACGGCTCGCCGGAGGGTTTCGTCCCGCCGCAGGCGAAGAAGCTCGATCCCTGGCTCGTCTCCGGATCGAAGGAGATCCTCGGCGCCGGCTCGGTGGTCGACTGGACGTGGTGGGCCGAAAACGACGCCACCTTCAGCGAACAGTGGGAGTCCGCGATCACGGGTTGACCAGGGAGCGACTCCTGAGGCACTCCGATGAGCGCATCCACTGACAGCGCGGGGCGGCTGACGGCCGCCCCGCGCCCCGCGGCCCGGCCACGCCGGGTCTCCAAGACCGCCAAGGGCCGGGTGAACACCGCCGCCCTGCTGGTCCTGCCTGCCCTGGTGATGCTGTCGGTCACCTTCTTCTATCCCGTCGGGAAGATCATCGGCAGGACGTTCACCGACCACACGGGCACGCAGGGCAACGCGCTGGCGAACCTACAGTGGTTCTTCAACGAACCGACGCAGATCACGATCCTGATCAGGACCTTCGAGACGTCGCTGATCGTCAGCGTGATCTGCCTGCTGATCGCCTATCCGTTCACCTATCTGCTGACCGTCGTCAGCCGCAGGTGGCTGGTGCTCCTGCTCGGCATCGTCGTCATGTCATGTTGGCAGAGCATCCTGGTCAGGAACTACGCCTGGCGCATCCTGCTGCGCGACGACGGTGTGATCAACGGCATCGTCACCTTCTTCGGCTTCCCGAAGGTGAGCCTCCTGGGCACCACCCCGGGGGTGATCATCGCGATGTGCCACGTGATGACGCCCTTCATGATCCTGCCCCTTTACGCGAACCTCCGGAACATCGATCGGCGCCTGTTGACGGCGTCGAGGAGCTTGGGGGCCGGCCCGACCACGACTTTCTTCAAGGTGTACCTGCCGCTGTCGCTGCCGGGGATCATGTCCGGCACGCTGTTGGTGTTCATCCTCTCGCTCGGCTTCTACATCACCCCGGCCATCATCGGGTCGCCCGACAACAGCCTCATCTCGCAGGCGATCGTCGCCCAGACCCAGAAACTGCTCGACTGGGGTCACGCCGGTGCGATGGGTCTGGTGCTGCTGGCCTGCACCCTGGTGTTGGTGGCGGCCGTCGCCACCTTGACCCGGCGTCGACTCGAGCGTGTCGGGATGGGAGCGGGTGGTCGACTGTGAAGACCTTGACCCTGAGGCGGCCCGGCATCGGGCTCTCGGGCCTCCTGCTTCGCATCTTCGCCGGCTTGATGGTGATCTGGCTCCTGGCACCGATCCTCGTCGTGATCCCGCTCAGCTTCACCGGCAAGAAGAGCTTCGAATTCCCACCGACCACGTGGTCGACGGAGTGGTACCACAATCTCTTCACCGCGCCCGAATGGATCGAATCGCTGACCCACTCGGTCGTCATCGCGCTGCTGGTCGTGGTCTTCGCCGGGGTGCTCGGCACGGCCTGCGCCTTCGGTCTGGACCGCGGCGTGATCCCCGGCAAGGGCCTGGTCCGCGGGCTGGTGCTGTCGCCGATCATCGTCCCGGTCGTGATCGTCGCCGTCGGCGTGTACGCGGTCTTCCTGCCTTGGCATCTGGCCGGTCACGAGCTCGGGTTCGTCCTCGCCCACACGGCGCTGGCGATCCCGTTCGTCGTGATCTCGGTCTCCACCAGCCTGGCGGGGTTCGACCGGCGGCTGGAGCAGGCGGCCGCGAGCCTCGGGGCCTCGCCGTGGACGACCTTCCTCCGCGTCACCCTGCCGGCGATCATGCCGGGCATCTTCGCCGGCGCGGTGCTCGCCTTCATCACCTCCTTCGACGAGGTGGTGACCGCGATCTTCCTCTCGACGCCGACCACTCGGACGCTGCCGGTGGAGATGTTCGAGACGATCAACAACGTCGACCCGACGATCGCGGCGGCATCGACCCTGGTCCTCGCCGGGACGACGGTGATCGTCCTCCTGGTCCTCGTCTTCAACCGGGACGTCCGCGAAGGGGAGTGAGGCTGGGCGGGTGATGCTGGGGTTGGGGCCTGGGGAGGGGCGGGTGGGGGTTTGGGGCGCTTGCGGCCGTCCGAGGTGGCGCGGGGGTGTCCTGGGCTCCTCATGGGG
>CALCIA010000138.1 GCA_937907435.1 uncultured Actinomycetes bacterium
ACAGCCTGCCAGGACCCCCATGAGGAGCCCAGGACCATCCTCGGACGGCCGCCCGCCCCCCGAACCCCCGCCCGCCCAAGCCCCCGCATCCCATAACTAGACAAAGTGTCCACTCCCGCATACACTCGCCCTGGGTTTCGAACACGAGCAAGCGAGGTCGCATGGAGCAGTGGAACAACGGCCGACGGTTCGAGGGCAGGGTGGCGATCGTCACCGGTGCCGGCGGTGCGCTCGGGGGCGCGGTCGCCCGGGCGCTGGGGGCGGAGGGCGCCAAGGTGGCGATCGGCTACCGAAGCTCGGCGGACGCCGCCGAGGAGGTCCTTGCCGCCGTCGAGGCGGCGGGCTCGGAAGGGCACGCGGCCAAGCTTGAGGTCACCGACAAGGCCTCCGTCGATGCTTTCGTCGCCGAGACCGTCGAGCGTCACGGTCGCCTCGACGTCGTCGTCAATGCGGCGGGGAGGATCGACCCGGCCGACGCCGTCCGCTTCGCCGAGTCAGGCGACGAGGCCTTCGCCGCCCTGCTCGACGTCGACCTGCTCGGCACCTTCCGCGTCTGCCAGGCGGCGGTGCCGCACCTGAGGCGCGACGGCGGCGGGGCGATCGTCAACTTCTCCGGCTCCTACGGCAACGGGACGAACCAGGAGAACGTCGTCAACTCGGTCGCCGTCACCTATTGCGCCGCGAAGGGTGGCGTCCGGGCGCTGACCTCGGCGCTGGCCCGCGACCTGGCGCCGGAGATCCGGGTCAACGCGATCGCCCCGGGCGCGATCGCCGCCAACTGGGAGGACGACTGGGAGATCCCCCAGGAGCACGTCGACGAGGCGCTCGCGATGACGCCGCTCGGGCGGATGGGGAAGCCCGAGGAGATCGCCGAAAGCGTCCTCTACCTGGCCTCCGACGGCGGCGGCTACACCACTGGCCAGGTGCTCGAGGTCAGCGGCGGCTGGGTGCTCGACGGATGAGGGGGCCGCGATGAGCGGGCTGGGGATCGGGGTCGACCTCGGCAGCCTCCTGCCCGCCGACCTGCCCGACGGTCGCGAAGCCGTCGCGGAGGGCAAGGCGCTCGCCGCCGGGCTCACGCGCGAGCCCTCGCTCTTCTGCCGCGAGAACGGCGTCGGGTCCGAGCGCGAGTGGCGCGAGCGCGCGCGGGCCGAGGGCATCGCCTGCACCTGCATGAACATCGGCCTCGCCAACTGGCCCGACACCCGCGAGGCGATCGGGCGCATATATGAGGACGCCCTCTCCCGCGGCGTCCGCCCGCCGGACCGCTTCAACCTGATCGCCGAGCGCCGCATGGGGCTGCCGAAAGCGAAGCGGGCGGAGGCGCCGCAGGAGACCGGCCCCGCCCTCTGGACCGAGCAGGACTGGCACGAGCTCGCCAACGCCGCGCCGATCCAGCCCGAGGCCGCCGACAACATGATCGGCGGGCCCGGCTCGGTGGAAAACGCCGTCGACGCCCTGCGGGTCGGGATCACCCACATCGGCGTCCTCTCGCAGTACTCCTGGCGCTGGCCGTACTGGGACGACGAGGTCAGCCAGACGATGGCGGTGCTGAAGGCCGCCGGCCTGCTGGCCGCCTTCAAGGACGAGGGCGTCTGCTTCGACTCCTACCTCGAGGACGGCTACCCGGGCGTCTTCCACGATTACGCCAGCTACGTCGGCTGGTCGATGCTCGAGCGCCACATCTCCGAAAGCCTGATCGGCGCCGCCTACTCCTGCTCCTGGGGCGGGCTCACCCAGGACCCGGTGATCAAGTCGGCGGTGACCCTCGCGCTCGACGCGGTCAACCCGGACCGGGTGCCGGCCGGCTTCGTCCAGGGCGACACGATCGGCAACACGCCGGACTTCGACTCGAACATGGCGGTGGTCAGCACCGACGTCCTCTTCATGAAGATGGTCGACCGTCGCTATCGCCTCGGCGGCGCGCCGATCGCGGTGCCGGTGACCGAGACGGAGCGGATCCCCTCCTGGCAGGAGGTCGCGACCGTCCAGACGATCAGCCGGCGGCTCGAGGAATACGTGCCGATGGTCGAGCCGAGCGTCGACTGGGGGACGATCGAGGCGATGCGCGACCGGCTCGTCGCCGGCGGCCGCGCCTTCTTCGACTCGGCGCTGCGGGGCCTGGCCGCGGCCGGCATCGACACGACCGATCCCGCCCGCCTCCTGCTGATCCTGAAGCGGCTCGGCGCCAACCGCTGCGAGGAGCTGTTCGGGGCCGGGGAGCCGGACGCCGACTTCCCCCGCGGGCGCCGCCCGATCCTGCAGACCGACCTGGTCAAGAACACGATGGTGCAACGCGAGGAGCTCCTCGCGGAGCTGGGGAAGCGCGGCGGCGAGGAGGCGATCCGCGGGATGAAGGTGCTGGTCAGCTCCACCGACGTGCACGAATTCGCCAGCTTCCTGCTCGCCTCGACGCTCGAGGCGGCGGGGACCGACGTGATCGACTTCGGCATCAACCGCGATCCCGAGGACATCGTCAAGGCGGTGATCGAGAGCGACGCCGACGCGGTGGTCGTCACCACCCACAACGGGGTCGCCCGCTCCTTCGGCCAACGGCTGATGAGCGAGCTGGGGGCCGCCGACGCCGGCTCGGTCCCGGTCTTCATGGGCGGGGTCCTGAACGAGGACGTCGACGGCTCCGAGATCCCGATCGACGTCCGCTCCGACCTGAACGCCGGCGGCATCCGCACGCCGGAGACGATCGACCGGCTGGTCGACGCCCTGGTCGAGCACCGGGGCGGCGGGGTGGCGGCCTAGCCTTGGGCCTGGTCGCCCTCGCGGACTTCGGCAGCACCTACACGAAGGTCACGCTGGTCGACCGTGCCCGGCGGCGCATGGTGGCGCGGGCGGAGGCGCCGACCGCGATCCGCACCGACGTGATGGAGGGCTACGACGCCGCCCTGGCCGCGGCGCGGGAGCTCGCCGGGGCCGCTGCGGCGCCGGAGCTCGAGCTTGCCGTCTCCAGCGCGGGCGGCGGGCTGCGGGTGGCCGCGGTGGGCCTCGTCGGCGACCTGACCGCGGCGGCCGCGCGGCAGGCCGCGCTCAACGCCGGCGCCCGGGTGGAGGCCGTCGTCTCCGGCCGGCTCGGTGAGGCCGAGCTTGCCGAGCTGCGCCGGACGGCACCGGAGATCGTCCTCTTCGCCGGCGGGACCGACGGCGGCCAGCGCGAGCTGGTGCTGGCCAACGCGCGCGCCCTGGCGGGCGCCGGCCTCCGCACCCACTTCGTCGTCGCCTGCAACCGCGCGGCCGCGGCGGAGGTCGAGGGCATCCTCGCCGCGACCGGAGCCCGGGTCGACGTCGCCGCCAACGTGATGCCGCGCCTCGGGGCGCTGGCGATCGAGGACGCCCGGGCCGCGATCTCGCGCGCCTTCCTCGCCCACGTCATCGGCGGCAAGCGGATGAGCACCGACGCTCGCTTCACCGCGATGGTGCGGATGCCGACGCCGGAGGCGGTGCTCGCGGCGACCCGACTGCTCGCCGAGGGCAGCGGGCGGCGCCCCGGGATCGGGGACGTGGTCGTGGTCGACGTCGGCGGGGCGACCACCGACGTCCACTCGAGCCGCGTCGGGGAGGTCGTCACCCCGGGGATCGAGCAGCCGCTCCTGCCCACGCCGACGACGCTCCGCACCGTCGAGGGCGACCTCGGCCTGCGCGCGGGGGCGGCCGGTGTCCTCGACGCCGACCGGCCCCGGCTCGCCGCGGAGCTCGGCGAGGATCGCGCCGCCGGGCTCGACGCGGCGGTGGCCCGGCGCGGGCGCGAGCCCGAGTGGATCCCGTCGGGCGGTGAGGAGGCCGACCTCGACGGGCTGCTCGCCACCGGCTGCGTCGGCCACGCGCTCGGGCGCCACTGCGGGAAGCTCCTCCTCACCACCCGCCGCGACGGCTCTCCGTGCCTTTCCGTGGACGGGCCCGACCTCCGCGAGGCCCGCGAGCTGATCGGCACCGGCGGTGTCTTCGCCCACCGCGGCGACGCTCGCCGCATCCTCGCCCGGGCGCTGGAGCGGCGCGATCCGCAGTCGCTGGCGCCGATCGAGCCGACGATCAAGGTCGACGCGGACTACATCCTGGCCGCCGCCGGCCTGCTCGCGGAGGTCGATCCGGAGCTCGCCTTGGAGCTGCTCGAACGGGAGCTTCGAAAAAACTAGACACAGTGACCAAGTAATGCTAGTGTCGCGACTTGCCGACCCATCGTCGACAGCATCGGGAAGAAGCACGGAGGAAACGGGGAGTTCATGTTCAAGCGCCGCCCGCGTGAGCAGCCGCTCGCCCTCTTCTACGCGGGCGACGTCCACGGATCTCGGGTCTGCTGGAAGAAGTTCGTCAACGCCGCCGCGCACTATCCGGCGCAGGCCCTGGTCATGGGCGGCGACCTCACCGGCAAGGCGCTGATCCCGATCGTCAAGGAGGCCGACGGCACCTACCGCGCCGAGGTGATCGGCGAAGTCAGGGAGGCGCGGACGGCCGAGGAGCTGGACCAGATCCAGCGGGCGATCTCGACCAACGGGATGTACTGGCTGATGGCCGACCCCGGCGAGGCCGAGCTCCTGCGCGAGGACGCCGCCCGGCGCGAACGGGCCTTCGAGAAGGCGCTCCTCGACGAGCTGCGGCTCTGGGTCGAGTTCGCCGACGAGCGCCTCGCCGGGACCGGCACGGTCGCCTACGTCATCCCCGGCAACGACGACCCCTGGACGGTCGACGCGATCCTCGCGGCGGGCACCTCGGTGGACGCCTGCGACGAGGCCGTCCGCGCGGTCGGCCCGCACGAGATGGTCTCCTTCGGCTACGCCAACCGCACGCCCTGGAAGACGCCGCGCGAGCTGGACGAAGACGAGATCTACTCACGCCTGAAGGCGCTCACCGATCAGCTGGAGCGGCCCGAGCGGGCGATCTTCAACATCCACGTGCCGCCCTTCGACTCGAGCCTCGACACCGCCTTCGAGGTGGACGAGGAGCTGCGCTACGTGACCAAGGGCGGCCGGCCGCACGAGGTCCCGACCGGGAGCCGGGCCGTGCGCCAGATCATCGAGGAGGTCCAACCTCTGCTCAGCCTTCACGGTCACATCCACGAGAGCAAAGGCGTGACGAGGATCGGACGCACCGTCGCCATCAATCCGGGCTCCGACTACGGCAGCGGTCACCTCGACGGGTGCCTGATCCACCTCGAGCCCGAACGTGTCGTCAACCAGTACCTGGTGTCGGGATGAAACGGATTCCTGAGAGGGAGAGGAGCGCTGATGAGTGACTTGACCGGAGAGGGCGCGACGCAGGTCGGCTCGCGGGGGATGTTCGCCCGCAAAGCGACCGGCCTGGTGCGGGAAGTCTCGCCGTTCTCCACCTTCGTCTTCAACCTCGCGGGGCAGCCGACCGCGATCCTGCTGGCGACCGCGGTCTTCTTCGTCCTCGGGCTCTACCCGGGCGGCTCGATCTGGCTCGGCTTCGCGCTGGCCTTCGGCGTCGCGCTGGTGCTCTGCGTGTGTTACGGCCTCTTCTCCTCGGCGATCCCGCGGAGCGGCGGCGATTACGTCCTGGTCGGGCGCATCACCCACCCCGTGATCGGCCTGATCTCCTCCTTCTTCTGGGTGTCGGGCGTCGTCCTCTCGATCGCCTTCACCGCCTTCGCCTTCGTCACCGTCGCGCTCGGCCCCTCGCTGACGGCGGTGGGCCTGGTCAGCGGCCACAACTCACTGGTCACCGCGGGCAACGACCTGGTCACCAAGGAAGGCTGGCAGTTCGCGATCGGGACGGTCGTCATCCTGATCTCCGCCGGACTGCTGGCGGGCGGTTGGCGGTGGACGACCCGGATCATGAACTCCCTCTGGATCATCATGATCCTGGGGCTGGTCACGGTCTTCCTGGTGCTGCTGTTCAAGTCCCAGAGCGGCTTCGTCAACAGCTTCAACAAGTTCGCCGGCCCGATCACCGGCGAACCCGACTCCTACCACGGCCTGATCAAATCGGCCGCCAAAGAAGGCATCAGCACCAACCCCGCCTTCAGCCTCAACAACACCTGGCCGACCTTCGCCGCGATCGCCGGCCTCACCATCTACAGCTGGCTCTCGATCTACATCTCAGGTGAGATCCGCCGGGCGAAAGACACCACCCAGATGAGGATCATGGGCGCCGCCTCCTTCGTCCACATCGGCATCGCGGTGCTGCTCTCGATCGTCTTCTTCTGGAAGTTCGGCCACGACTTCTTCGTCGCCGTCAACGCCCTTGCCGGAAGCGAACTGTACCCCTTCTCCGCGCCGCCCTATTACACGTTCCTGACCTCGATCGCGGGCGGCAGCAGCCTGCTCGCCTGGTGGTTGTTCCTCACCTTCGCGGTCGCCTATCCGCTGCTGATCCTGCCCAACATCACGATCGCCGTGCGCACCGTCTTCGCCTGGGCGCTGGACGGCCTGCTGCCGTCACGCTTCGCCCGCGTCTCGCCGAAGACCCACGCCCCGAACTGGGCGATCGGCCTGGTCGTCGTGGTCAGCATCCTCGTCCTCTACTGGGCGGTCAGCAACGGCGAAGGCTTCCTCAGCGTCCTCTACGAGGCGGTGGTGCTGCAGCTGGTGACGATGATCCTGATCGGGATCGCCGCGGTGCTGCTGCCGTACCGCCGGCCGGAGGTGTGGCGGGCGTCGGCGACGACGCGGCGCGTCCTCGGCGTGCCGATCGTCGCCCTGGCCGGAGGCCTCACCGTCGTGCTGCTCGCCGGTCTCTTCTTCATCTACATGCGCTACCCCGAACTCGGGATCGAAAAGGGTCACTTCTTCCGTGACTGCGGGATCATCCTCGCGGCCGCCCTGCTGACCTTCTTCACCGCCCGGATGGTGCGGATGCGTCAAGGTGTGGACGTCGACAAGCTCGCCGCGGAGATCCCCCCTGAATGAGCAGGCGCCACAAGCCGATCCGGTCCTCGAGGGAGGACGGATCGCCGACGCCGCCGCGGCGCGCCAGGTCCCGGTCCGGCTGACCGGCGGGGTCGCGGTCGCGCGGCGGTGCCCGTCGGCGGCCGGCCCGCCGCTGGCCCGGGTCTACAAAGACATCGACGTGGTCACGGTCGGCGCCGGCCGTGACGCGACGGGCGCGCTGCTGGAGTCGCTCGGCTACGAAGCCGACCGGGAGTTCAACACCCTGCACGGATCGCGACGCCTGTTCTTCTGGGACCCGACGAACGGGCGCCAGCTCGACGTCTTCGTCGACGAGGCGCAGCTCTGCCACCGGATCGACTTCCGCGCGCGGCTCGAGCTCGACGCGCAGACGCTGCCGTTGGCGGACCTGCTGCTGATGAAGCTGCAGGTGGTGGAGACCAACGAGAAGGACCTGATCGACATCTGCGCGATCCTCAGCGATCACGACCTGACCGAGGACGAGAGCGGGGTCAACGTCGCCTACCTCGCCGACCTGGCGGCGGGGGACTGGGGCCTCTGGCGGACCCTCGGCATGGTCGCCGAGCGGGCCGAGGACTTCGCCCGCGAGCTCGCCGGCCTCGAGCGCGGCGAGCTGGTCGCGGCGCGGCTCGAGGGGCTGCGCCGGCGCCTGGAGGAGGCGCCGAAGAGCCGCGGTTGGAAGATGCGGGCCCGGATCGGGGACCGCAAGCGCTGGTACGAGCTCCCCGAAGAGGTCGGTTGAGCTCCTCCCGCCGCGGGCGAGCATCCGACTAATCTCGCGCCCGTGACGCGACCACGGAGGGGACAGCCGAGCGCCCGCGCGAAGATCCTCGCGGCGAGTCGCAAGCTGTTCGTGCGGCGCGGCTTCGCGCAGGTCTCGATCGGCGACATCGCCCGCGGCGCCGGGGTCGTTCGCGCCACCGTCTACAACAACTTCGACGACAAGCAGGACATCCTCGCCGCGATCATCGCCGACTACATGACGGGATACGCGCAGATCGCGCAGCGGCTGCGGGCGAGCGCCCGCCCCGGTCAGACCTCCTTCAGCCTGATCCAGGAAATGGTCCGCGAGGCGCTGGCCTGGCGGGTCGAGAACGCCGACCTGCGGCCGCTCGTCGCCGTTGCCCGCGGCTCGCGCAGCAGCGGCTGGGACCAGGCCAACAAGGCCGCCGACGACGCCATGCTGGGATGGATCCTCACCGTCCACGCGGCCGACGAGGCCGCCGGCCTGATCCGCGACGACATCGACCTCGAGTTCGGCGTCCGCGCCGCCTACGCGATGATCGAGTCGGTCCTCTCCTCCTTCGACGTCGCGGCCGGCAAGGAGCAGATCGACGAAGCCGCCCATCAGCTGGCGCTGCTCCACTGGTACTCGATCTGCAAGGTCGATCCGGGCGAAGCCCCCGAGAGCCCCCTCGGCCGGCGCCTCGCCGACGACCAATAGTTGAACAGACTGTCTAATTTCGATAGCGTCCCCAGCTCGGACGGTCGCCGATCCACGTCCACGACCGTTCCGGCATGGAGATGACCGAAGCGACACCGACGACCTCGAGCTACGCGGACACCGATCTCGCCAACCTCGTCCACCCGCTGACCGACCACTCGCGCTTCGCGGCGAGCGCGCCGCTGGTGCTCGTGCGGGGGGAGGGGTGCGAGCTGATCGACGAGCGGGGCCGGCGGATCCTCGACGGCTCGGCCGGCCTCTGGACCGTCAACCTCGGCCACGGTCGCCAGGACCTGGTCGAGGCGGCGCGTCGCCAGATGTCGACCCTTCCCTACGCGGCGACCTTCGGCGGGGTCTCCTCGCCGCCGGCGATCGAACTGGCCGAGCGGATCGTCGACCTCGCCCCCGCCGGGCTCGGCGGCGTCTTCTTCGCCTCCGGCGGCAGCGAGGCAAACGAGACCGCGATCAAGCTGGCGCGGCGCCACTGGGTCCGCGCGGGCCGGCCGGAGAAGGCCGTCGTCATCGCTCACGACCGCGGCTACCACGGGCTCGCCGGCGTCACCACCACGGCGACGAGGCTCGACCCCTACCACGGCGACTTCGGCCCGCCGGCGCCGGAGGTCGTGGAGGTCTCGGCGCCCTACACCTACCGCTGCGACGCCGGTGTCCCGTGCGATCCGGAGACCTGTCCGGTGTGCACGGGAAAGGCTCTGCAAAGCCGAATCGAGGAGGTCGGCGCGGAGCGGGTGGCGGCCGTGATCGTCGAGCCCGTCTTCGGCTCGGGCGGCGTGATCGTCCCGCCGCCGGGGTACCTGAGCGCGATCCGCGAGGTGTGCGACCGCAACGAGGTGCTGCTGATCGTCGACGAGGTCATCACCGGTTTCGGCCGTACCGGCAGCTGGTTCGCCTCCGGGGCGCAGGGCGTCAGCCCCGACCTGCTGACCTTCGCCAAGGGGGTGAGCAGCGGCTACGTCCCGCTCGGCGGCGTGATCGTCTCCGACCAGCTGTGGGACGAGCTGCGCGACCCTGCCGCCGAGCCCGGCGTCCTCATGCACGGCTTCACCCATTCCGGCCATCCGGTCGCCTGCGCGGTCGGCCTCGCCAACCTTGCGGCGATCGAGGCCGAGGGCTGGATCGACCGCGTGAACGAGGCGGCGGCGGTGCTCGCCGAGCTGGTCCGGCCGCTCGCCGATCTGCCCGAGGTGGGGGAGGTGCGCCAGGCGGGCCTGATGGTCGGGGTCGAGCTGGTCGCCGACAAGGAGACCCGGGCGCGATTCCCGGCCGCGGTCGGCCGCGGCCGGCGGGTGGCCGACGAGGCGCGCGAGCGCGGCCTCCTGACCCGGGGCCTGCTCGACGACATCGTCTGCCTCGCGCCGCCGTTCACGATCTCCGACGCGGAGCTCTCGCGTGCGGTCGAGATCGTGGCCGACAGCATCGCCGCTACTAGACAGTCTGTCTAGTTACCGGTAAGATCGCCGGATGAAGCTCGGGATCCTTGGAGCGGGAGCCGAGGGGAGTGGCCTCTCCGCACTGCTCCGCAGCGAGCCAGGCCTCGACTCGATCGCCTTGGCCGACGCCGACGAGGGCCGGCTGCGGCTGGCGGGCGAGCGGTTCGCCGGCCTGCGCAGCCCGGTCGAGCTGACCACGACCGTCGTCGACGCCGCCGACCCGGACGCCGTCGCCGCCTGGGCCGCCGACCTCGACGCGGTCCTGAACGCCACGCTGCCGCACCTGAACCTGGCCGTGATGCGGGGTTGCCTCGCGGCCTCCTCGCACTACATGGACCTCAACTCGGGGCCGTTCGAGGTCGAGGGGGCGATCCCGCGCGAGGAAACGATCGACGCCCAGTTCGAGTTGGACGACGATTTCCGGGCCGCCGGGCTGACCGCGGTCTCGTGCGCCGGGGTCGCGCCCGGCTGGGTCGACCTGATCGCCAGGCGGGCGGTGGAGGAGCTCGACTCGGTGCGGAGCATCGTCGTGCGCTGGGTCGACCGCAACGACGGCAGCGAGCTGGTCTCGACCGTGGGGCCCGGCTTGATCGCCAACTTCAACATGCCGACCCCGCTGCGCTGGGAGCGGGGGGAGATCACCGAGGTCGACCTGTTCGAGAGCGAAGAGACCTACGACTGGCCCGAGCTGGGGCCGATCCCGGTCTTCACCGGCTTCATGCACCCGGAGCTGCGGACGATGCACAACCTCGGCGTCGAGCTCGAGCGGGTCGAAGTCAAGAGCGGCCTCTCCAACGGGCGCTGGCGATCCTCGCCGCAGATCTGGATCGAGGCGCTGCGCCGCCGCCTCGCCGCGGACGAGCCCCTCGCCGCCGATCTCCCGAGCGAGCTCGGCCGGGCGTTCATCTCGCCCGAGCGCTACGAGGAGGCGATCGACGCAGGGGTCGTCACCGAGGGCGCCTTCGCGGTCTGCGTCGAGGTCATCGGCCGCCGCGGCGCCGACGAGATCTCCCGCACCGACGGCCTCATCGTCTCCCTCGCCGAAGCCCGCGACCACATCCCCTGGGGCACCCACATGGTCCTCGCCACCTCCGGCACCACCCCCGTGGTCCTCCTCCCGATGCTAGGCCGCGGCGAGATCTCCACCCGCGGCGTAGTCGGCGTCGGCGCCCTGCCAGAGTGGCACTCCGTCCTCGACAAGATCGAGGCCCGCGGCCTGAGGACCTGGAAACGACTCGACGTCCGCCGCACGGGGAGTTAGGCCCTCGTCCCACGGCGCCGCGCCGCGTGTGCGTCCCGGCCGACCCCGACCGGAGCCCGGCGCCCCCTGAACGGCCGATCTCGCACCTCAGAGACCCCCAGTTCATCCCCGCATATCCACCGCTAGACTTGGAACCCGAATACGGTCGCTCCCCGGGCCCAACCCCCGGAGATCGCCGCATACGGGGCTATAGCTCAGCTGGCAGAGCGCCTGGATCGCACCCAGGAGGTCGGCGGTTCGAATCCGCCTAGCTCCATAGCCTCGAAACCCCTGCAAATGCGGGGTTAGCCCTCCGGCGGATCATTTCGAACGGACCGCCTGTTTCCCCCTCATTTTGGGCACCAGTGCCCAAAGTCGCGCGGATATGCGGCGATATGCGCCGATTCCGGCTCGATTCCGACTCGCTTGGTCGCGATCCCAGAGCTACGGTCACGCCGCCGCATCGCCGGAGGGACCCCGGCCCACCGCCGCCACCAACGGCCGGGGTCCCGAAGGCGCAGCCGACGCGATCTAGGGGTGCCCACCCGTCCGGGCCGGTGCCCCCTGCACCCGAGGAGGACGACCTATGCCAAGACGCGACACCCGGCACCCGGAACCTGAAGGCGGTGATCGCCGGTGGTGCAGATAGAGGAGATCGCGACCGTCCTCATCTGCGACGGAGACGAGCGCACCCTCGAGATGCTCTCCGACCACCTCGTCGCGGACTACTTCGAGGTCCTGCCGGCGTCGACGGCCGCCGACGCACTCCGGTTCTGTCGGTACAACAGCCCCGACATCCTTGTCCTCTCCCTGGACCTGCCGGACATGCCCGGCCTCGAGGTCATCAGGACCATCCGCGAGGCCGACGGAGTCGAGGATCGTTACGACCCGAACCTGGCGATCATCGCCCTCGTCGGTGACACCGGGGACCGGGCGCGTGCGATCCAGCTCGGCGCCGACGACTACATGGCACGGCAGCCCTATTCCTACGACGACCTGAAAGGGCGCATCAAGGCGATCCTGCGACGGCGTCACAACCGCCAGGCGAAACCGACCCGGGTAGGGGAGCTGCTGATCGACCCTGCGCGGCGGAAGGTCACGGTCGGCGAGCGGGAGGTTCATCTCGCGAAAAAAGAGTTCGTCCTCCTGCTCGTCCTCGCCGAGGACCCGACGCGGGTGTTCTCGAAGGACGAACTTCTCCGGGACGTCTGGGGCTTCAAGGCTCCCGCGGGCAAGACCCGGACCCTCGACAGCCACGCGAGCCGACTGAGGAGAAAGCTCGACCCCGAGGACAATAAGTACGTCGTCAACTCCTGGGGCATCGGCTACAGCCTGGTGGCGCCATGATCTCCGCCCGCCAGATGGCCGACGCGACGGGAGGCGCGACCTCCGGTCCGCAGGAACAGGCAGTCTCGATCCGGGATCAGCTTGGAAAGGCGCGCACCGGCCTCTCGGTGGCCCTTTCCCGAGCCGCCGATCTCGTCAGGCCCGCCCAGGATCGATCCGAACGGTTGGACCCGACGGCACGGCGACGGGTCGCCGAGAGCCTCGAAGGCGAGCTCTCCGACATGCTCGAAGACGCCGCCAAGCGTGAGATCAGCGAGGAGGGGGCGAAGGCGCTCCTGCTGACCGCCGACATCGTGCGCTGGCTGCGGGAGGGCGAGGAGCTTCCGGGCGACGGGGCGATCGCCTTGCTGGAGATTCATGTCGCGGTGTTCAACGGCGCCCCCCACGAGGAGGAACGCCGGTCCCAGCGGGACCTCCTGGCCGTCCTTCTTGCGCTCGTCGACGCTCAGGCCAGGGAGATCCACGCCGGCCGATGGCGCTACAAGCGGGTGAACGTCGAGGCGGCAGAGACGCGCGAACGCCGGAATTTCGGGGACAAGGTCAACGGCCTGCGCGAGTCGCGCGACCTCACCATCGGGGAGCTGGCGGCGCAGTCCGGTCTGGACGTGTTGGCGGTCGTCGAGTTGATCTATGCCGCCAGGGAGGCGGGCTCCTCGGAGATCCGCCTGCTCGCCGCCGCGCTCGAAGTCGAGCCGGGCGACTTCTTCCCCGACCCGACCGACGGTGCCGCGGGTCCCTCGGCCCTGGAGGCTGCCGCCGCCGAGGACGGACCTGATGAGGAGGGAGGCGCCGGATGAGCGAAAAGGACCGACAGCCCACCAGCGAACTCGGCCCATCCGGTCCCGTCTCAGATGACGCGGTGCTCGCGGCGGTCGCCAGGGCCGAGCGGATCGGGGAGCGGCGGGTCGGCGTCAAGGAGATCGCAGAGCACCTCGGTTGGCGATACAACGGCGGGGCCACCACCCGCCTGCGCCCGCCACTGGGGCGGCTGGTAACCGGCGGCCTCCTAGATTCGAGCGACGTTCCACGCTGGCGGATCCGCTGGAAGGAGTGGAGGATCACCGAGGCCGGCCAGCGGCACCTCGAGGCGGCCGACCCGGTCGACCTTCCCGAGTCCCCGCAGCACCGCCGCTGGCGGCAGGACCGCGACGTGGCCTTCTGGGCGATGGACGGCGTGCGCGCCGAGGCACGTCGGGTCATCGACGAGGCCTACGACCTCCTCTGGGATCGACGGGTCGAGCGGCCGATCACCGAAGCGGAGATCTGCGCCATCAGGAGAGATTTCGAGGCGGCCATGAGGGCCTTCGCCCTGGTCGTGCGTATGTGCGAGCGCTGGCCGGAGCCGACCGACGACGCCCGCGGCGAGGACCCGGAAAGCGTGACGCAGCTTCTTCCAGACCTACCCGAACGACAAAGGAGTGCTTGATGGGACAGACGACGACCCTCCTGGACCGCAACGCCAGGGACACCCTGGTCGACCTGATGGTCTACCGCTACTTCGTCAGCGCCGACCTGCGGATCATGCGCGAGTGCGAGCGGGGCATCGACGACGACCTCGTCGCGGCCTGGTTCGCCGACGACAGGGCTCTGATGCTGGATCTCGACTGGCTCAAGCGATGGTGCCTCGGCATCCTCGGCCTGCCAGGCGACGAGGAGACCGAGTTCGAGTTGCGCCGTCTCCCGGTCGAGCGGCTGCGCCCCGCGATCAAGCGCGCGCTGGCGGACGCAAAGGCGGCCTCGGCGGCGGGGGCGTCACCACTCGACGGCAGCCCCGAAGACCTATTCGACCGGGCCGAGCAGGTGTGCGAGGCCCTTCTGGAAGAAATCGACAGGACGGAGGCATCAGCATGAGCACCAAGAGCAAGCCCAAAGCGAAACCGAGGACCAAACCCGCGAAGTCGAAAGGCGGCCGGTCGGCGGGCATGGCCCCGGCCAAATCGAAGGCGACGACCAAGCCCAAGGCGGAGAAGCCGAAGGCGAACCGCAGCGGCGCCAAACGACTCCGTCCGGGAGAACTCGACGGCCTCGTGATCGCCCACATGCGCAAAAGCGAGGATGCCCTCCCGCTTGGCGCGAGCGCCATCGCCAAGGCCATCGGCCGCTCGTCCGGGGCGGTCGCCAACTGCCTCGAGCGCAAGGCGAAGGCCGACGACAGCCCGGTCAGACGCGCCAAGGACAAACCCCGCGCCTACGACCTGAAAGGCGGGCCGGGCGAGAAGGCGTCTTGACCACCGCGAGCGACCCGGCCGAGGTCCCCGAGGACGACACCGACCTCGTCCAGTCCGTCGTCGACGATCCCGACGACGGGCACCTCGGGCCGGGGCAGCTCGTGCCCACCGGCGGGGTGCCGCTCCAGCTCGGCGCCAACATCGCCGAGCTTCGCCGAGAAGCGGGCGTCACGCAGGCCGAACTCGCGACGAGATCCGGCATCACGTCGGCGGCCGTCAGCTACTTCGAGGCGGGGCGCCATATCCCGACCCTCCTCGTCGCGCTGAAACTAGCCGGCTCCCTCGACACCGGGATCGACCGGCTCACCGCCGGGATCTTCTGGAATCCCGGCCGGCTGGGCTCCGACCGCTCGGCCTCGGGACTTCGGGCGGTTCGGTCCCAGGGCTACTTCTCCACCCGTCCGGCTCACCTGCGGACGGACGGACCCTCCATCCCGGTATCCACCCAAGGAGAGGTCGCGGCGGTCATCGGCCGCAACGTGAGGGACGCCAGGCGCCGGCGCCATGTCTCCCAGCGGGACCTCGGGCCAACCATCGGACTCGAACAGACCCACGTCTCGAAGATCGAGCTCGGTCAGATCGAACCGACGTTGACGACGGTGATCGCGCTGGCGCGGGAGCTGGAGGTGACGGTCGGGACGCTTCTTTCGGGGATGCATTGGGCTGAGATCGGCCCGCCCGACGCATGGGGGGAGGCGGCGGGCCGCCGAGGGCGGACCCGCGATCTTCACTCGCTCGACGCCCTGGTCCTTCGGGGTTGCCGCGAAGGAAAGGAGCCGTCTGCGATCGCCAGGGAAGCCTCCGCCGATGAGCCGACGGTGAGTCGCTGCATCGAACGCCTGCGCAGGAGGGGACGCAGCCTGTCGGCCGACCCCGCCACCTGGACCGATGAGGACCTCGAGGACGAACTGGCCCTCCGGCGCGAGGAGGATCTCCGGGCGAGCGATCCGATCGAGGAAAAGGACGCCGCGATGGTCGTGGCGGGACACCTCCGCCGCCACCGTCGTCGGCAGGGGTTAAAACAGGAACCGCTCGGTGCGCTGGGCGGGTTCTCCGCCGCCAACTCGGTCTCCCAGTTCGAGAGGGTCGGCCCGAACTTCTTCCTCACCCATCTCGTCCGGCTGGCCGCCTCGTTGCGGGTGACCTGCTCCACCTTGACCGAGGGCCTGCGATGGGACCACGCCGCGAGGTCGTTCCTGCTCGCCCGCCACCCCAAGCCGACGGACCGCTCGCCCGCCGTGGTCATCGGCGAGAACGCCCGGCGGTTCCGACAGTCGGCCCGTCTCGCCGAAGCCACGGTCGCGCGCCGGGTCGGCAGGCGGAGCAACTACTTCAACGCCCTCGAGCATGGCCGGAGCACGCCTCGCCCGATCTCCCTCCTGATGCTCGCCCGCGCGCTGGAGGTGGAGGTCGAAGATCTTCTCGAGGGCTTCCGTGACTGGTACGTGCGGCCCCTTCTCCCTCTCGCGATGACGGAGGCGCAGGAGGCCGCAGAGTCGGCTTCCCGGCAGGAACAACTACTGCTGCTGTGGAACCAGAACGTCGACCTTCGCGGCATCGCCGAAGCCCTCGAAATCAAGCCCCAGACCGTCTTCGCCGCGGTCAATCGACTGCGCGATCTCGGGGTCGACGTGCCCTATCGGAAGGCGCCGTTGACCCCGGCGCAGCTCTCACAGAGGATGCGGCGGCGGCGGCGGGCGAGACGGCCAATCGCCGCCCGCTGAGGAATCGACCGATGCTCGCCGATGCCGACCGGGCCGAAGTGCCCGACGGCGATGCCGGCGTCACCCCGGCCGAAGATCCGTGGGAGGACGAGGGGCCGGAGACCGGGGCCGGGAGTCCTGGCTTCCGCCGCTTCGGCGCCAACCTTCGAGGTCTGCGCGAGTCGGCGGGGATGACGCAGGAAGCGCTCGCCGCCGAGGTGGGCGGACCCGGAAGCCACCTCGGATCGTCGTGGGTGTCGCAGCTGGAGGCAGGGAGGGCCCAGACCGGGGTCCTCCAGGGCCTGCGCCTGGCGGCGGCACTCGACTCCACCCTCGATGGCCTGCTGGAGGGGATCTTCTGGAATCCTGGGGAGACCGCCCGGAAGCCGAGGGAGAGGAGATCCGACGCCGAGCGCCTGGCGGGCTATCTCACCGTCCTGCCGCCCGGCGAGCTCGCCTTCGAGGAGGCGACCGAGGTCGTGACCGTCGAGAGCCGCACGGATGTGGCCGCCGTCATCGCCCGGAACGTGAAGGACGCGAGGGCCCGTCGGCACCTTCGCCAGCGCGATCTCGGACTGGCCGACACCTCTGGCGCAGGCCTGATCGAGTCCGGCATCCGCCAACCCGAGTTGCAGGGGCTCCTGACGATCGCGCGCTCGCTCGAGGTCCCCGCCGAGTTCCTCCTGCGAGGGATGAGGTGGGAGCCATCCGATCGGACCCCGCCGGTCGCGAGGGGGCGCGGGCGACGCCATGACTTCCACGCCAACGACGAGGCGGTCACGAGGCTCTGGCGCGATGATCTGACGGCGGCGGAGATCGCCGCGGAGATCGGGATCACCCAACCCTCGGTGGAAGGCATCGTCCGTCGGCTTCGCGCGCGGGGGATCCACCTTCCCTCCCGTGTGGCCGGGCGACGCGCTGCGGGCGCCATGCCGGTCGAGGACGCATCGGGTCCCCAGGGGGACATGGCGACCGTGGTGGAAGACGTCGCCAGGCTGCATGCCCGGATGGCGGCCAACCTGAAACGACACCGCCTCGCCGCCGGCCTCAGCCTCGAACAGCTCGCCGAAGCGACCGAGATGAGGTTGGACAACGTCTGGCGGGCAGAGACCCGACGGTCCGAACCGAGGTTGATGACGGCCGTACGCCTCGCGGCGGGACTCCGGGTTCCGCTGGCGGCCATCACCCGGGGGATCATCTGGGAGCGGGCGAACGAGGCTCTCACGCTCGAGGGCGGCGCCGCCGAATCGGAGCCTAGGTTCGGACCGAGGCTGGGGGCGAACATCCGCCGACTCCGGCGCCGGCTCGACCTCTCACAGGAGGAGGTCGCGGCCAGGACCGGCATCTACCGCCGGCACTTCAGCGCGATCGAGTCGGGCGCCGCCCTGCCCCGACCGATGAACCTCCTCATCCTGGCCCACGGCCTCGAGGTCGACCTCGCCACGCTGCTCGCAGGGACGTGCGATTGGTACGTGCGGCCGCTGCCGCCGCCCGAATACGCCGAGGGCGAAGGACCGCCGACGAAGGCGGAGCGTCAGGAACGCCTCCTGCGCATGTGGGGCGAAGGGGCGAGCACGCGGTCGATCGGGGACGCCCTGGACCTGACGCCTTCGGCCGTCGGCGGGGTGATCAACGAACTGCGCGCGCTCGGGATCGAGGTGCCCTACCGCCACCCTCCGACCAGCGCGGCCCAACTGTCGACGCGGCTGCGCCGCTGGCGGCGCGCCCGGCGACGGCCTGCGGCGACGCCGATGAGCGCCCCGTTGCCGAAGGATCATCTGCCCGGATCCGCCGATCCGAGCGGGCGACCGGCGTGAAACGTCGCCGTGTCCGCCCTCCTGTGGGCCTCCGAGGCAGGCCCGAGGGGTAAGGGCCGCGATCAGGGCTGGGGGCCACACGTGGCCGGACAAGGCCGCGCCCGCCTGATGGGCGGGCGCGGGGGAAGGCGCTGGGACCTCGTACCTCGCGACTAGCGGGTATTTGCGAGGGTCGGTCTCCGGTCGCCCGCTAGCTCCACTCGTAGCCTTCGCCGCTGGCCTTCAGGCGGTCTGCGATGTAGCCGCCGTCGTCCTCCCCGCCGAACATCGCGCAGGCTTCGGCCTGCGCCGAGTCGGGATGGGCGACGGCCCCGAGTGGCACCGTGATCCAAGAGCGGCCTACCTGAACTTCGGCGCGCTCGTCCTGAACGTCGCGCAGGACGCCCTCGTTCGCGATCCCGCCCTCGCCGTCGAGGATGACCACGTCGTCCCCGGCCCCGATTTCGTCGGCGTCGGGGGCGACCTTCGGGTAGCCGAGATAGGCGTCGGTGCGGGCCAGCCGATTCTCCTCATCGACCTTGAGGAAGAGATCGGGGCGGACGATCAGGCCCGGCCCCTGCTTGAACTCGATGGCAAGCTCGCGGCCGCCGAGATGTGCCGAGACGTTCTCCACCTCGCGGATCCGCGTCGTGTCGTGTGGGCCGTCGTCGACCACCCGGTCCCCTTTGCGGACCTTGTAGGCCTCGATCTTCTTGGTCTTCATCTCGAACCTCCCTCGTCGCTCGCCTGACGTCTGAAGTGTTAGCTCTGGCCCCTCGACGGAGTCAAGTCGCCTTCTCCGTCCTCCCCGGCGATGGTCATGCCGTTCAGGACCCAAGACCGCGACTTCGGCCTGCGAGAGGAGGCGCGAGCCTGCGATCCGCTCGCAGTCCTCAAGCGAGCACGCTCGTCCGGCCTCCTCCGGCGTATCGCCTCCGGCGATCTCGTAGCGCATGTACCACTCCTCGCCGTCGCCCTCGATCTCCACCTCGTAGTGGCGCCTGGCCTCGACCTCGACGGTGGCCGCCGACCCGTCCTCGCGCCTCACCTTGACCGCAGGCATCAGGCGCCCGCCGCCGCTGGGATGAGGCCTTCGGCTTCGGCCTCCCTGATCATCTCGGCCTTGAGGTCGGGGCGGGCGGAGAACGCCGCCTTGGTGGCGAGGACCATCGTGTCGAATTCGGAGGCGCTCAGGTGGTCCAGCGTGCCGGGGTTGAACCCGGTGCCGGCCTCCCAGCGCATCGCGTTCTCAATGACCAGGGCGTCGCGGAGGTCGCACCCGGCGACCTCCATGATCCGGTCGCTGTATCGGCTGTTGGTCTTCATCTCGGAACCTCCCTCGTCGCTCGCTGCTTGACGTCTCAAGTGTTAGCTCTGGTCGCGCGACAGAGTCAAGTCGCCTACTTCTTCCCCGGTCGGGAGCGTTGGGGACCTGCCCCCCGGTCGGAAGCCGCCTGCCCCCCGGGGTCATCTCTCTTCCCCCACTCCCCCTCGCGTTTCCCGCGCCCTTTTGCGAGTTCGCGGTCGAGCCTTTCCCGGTCGCCGTGGATCAGGACGAGGCGGTCGAGGACCTCGACGAGGACGTAGACGACCAGGTATCCGAGGACGGCGCCGGCAGTCGCGCCGGCCAACGGCGGCGTCCAAGCACAAGCGCCCAGGATCCCGTCGGCGACGACCAACGCGATCTCGAGGGCGATGATGAGATCGATGTACACGTCGAGCTTCACTGGCCGGCCGACCCGATCCGTCGCAGGCAGCACATCCTTCTCAGGCCGGTCCCCGCCGACAGATCAACTCGGTCGGGTCGAGCTGCTGCTCGCCAGGGGCGAGCCACCGGGCGACGAGCGACGCCGAGTCGGGGCCCGTCAGCTCGATCCTGCGCTCACCGGGCACATAGGTGCCGACCGCGATGATCGCGTCCTGGGGCACCACCATCCTCGCCGCGGTCGGGTAGTTCTCCGCCAGCCTGCCATATGCGTGCGCGACGCGGTCTGCCAGGCTCGCCATGTTGATCTGGTCGTAGATGCCCCCCTCGAAGTAGATCTCCGTGAGGCCTGATCCGTCGGGCCGGCCGACGATGCCCGACCCGGGCGCGATCGACCCGGTCGCCGGGTGGTCGCCAGCGGGGACGTAGACGACGGGGTCGGCGGCGATCAAGAACATCCCTCCCCGCCTTCGCTCGCGTGCGACGCGAGGGGGCGGACCTTCCGCCCGGGCTCGGTCCTGTTCCTCATCTCTCTCCTCCTTGTCGTTCCAGTTCTTCGAGGACCCGCGAGCAGGATCTTCCGGCCCGCTCGAAGACCTTCCTCTGTTCGTCGTCGACCTTCGGGTCACATCGGCACGCCTCCTCGGCGTAGCGGCCTACTCGCCTGAGCGCCCGCCGCAGCCGATCAGGCTGAAGCGAGAATCCGAACTCGGCCTGGTCGGCCTCTGGCATCCGAAGCTCGATCAGCCACCATCGGGGCAACCACGCGAGGTCGGTCATAAGCTGGAGATCGTCGCGGTAGCGGGTGATCGGCGCTTCGTCGGAGTGCTCGTCCGTGAGCCCGGTCTCCTCCCTCACGAAGAGGCGGTGGCCCATCAGCTCCACCACAGCGTCCCGGCCGTCGCGGTCGATGGTCGGCGTGTTCATCGCGGCACTCCTTCTTCCTCGGTCGCATCGCGGTATGCATCGATCAGCGCGCCTGCGGCGTAGATCCAGTCCGGACACCGCACCACGGCGAGGAGTTCCCCATGCAGGCGAGGCAGCAGCGCGGCCACGCGCGAGATCTCGAGTTGGCCTTCGGTCGCCATCGCATCGATCCTCTCGACCACGACATCGTGGAGCGCGTCGTGGCGAAGGCATGCGAGCAGGAAGTCGCGAACCACCGCCTCCGAGATCCTGCCGCCGTCCTCGACCTCGCGAACTTCACCGCCGCAGGCGGGCGCCCCATGCGGGGTCATCGTCACTCCTCCTCCCCCGTCGAGGCGCGCCCAGCCTCGGCGGCGGTCCCCGCGACCTCGCCGTCGGCGCCGACGCCGAGCATCTCCAGCGCCCAGGGCCGCTCGACCGTCGGAGAGTAGAAGTGCTGCATCGACCCGCGCACGGGTTTCTGGTCGACCAGCGCGACGGCCGCGCAGTCGGCCAGCACCCGGACGTGGTAGCTGACGTTCGAGAGCGGCTCTTTCAGCACCTTCGACAACTGGCGTGGGCTGATCGCGCCGCCGTCCCCGAACATCGCCCGGAGGATCTTCCTGCGCAGCTCATGGCGCAGTGCGACCAGCAATTCGGCCTCGGCCGCGCCGCCGCCGCGCTCTGGGATCTTCCCTTCACCCATCCTGACCACCTCCAGTGATCGTCCAACCCGACCCGTGTCCGATGGGCGGGTGCCATTCGACTCCTTCCAAGAGGACCTCGGGCGCGACGCCGAGCGCGCCTGCGAGGAGGTAGATCGCGTCCACCCCCAGGCTGCGCTCTCCGCGCAGGATCTCTTCCTGCTCGCCCGCTTCGATCTTCGAGGGGGCCACGAGCGCCCCCGGGAAGAGGCCGCACTCGCGACGCAGCCGTTCGACGGCCTCGCAGAAGTTGAGGCGCGCGGGGGACGCGGGTCCCTCGATCCGCCGACGGGAGTCCGGCGACGCGCTCACGCGGTACCGCCGGTCTCCTCGATCAGTGCAGGTCGCCAATCCTCGTCCGGCGCCCTGTCGGCGGCGATGTTGCCGATCCGCTCGACCTTCGCGGTGAGGGCGCGGATGCGCTCCTCGGGACTCAGGAGCGCCTGGCCTGCCGGCACCTTCGCCACCTCGCGGATCTGTCGCAGCGCCTCCTCCATCGGATCGGATCGGGCCTCGGCTCCCGCCAACGCGGCAGCGGTGAACTCCAACCGGACGGCCTCATCGAGATCCCCGAGGCGCTCGCCGTCGGGTCCGATCCAGCCGCCTCCTCCGCCCGGCCGATAACCGGCGGCCCGCAGAGAGCGCCTCGCGAGCGAGGGGGTGAGGAAGACCGAAGCCCTCTGCTCAGCGCCCCAGTTCCAGTCTCGCCGCAGGCGGCGAGCTTCGGCGCGGGTACCCCGGTCGATGGTGATCCGTGACGCCGCCATCAGTCGGTCCCCCCTTTCGCCCCCGGCCCGGTCACCTCGCGGGCCTCCGTGATCAACTGGCCGGCGACGACGTTCCAGTCCTCTTCGGTGCCCGATCGGAGGGCGTCGAGGATCTCCTCCTTGACCACGCCTCCTCGGTAGGCCGGATCGAAGCCACGCCTTTCGACCTCCGGCCGGCGCCGGAGCCGCTCGCCTACGAACGGATCGTCGGCAAGGGCGCGGAGGAACGCTCGGATCATGGAGATCCCGAACACGTTTCCCTGCTCGGAGCGGCGCGATCCGTCGGCGTCGACAGGTGGCGCCTCGGGGTCGAGGACGTGTTCCGCGACGGCCGCCCAGTCGGCCTCGTCGGCAACGCTGGTCGCCTCGCTGAGGAGCGGCGCCAAGGAGTTGGCGACGACCGTCCAGTGGTATTTGCCGAGGACGACGTGCTCGAAGAGCAGCTCGGTGACGGCGTCATCGACCGTATCGTGGGCCAGCGCGGCCATCAGGAACCGGCGGCGCTCCTCGCCTGCCGCCCATTCGGTGACGACCGTGCCCTCCTCGGTGATGGTGTACATGGTCTTCCTTCCCTGCTGTTGTTTTTGGCTCTGCATCTGACGATCAGTTCGTTGCCCACACGTGTTAGCTCTGGGTCGGCCCACCAGTCAAGTCGGCCCCCGAACACCCGACGAGGAGGCCGCCGCCGAGGGGTCGGGCCACCGTCGCTGATCTCAGACGTGGCGCCTCCGGCGGTCCAGCGGCCGGGACCGCCCCAGCGCCACCATCAGGCCTCCGAGCACGGCGATCAGCAGGCCGAGAGGATCGCCTCGGACGGCTGCTGCGGTGAGCCCGGCGAGGATCGCCAGGCTCCCGAGCAGCCGCAGCAGGAAGCCCCCGGCGAGCGCGACGGCGAGCACCGCAAGGACCCCCAGTGCGAGGGCGGAGACGATCATGCGGCCCTCCTCCGAGGGTGCTGCCGCCGCCGCCCGGCGATCGAGGGCGGACGCGCCTCGACCGAGGCGGCGGCGTCCTCTTCGATCAGGCAGAGAGCCGCTAGCTGCCAATCCTCGACCGAGGTGCAGTCGAGCATCTCCTCGACCAGCGGCCGGAGGTCGTCCCCCAGGCTGGCGGGGTCGAGCGAGCCGTCGGAGCGATGGCTCGCGATCACCTCCTCCAGCTTCGGGCGAACCGCGTCGTGCCGGAGCACACTCAGCGCGTAGTCGGTGTTCGGATCTCCTGCGGCGACATCGGTCATCGACATCACTCCTCTCGTTCGGGTTGGTCGCCCTGCCGGCCTTCGCCGGCCTGCGGGCGTGGTTCTTCTTCTTGCTGAAGGTCTGGGCCGGCCTCGGCTTCGAGCCGGCGGAGGCGCTCCGCGCCCTCCTCGCTCAACTCCCAGGTCCCGCGCCGAGAGCCGTAGCGGAGGCGGCCCGCCGCAAGCAACCGGCGGCGACAGAAGCTCGCCCGGTTCCTCCACCGCTCCTCGCCGTTCTTCATCGGCTCCCGGTCGGACTCGGAAAGGCGCGGGCCAAGATCCGCCTCTATCGCCTCCATCACCACCGGGCGCGAGGCCTTGCCGCCGTGGCTCGCCAGCGCTCGGAGGATCGGAAGTTCGAAGTCGGCCTCGCGCAGGAACTCGCCGCTTCCGCGCCCCGCTGCGGGGGTGGTCGCCCGTGGCGCGGGGGCGAGACGCGCCCCGGTTCTCGGGAGATCGAGAAGACGGCGGATCACGTCGTTGGGGCAGTCGACGAACGGCGCGGCCACTTCGGCGATCGCCGCCAGCGCCTCCTCGTCGATCTGTATCCAGCTGGCGGGCATCGGCGCGACCCCTCCCCTCAGCCGTCCCAGCCGTCGACCAGGTCCTCGGGCCGCGCGCCGAGAGCTTCGGCGAACATCGGCACCTCGAAAACCGTCGCTTCGATCTCGGCGCGCAAGATCCCTTCGATCCGGCTCTCGGGGATCTTCGTGGCCCAGGCGAGCGCCGCCACCGAGGCGTCGCGCGCCTTCATCTCGCGGGCCAGGCTCTCGGCGAGCCCACGGTTGACCTCATCCCTCTCCTTGCTCACATCGGCCTCGCTCATCCTCGACACCACCTCTCTCGTCCGGAGGCCGGTCATGCGACCAGCCTCAACCTGCGTTCCGGTTGCCCGACAGCCGGGGTCGCCCGCCCGGCGTCGCGCGCCGCCTTCGCCCGGCCGACCTTCGTCAGCCTCCACTCGCCCCGGGTGCCGGTCGGTTCGATCCAGCCGCGTTGCTCCAGGCTGATGTAGGCGCGGCGGAGCCTCGGCTTCCAGCGGGGCTCACCGCTCGGCAGCTTCTCCAGGTCCTTCGTCGTGTGGCGACCGGCGAGGGCCTCGCCGACGAACTCGACCACTTCCTTGTTCCTCGCCCGGCCGCCGAGATCCACCAGGCCGCGGAGGACCGCCGGCTCGTAGTCGCCGAGCGCGAGGATTTCCGGCGGCGGCGCCTCCAGGGCTAGGACCCGTTCGCCCTTGACCAGCGCCTTCAGACGGTCGCGCTCGGCCTTGTCGCGCTTCATCATGTGCGTGTAGACGCGCAGGGTGAAGGCGGGGTCGGTGTGCCCGAGGGCTTCCATCAGCGAGATCGGGTCCGCGCCGCAGGCGCTCATCACCGAGGCGAAGGTGTGGCGCAGCTTGTGCGCGGTGAGCCCGATGGGCAACGGGAGCATCCCGCGGGCGATGAGGACTTCGTCGGCGCGCTCGAACGCGAGTTCGAGGACCCGCTGGCGCAGGTTGTCCTTCGTCCGCCGACCGCCGGTCCCGGTCGGGAAGACGAGATCGTCGGGGCCGCTGCGGTAGGCGCGCGCCTTGTGGGCGGCGAGGGTGTCGCGGAGGAGACCCTCCATCGGGATCTCGCGCAGGCCCGCCTGCGTCTTGGAGCGACCGATGAAGATCCGGCCGTTGGCGAGATCCACGTCGCGCCAGAGCAGATGGCACAGCTCTTCGGCGCGCGGCCCGGCGAAGACCAGCGTCGCGACGATGGCCTCGCGTTCCTCGCAGTGGCAGCGCGGGTCGCGGTCAAGCTCGGCGCAGGCCACGAGGAGGCCCTCGATCTGCTCGGCGGAGTCCAGATGGACGGGGCGGCGGTCCGGCTCCTTGACCCGCCGGTTCTCCCCGATCGCGGCGTTCTCGGTCAGCCCCGTCCGCTTCTTGTATTCGAGGCCGATGCCGAGGACCCATTGGAGGATGTCGACGGTCTTGTTGATCGAGGCCGCCTTGAGGGGTCTGCGAACCATCCCTCGCGAGTCGCGCTTCGGCCGACCGCGCTCGATCGCCGCCGCCAGCGTCGCCGCCTCCTTCACCTTGAAGACGACGTACTCGTCGATCAGTTCGGCGTCGATCTCAAGCAGGGGGACCTCGCCGAAGAAGGGGATCAGGTGGCTCAGTCCCCATTCGCGATAGTCGTGTTGGTTCTCGGAGACGTGGTCCTTCCGGTCCTCGACGAGGCTCTTCGCGAAGGGGCCGAAGAGGATTGGTCCCTTCGCCTTCCCGCCCGCATCGCCTGCGTCCTCCTTCGATTTCGGCTTGCGAGGCGAGGGCGCCACCCAGAGTTTGCGGCGCACGTCGGCGAGGGTGTCGTCGAGGATTTCACCCGCGCGCTCGTCGTCCAGCGGCGGGTCGCCTTCACCTTCGTAGCCCAGGGTGACGTAGCGGCGCTTGCCGTAGGCACGGAAGCGAAGGGCGAACTTGCGGCCCTTCTTCGTGATCCGGACGATGACCTCGCCCTCCTTCTTCCGCCTAGCCACGGGCGCGCTCCCTCTCCAACGCGAGCACCCAGCGGACGAGGGTCCCGACCAGCCTCGGAGTCGGTGCGGTCGGCCAGGCGAGGATCAGGCGGACGGCGGTCGCCGCGCTCCGCTCGTCGAGGCCGTCGCGCTCGCTGCCGAGGCGCAGGCGGTGCCGCCGGTGGCCGGCCTGCCAGGAGATCGAGTAGGTGCGGACGCCACGACGCCCGCGCACCACCAGGTTGTCGGCGCTCCTTGCCCCCTCGGTCATCCCGGACTGCCTCCTTCCTCGGCGGCGTCCTCGCAGCGGGCAGCATCGATCGGGCCCTCGGGGAGTAGCCTCAATCGTCGCGCCCCCTACTGGGCGCCACGTCGGGGGGGGCGTTCGCGCGCCGCCCCCGACACGAATTCACTTGGTCGCGTGACGTTAGCTCTGGTTCGCGACGAAAGCGAGTCGGATATGCGTGCTGCCCGGATCCACGTGGATCGACGCACATCCGCCTCCCGCGGCTCCCCGTCCTCGGGCGGCCCGATCCGGCGGTCGAGGAACCTCGGGTCGAAGCGGATGCGCGGCCGCGTGCCGGTGCCGAGCTCGACCGCGCCGAGGAAGTCGCGGTTCTCGTAGACCCACCTCCGCTGCACGCCGTAGCGCCTGGCGACCTCCGCCGCCGAGATGAGGTCGTCGCCGTCCTCGTCGGGGCCCTCATCCGAGCGCAGGATCTCCGCGAGCCGGACGGCCAGCGCCTCGATCGACTCCGGCGCGAGCCGCAGCTCGCGCACCTCCTCGGCGGCGGCGGTGCTCATCGGCGCCGCCGGCTCCCCAAAGGGCGGTGAGCCGGACTCCCGACTGCGTCATCTCCTGCTCGGCGACCGGCGCCGCTGGCCCAGTGGTCGATCCTCGCCCTCGCGATCTCGACGAAACCCTCCTCCTTCTCGATGCCGCAGAACCGCCGTCGCTCGAGCGCCGCCGCGACCCCGGTGGTGCCGCTGCCCATGAACGGGTCGAGGACGAGGTCGCCGGCGGGGCAGGCCAGGCGGACGAGCCAACGCATCAACTCGATCGGCTTCAGCGTCGGGTGCGGGTTGCGCGTCGGCCGGCTCTTCCCGGTGCTGGGCAGGAGGTTGAACGCCTGCTCGGGGAACTCCTCGCAGCCCGCGTCGCGCTCGGTGCGGGTCGGCTTCGGGCAGTAGAGGAACCGGGTCGGTCGAAGCTGGGTGCCGACCCCACCCTCTCCACCCTCGGCGGCCGCGTCGAGGAGGGCCGCCGCACAACTCGGCGCGCAGGCCTCGGCGGTGCATCCCTCGTCGTGGGTGACTACGGCGTTCGCCGGATGCCGGCCCTCGACCCGGCAGTCCTCGACGTTGAGGGCGCCGGTCCCGTGGCGTCCGATCGTCTCTTCGGTGGTGCCCTCGTTCGGCCGCCGCGCGACTACGATCGGCTCTATCGCCGGCTTCAGCGTCGTTGCCCGGCCGCCGGCGTAATGGCGCGACTTCGAGATCCCACGCGAGTGAAGCCAGATCACCGTGTCGCGGATCTCGAGGCCCGCGTCCTCGAGGCCCGCGGCCAGCCGGTGATGGGTCCGCGGCGAGCCGAAGGCCAGCAGGAAGGCGCCCGGCTTCATCACCCGCAGGGCCTCCGAGCCCCAGATGCCGCACCAGGCCTCGAACGCCTCGGGCTTGGAGAGGCGGCCGTGCCCGTGGCGGGCCGCCGCCTCGCGGATCGCGCCGGAGTCCCAGCGCTCGCCCTGCCAGCCGATCGCGTAGGGCGGGTCGCAGACGACCGCGCCGACGCTCATCGGCTCGAGTTCTTTGAGGACCTCGACACAGTCGCCCTGGAGCAGCCTCGGGGCGCCTTTTCGGTTCCGGCGCCCTCCGTCCGACTCGCAATGCTCGCCGCGATCACGCCGTCGCGTGAGCCGCTTCGTCCTCGTCGTGCTCGTCACCTTCCGCCCTCCTCATGTCGTTTGCCAAGCCAGTCGACCGCCCGTCCCGGATCGCGGAGCGAGCGGAAGATCGGTGCGAAAGGGCCTCGCGCGACTAGCTCCTCGAGGAGGCAGACGCGGATCTCGACCTCCGGGGTGCGGGTCAGCTGCGGTTCGGCCCGGAGCAGCGCGAGCGCGGTGTCGCGGCGACGGACGAGCAGCTCGCGCCTGGCGCCGGCGAGGACGCAGACGACGCTCGGGAAGCTCGGATAGCGCCGCCGCCAGAGTGGTTCGCCTCCCTCGCCCGCCGCCCTGGAGAGGTCGGCATATCGGGCGAGCTCGGCTGCCATCCCGTCGACCGCCAGGGTGGCGCGGTCCAGCTCGAGGAAGCGGTGCTCGACGAAGACCTTCCCGCCCGAGGCCCGGACGTAGCTCAACACCGCGTCGGCGATCACCGCCCCGGCCCGCCGGCGTCTCGCGCCCTCCGCCAGCGGGTGGACGACCTCGTGGCGCCAGGCGAGGGGTCCGAAGTCGTCCCCGCGCTCGCGGGCGGCGCCGAGGAAGGCGATAGCTGACTGGTTCACCGCGAAGGTGTGCGCCTGGAGCGGCCCCAGCGCTTCCCGGGCGTCGAGGACCCGCGGCGCCCGAGGAAGCGCGCCGAGGTCGACGGCCGCCCTCACGCCGCCCTCGGTCGGGAACCAGAGGCGTCCGCGAGGGACCGTCGACGTGGCGTGGTCGACGAGACCCGCCGCCGCGATCCGGACCATGACCTTCTGGCTCCATCGGCGCCGGACCTCGGGCATGTGGATGAGGCGCACCTGCTCGGTGCTGAGTGCCCTGTGGGCGGCGAGCGAGGCGACGATGTCCATCGTCGCCGTCGGCAGCCCGAGGTTCCGACCGCCGTCTGCGGCGGAAGATGAGTTCACGACTCGACCTCGACCTCGAAGCCGTCGGTCGCCTGCGCCGCGCGGACCTCCGTCTCGTGCCCGTGACACTCGCCGCGTCGGCGGCTGCGCGCGCCACCCTCTCCTGCGCGCCGGGCCGCGCCCCGGCGATGCGAGCGCAGCGCGTGGCCGATCCGCTCGTCGAGCGTGTCGCGCTCGGCGAGAACGTCGGCACCGCGGCGCCGCCTTCCCGAGCACTCCATCGCCGCCTCGAGGCGCTCGAGGCCAGCGGCGGGTGGGGGCCCGAGCGCGTCCTCGACTCTGACACCTCCGAGGGCGAACGGCCGCGACAACTCGCCGTGGTGGGTGACCTGGCCGACGAAGCGATAGCGCGGCAGTCGCGTGATCGCCTCCGGGCGAGGTTCGCCCGCCCACTCCTTGGTGACGAGTCCGGCCGCCTTCGCGTTCAGCGCCGACACAAACATGTGGGTCCGGTTGGTCGTCAGCGAGTTGAGCGTCTCGGGGCGCAGGCGCTCGGGGTTCTGGTTGATGAAGATGCCGCGCACCCCGAACTTCGCCCCCTGCTCGGGGATGGCGGTCATGGTCTCCGAGTCGTAGCTCTGGGCCTCGTCGAGGACCGGCCAGAAGAGGCGACGGTCCCCGGGCGCGAGCTCGCCCCGCGAGCGGGCGCTGTAGTAGGTGTCGAAGAGGGCGAGGTTCGCCGTGAGGCGCTCGCGCGTGCCGCCGTGACCCGAGCAGAAGAGCACGATCAGCCCGAGGTCCATCGCCTCGCGCAGGCTGAAGGTGCCTCGGCTCCCACCGAGGAGCGCGGCCATCCTCGGCGACGCGCCCACCCGGTCGACGAGGTTGGTCAGCGGGGTGACCGCCTCGTCGGAGAGGCGCGGGAATCGCTCGCGCCAGAAGCCCTGCGAGGAGGACGGCAGGAAGGGCAGCACCGACTCGCGCCAGGCGGTGTCGGTGAGGAGCGTCGGGATCTGGAAGATCGTCGGCGCCAGATCGGGCGGCAGCACCTTCGCGATCGAGGCGAGCGCCGAGGTCGCCTGCGTGATCAGGTTGATCGCCCGGGTCGAGCGCTCCCCCCACCCCATCGCCGTGGCGAAGGCGTCGACCACCACCTCGACCCGGGCCTCGGCGTCCTCGCCGCCCAGTTCGAAGAGGTTCCAGCAGGGTTGATCCTCGCCGCCGCCCGGCCCGAGGTCGACCTCGACCACCCGCTCGGCGACACCCGGCTCGCCGAGATATGGCTTGATCCGCTCCAGGGCGTCACCGTGGGGGTCGAGGAAGAGGCCGCCGTGGCCCGAGCGGGCGAGGTGGGTGAACATCGTGATCGCCGCCTCGGTCTTCCCCCATCTCGAGCGGCCAGCGACATAGGTGAAGTAGGTCTCCTCGACCCGCACGCCGACGATCCGCTCCCCCCGCTCGTCGGCGACCCGGCCGACCGGGATCAGGTCGTCGCGCTCGGGCGTGAACTCGGGCAGATCGGGTGGCGGCGCGAGAAGCGTGCCGGAGCGCAGCACGTTCTCCGCCCGGCAGTGGACCGTCGGCGGCTTCAGCAGACCGGCGATCTCGGCGGTCGTCAGGACGCTGCGTCGCGAGGGCCGGAAGAGGCCGGTGTCGAGGCGGCGATCGAATCGCCGGCGACGGCCGAGGAGGTCGGAGCCGAGGAAGGCGAGCCCGGCCAGGTGGAGGCCCGAGGCCCGCAGCCAGTTCCGGTCCGAGAAGGGTCCGAAGGCGGCGAGGAGGGCCCGCATCACACCTTCGGCGCGGCGTCGCCCGGGCGCCTTCGCACGGAGAAGGATCTGCGCCTCGAAGAGCGGGGCGCCGCCGCGCAGCTTGACGTCGAGGCCACGGCCGAGGTCCCGGCGCTCGGCCATCTCGCCGGGATCGACCCGGCCCCGACCATTTCCGCCGCCGAGGCCGGCGCTAGGAAGTTCGACCGCCTCGGTGCGACGGATCGCCTGGCGGCGCATCCACCATCGGCGCCAGAGGACCCGGAACCCGCCGATCGGCACGAGGTCGACGCAGACCTCGGCCTCCTCCCCCCGTTCGCGGTCGAGGCCGGCCAGCGCCGCCGCTAAAGGGGAGAGCGGATCGGGGTCGAGCGGCAGCCGGGCGAGCGGCTCCACATAGGGGCGCGCGAGGACCAACTCGGTCCGCAGGGTGGTGGTCTCCTCCCCCTCTGGCGAACCCTCGCCGAGCACATCGGCGGGATCGCGCAACTCGACCCCGCGGAAGGACCGAAGCGCACCTCGGAGCATGGAGAGGTCGCGCTCGGCCACGTCGAGGAGGTAGACGAGGCGGCCCTCGGCGTCGTTGCTCAGGCGGACGCGGAAGGCGGAGGCCGGCCGGTCCCACCAGCCGCCGATCCGACGGCCGGAGCGGGCGAGCTGGGCGGCGAAGCTGACGACCGAGTCGGGCGAGGCGTCGAACTCATCGGCCGGCACTACCGCGACCGAGCGCCGGGAGGCGAGCGTGCGGCGGGTGGCGATATGGCGTTGCCTCGCCAGCGCGGAGGCGATCAGGATCACACCGGAGGCGACCGCGATCGTCGACGCTCGAGGCTGGATATTCGATGGCCGGCCAGGGTCGAGGCTGTGCGCCAGGCGGAGCGCGGCGTATATCGCGACGCAGACGACGAGAGCGAGCAGCGCCCGGGGATCATCGGCGCCTCGACCGGAGCCTCGAGGATTGCGGGTCACGATGCGTCCTCGGGGTGACGGGGGGATCTCAGCTTTTCGCCTGCCCGGCTTTTGGCATCGTCATGGGGAGAACGCCGCCGGGAGCGGTCTGACCGAGCGGCCTCCGGGGCGGCCTGACGGGCGGCCAGCACGGCGGCCTCGCGATCGGGCGCCCGCTGGCGGGACGGCTCGGGGACTTCCGGCGCCGAGCGCCTCGTCCACCCGGCCGGGAAGCCCATCAGCCACTCGACCCAGACCGGATTCAGCGGGCCGCCGGCGCGGGCGTTCAGCGGCGGCGTGCGCCGCGCGTGCTGGGCGGTGCCGCCGTTGTTCCTCGCGTCCTGAGCCGTCGGCGTCGGCCAGGTGAGGGCGACGTGCTCCAGCGTTTTCTGGACTATCTGGCCGGTCGCCTTGTTGTAGAAGCGCTGGTTCGGATGGGTCGGAGGCGCGCCGTCCTTGTCGACGACGTCGATGTATCTCCAGCTGTCGGGTTCGCAGGCGCTCGGCGTCGGGAAGATGAATCCTCCGGCGGCCTTCGCCGACGGAGGGCAGAGTTCGCCATGCCCGGAGCCGGCGAGCTCGAAGGCGAGGCTGCCGGCGGCGATCCCGTAGGCCGGCCATTTCCGGTCGAACTCGGAGGCGTCCTCGGCCCCCGCCTCCGCGGGGGTGTCCAGCCAGCGATGGCCGACCGGATCAGAGGTCGCGAACACCCTCTTCGTGCCCGGGCCGAAGACCCTGACCGGGGGCCGGGCCGGCGATGCTGTCGGCCGGCTCATCGCGCCCTCCGGTCCGTGTCGTCGGACGGGCGGCGGGTCCATCCTCTCGGGAAGCCCATCAGCCACTCGACCCACTCGGCGTTGAGCCAGCCGCCCGCGCGGCCCTCGGCGAGGGCGACCTGGTCCTCCAATCGGGAGTCGGCGGCCTGGATGTGGTCGGGGTCTCGAAGTCGGCTCGTCATCCCGGCCGACGCCCGGGGCGTGCCCCAGCTACGTCGAGACGATCCCGAATGCCAGAGCGCCCGTGCGGCCGGGGACTTGATCTCCCCGAGCGCCCGGACCTCTCGCGGGAGGATGCCTTCGCTCAACTCGGCCGCCTGCTCGAGGCCGGGCGCCGACCAGTGGCCGTCCCTGGTCATCGAGCGGCGACTGATCCGGTTCGTCGTCACCTTCGGCGTCGGCCACGTCAGCCGGCCGCGACCGAGGGGCTCGTGCCCGGAGGTCGCCAGCCCCACGGCCGTCCCGGTGCTCGTCGCACCGAATCGAGTCCAGCCTCCGGTGAACTCGGGCACGAGGTGGCCGCCCGCGAGCGGCCCGAGGGCGGGCCGGTCGTCCTCCTCGCGCCAACTCGAGCTGGCGGGATCCCAGCTCGCGAAAGCCTCTTCGCGCTGCGATCCGAAGACGCGGGCGGCGCCGAGGATCCGGGAGCGGTCACCGGCGTCCGTCATCGGGCCTGCGCCTCCTCCCATTCGAGGATGCGGCGCCCGATCCACTCGGGGATCTGCGGGACCAGTGCATTGCCGAGGGCGGCAAGACGGTCCACCCGGTCGGGAACCCCATGAGCCACTCGACCCACGTCGGGTTCAACTGCCCAGTGGGATTCGGCTCCCCCGCCCTGCGGGCGGCGCCGGATCTCTCCCCGGCAGCGGGCTCGCCCGGGGCCGGGAAGAGGGTCACGAAGTCGGTGAGCGTGTCCCCGGCGTGCGGTTTCGGGCCGCCCGGCCTGCGCCTCGCGGTCGAGTTTCGCGACGCCCGCGAGTCGGCACGGGTGGGCGTCGGGATCCGCTCCTCGCGCTCGGCCCGCAGGACGGCCCGGCCGAGCTCGTTTCCGCTCGGACCCGGTCGACGACGCTGGCCGCGCTTCGGCATCCCGTGAGGAGTCGGCCATTCCCGACGGCGCGAGCCCTTGCCGGTCCGCACGTAGGCAAGAAGGTCGCCGCGTCCGCCGCGCTCCCCGTCCGAGGATCTCGGGGTCGGCATCTTCTCGCGGGTAGGCGACGATCCAGACCCGTTGTCGGAGATGGGGCGCCCCGAACTCGCGAGCGGAAAGCCGTGCCCACTCCGCGTCGTACCCCACTTCGGCCAGGTCTCCGAGAACTCGACCGATCGGTGCCCGGTCCCACCTCTTCCCTTTGCCGGTGAGGAGGGCGGGGACGTTCTCCACGAGCACGTAGCTGGGTCGTAGCTCGCGAACGATCCGGGCGAACTCGGACCAAAGACCCGAGCGGGCGCCGTCGATCCCGGCCCCTTTCCCGGCGGCGGAGAGGTCCTGACAGGGGAAGCCGCCACAGATGAGATCGACCGGCGCGAGGTTCCTGGCACCGACCTCGCGCACGTCCTCGAACCTCCGCGCCTGCGGGAAGTGTCGCTCGAGCACCGCTCTGCAATAGGGGTCGAGCTCGACCTGCCACTCGATCTCGAACCCTGCCCGTTCGAGCCCGAGCTCGAACCCGCCGATGCCCGCGAAGAGGCTTCCGACATTCAACTTTCCCTCCTTGTGCGATTGGCTTGGAAGATCGGCACGTAGGCCGCCCCCGGGTCGCGATAGCGGCGCAGGAACGCCTTCCATGCCCGGCGAGCGGCGGCGACCGAGGTCGCCCGGACCCGGAGAACTGCACGTGCGCCCCTGGCGCCGACGAGGTCGATCGAAGCGCCGTCGCGCTCGAACGGGACGTGCTGGAGAGCGCGATGCCGGGCCAGCTCGCGGGCGGCGCGACGGTGCGCCGCCGTCCCGATCCGGTCCTGCGGATCCTGCGCGGGGACGTTCGCCAAGCCGTCGCCGGGAGCGTGGATGGCTTTCGATCCGGCTTCGCGGGCGCGTTCGGCGACCGGGGTCCTCGACGGGCCGCCGCCGATGCCTGCGAGGACGGCGAGGACGACCAGGCCGAGGGCGACCGAGAGCGCGAGCAGCGTCACCGCCCTCGCGACCTCCGGGTCGAGCGGACGGTCGCGCAGGGCGCGGAGTCGCTCGATCATCGCGCCGCCCCCGTCTGGCCGACGCCGGGAGGCTCGGCGTAGGCGAAGATCGGGGCCGGCTCCCCCTCGAGCTCCGCCAGCGCCGGGCTCAACGGGCCGACCCGGGACACGTGGTCCCCGAAGTTGCCGTCGATCGTGACGATCTCGCCGCCGAAGACGGATTCGACGATCCCGACGTGGTCCATGTCGTTCGGCCCGTAGCCGAACATCACCGCGTCGCCCGGCGAGGGGGTCGCCGTCGGTTGAAGGTCCCGCCCGCCGTGTTCTTTGACCCAGCCGTAGAAAGATCCCGAGTAGGCGTAGGGCGAGGTGCCCCCGGCCATCTCGACGCCGGCGTGCTGCCAGACCCAGGCGACGAAGAGTGCGCACCATTCGACGCAGGGCCCGTACTTGGTGCAGTTGGAGCCCGGCGGGAACTCGGCTTCGCCGAGCTGGGAGCGCGCGATGCGGACGATTTCCTCGCCGGAGGCGCCGCCCGTCGTCGAGGTCGCCGCCGCTTCCCCGCACGCCGGCCCCTGTGACCCCCCCACCCGGGAGACCGGGCGGCGGCCCTTCTTCTTCAGCGCCACCGGGACGGCCGCCTCGGTGCCGCCGGCGGCCAACTCGGCGTCTTCGTGACCGAAGCCGAATTCGAGCGCCCGCGCCATGACTTCGTCGGCGTAGTCGGCGACCCCGTCGGCGCACGCGCCGTAGTAGTGGCAGGCCGCTTCGTGGTAGGCGGCGTAGGAGCCGCCGGCCGGCGGCGCTCCCATCGTCTTGCGCAGGATCCGCGCCGCGGTGAAGATCGCGTCGGCGGGATCGAAGATGCTCGCCCCGCCGCCGTCGGCGTCGACCTTGTAGGTCTCCCAGATCGTCGGCACCGAGGGGTCGGGGCTGCAGGCCGAGCCGCGGACGTAGGCGATCTCCATCACCCCGGCGCAGCCCGACGGGGCGAGACCGCAGTGCCCGTCGTAGCCGCACTCCTGCACGCCGATCGAGGCGAGGAACGGCCAGGAGATGTCGAACCTCCGTGCCGCCCCCATGAAGATGTGGAGCCGGGGGGGCGGGAACTGCCTCGCGGCGCCGGTCGCCCGCGGTCCAGAGGCGGAGGCGTTCCCGCCGCCGACCAGGCAGGGGGCGGTGGCGCCGACCAGGCCGGCGACCGCGGCGACCACCACCGCGGCGACCGTCGCAGGCACCGCCAGCAGCGCCAGCGGCAGGAGCCGCCGTCCGGACCGGGCGCTCATCGGCCGCCGCCGTTCTCGTCGTCGGCGATGGGGCCCACGTCGGCGCCGGCCTCGTCCGCCTGCGCGTTTTCGAGCTCGCGCTGGCGCGCCTCACCTCGCTCGGTGAGGCCCCAGACCCTACGCCGGGGATCGAAGCTGACATGTCCCCCGTCGAGCAGCCGCCGGCGGCGCGCCCGTAGCCGTGCGGTCCACAGTTCCCCTCCGGCCGGGTCGACCGCGCGATCGGCGTCGGTGAACCGCGGCTTTATCAGTTCGCCGACCGAGTCCTCGACCGGACGGCCTCCCTCCCGTCGCTCCCCGGCGTAGGCCTTCAGGATCGGCAGTTCGTACTCGGACTCCGAGAGAGCGCCGCGGTCCGGGCGGTCCCCGGGTGACGCGGGCCGCGGCGACAGATCGGTGCCGTGAAGCGCCTGGTGCGCAGGCGCCGCGGCGAATCCCGGCCTCGTCGCGTGGGGCACCGCCAGCGTCCCGCGTCTCTTTCGATCGTCCTCGAGCGCGTCGGCGAGATCCGCCGCCCGCGGGTCGCGACGAGGGCCCGTCGGCCGCGGCGTCGATGCCGGACGGGTCGGTCGGGACGCCCTCGGGGTCGCCGACGGCTGCGGCGTCTTGGTCTGCGAGCCGGGCCGGGACCGGCCGCCCCCCGCGGCGCCCGCCGCGCCGGCGGTCGTCGAAGCCGCCGAACGACCGCCTCTGCGCCCCGACCCTCGCCACCAGCCCGCGCGGCCGGTGGCCCGCCGCCGCGGGACCCGGCGCGGCGGACGCTCGCCGCCTTCGGCGGGGCCGCGACGGTCCTCCTCGTGGTCCCGGGGCTGCGGTCGTTCGGGCCGATCAGCCGGTCGGCGGCCCCCTCGATCGGGATCCTTCGCCCGGTCTCCCGGTCGCCTCTCCGGCCGCCACCGCGGCCGCTCCTGCCGATGCTCGCCTCGGCGATCGCCGTCGCCTCCGCGACCGCCGAGCTCGGTGTGGACCCGTTTGCCGCCGAGCGGCACCCCCGGCGCCCGCACCGGGGCGACCGGATCGCGCCCGCCGGGCCCGCGGCCGCGCCCGAGGAAGGTGCTGCCCGCCCAGGCGAGGCCGCGGCCCGCGCCGCGCCCGGCCCTCGCGGCCGGCCGGAGCACGGTCCGGCTGCCGACCCGTGCCCCGGCGTAGAGGGCGAGCAGGCCCAGGGCCCGGTCGCGACCGGGGGCGCCCGGTCCGGTGACCGCCCCGACCAGTCCGTCGGTCAACGATCGGCGCCGCAGGAAGACCGTCCAGAAGAAGGCGCATTGCAGCCCGAAGGAGAAGAGCCAGCCCAACTCCGAGGTCGCCTCGGAGATCGCCGCGCAGACCGCCAGCAGGATCGCGAGGATCAGCGAGTAGGCGGCCTTGCGAAGCAGGAGGCCGGCCAGCTTCGCCAGCCATCCTTTGAAGAACTGATGCCCGCGTCCGGGGACCACCGCCGCCACCAGCGCGACGGGTGCGAAGGCGAGCATCAGCAACAGCTCGACCTGGGCGACGATCACGCCGAGCGAGAGGCCGCCGAGCAGGAAGAAGGCCCCCAGCTCGGCGAGCAGGATCACGAAGCCGACCAGCAGTCGCTGGTACTGGCCGCCCTTTTCCATCGACGCCGCGGCGGGTTCGTCCTGCGGCCCCAGTTCGTAGGAGCCGTTCTCCTTGCCGGGGTCGGAGTCGGGCAGCTTCGAGGTGTCGCCGTCTTCGAGGGCTTCGACCTCGCCCTTTCGTTCCTTCGACCCCGGCGGCATCCGCAGGAAGTGCGGCCCGTACTTCTTCAGGTTGTTGATGCAGGTCTTGCCGCCGGAGGTGACGGTCTGCCCGGATTCGAGGCCGCGCGACGCCGAAGGCGCCAGCGGCTGGACCGAGATCGATTCCGGTTCGTCGCCTTCTGGCCCCGCCTTGACGCAGTGCTCGAGGCCGCCGAACTCGAGCACCGCCCAGGGCTGTGCGACCAGAAGCCCGAAGAGCTGGTCGGCGCCCGCTTCCTTGGCTTCTGCCTGGCTGGTCGGCCCGCCGTCCTTGGCGATCGAGAGGAACGCCGTCGACATCTCGTTGGTCAGGTGCGAGGCGGCGCCGATCGTCTGCCCAGGCTGGAGGACGAAGAAGAAGGCGGCGCACACATAGATGAGGGAGAGGGCCAGCTGGGAGGCGGTCTCCGCGTAGCGCCGTTGCACCAGCGCCTTCCACATCGCCCAGAGGGCCGCGACGGAGACCGCGAGCACCATCCAGGGGCCGCCGAAGGCGGTGGAGTAGATGGTCTGGATCGCCCGGGAGACCGGCCCGAGGGCCCCGGCGCCGCCGGTCGCCCCCGACCCGTTGACGAGGTCGAGGCTGAAGGCGAAGCCGAAGAGTTCGATCAGCAGGTTCGCGAACCACGAGGTCCCCAGCCAGATGACGTTCGCGAAGAAGAACGCGATCATCGGCAGGAACCCGGAGACGTCGACCCCGGAGAGGACCCCCGCCGAGATCATCGAGAAGTTCTCGTCGAGTTCGTAGGCGCCGAGGGTCCAGCCGCCCTTCAACCCCGACAGGGACCGGCCGGGCCCGACGTTGGCCCAGACGTCTGCGAGGGCCGGCGGCGCGGCCAGGCCGAGAAGCGCCAGCCCGAGGCCGAGGGCGATCAGGACCGCCCGCCGGCGGCCGGAAAGGATCGCGGCGAGGCGCCTCATGCGTCGGCCCGCGCGTGCTCGCCGCTCTCCTCGACGGCACCGCCATGATCTCGCCGCCGGGACCGGCCGCGGGCGGGTCGCCCTCCCGCCGCGTGCTCGCCGCGGGCCCTGCTCGCCGGTCCCTCGGAGACGTGGCCGCGCGGCGAGCGCCTGCCCGGGGTGGTGTCGAGCTCGGCGAGGAGGCCTGGGTCGGGGTCGACCTGCACCTCGCCCCAGCGGCCGTCGAGGTCGCGCTGGAGGCCGCGCCCGCGCCGGTATTCGGTGAGGCGCGAGGCGAGGCCGCCCTCCTCGGGATCGAGTCCGAACTCCTCGAGGCCGCGGGCGGCGGCGCGGGGAGAGTCCTGACCGAAGAGGAAGGTGGTGCCGACGAGCTGCGCCAGCTCGCCCAGGTCCTCGACCTGCTGGGTCGCCAGCAGGACGGTGGCGTTGAACGCCCGTCCGAGCCGGATCAGTTTGTTCAGCAGCGCCCTCCCCTGCGAGGAGGCGAAGAAGACCCAACCCTCGTCGAGGAGGACGATCTTGTGCCGGTCGCGGTCCCCGGAGATCAGCTTCAGCGTCGACGCCGCGACCAGGGCGAGCGTCGCCACCGAGACCCGCTCGCTGCGGGTGTAGGCGGCGCGGTCGGTGCCGGGGTCGGGCAGGTTCAGCCCCGGCATCCGGATCGTGATCAGGCTCGGCCCGCCCTCCCCACCCTCGTCGAGAAGCTGCGCGTCGTCGTCGTCGGGATGGGAGAATCCGAGACGGGCGAGGCCGAAGTCGGAGACGACGTCGAGGGCCTCGGCGGCGTCGATCGTGCCCGGCGCATCGGACTCGCGCATCCGCGCGACGACCTGGCCGAGGCTGCGCTCGTCCGCGCGCACCGCGTCGCGGACCGCCCGGTCGATCGCCACCTCCCAGGAGGAGTGCGGGTCGCGGAGCAGCTCCAGCAGATAGGAGGAGGCCAGTTCCTCGCGGAGCTCCGGCAGCCCGATCCGCAGCGGATCGAGTTTGCCGCGGTGGACCGGGTCGGCCGAGAGCTCGAGGATCTCGACCTCGTCCTCGTCGAGCTCCGCGAGCTCGGCGAGCCGGTGGTCGGGCTTCGGGTCGAAGTCGATCACCAGGCTCCCGCGCAGGAGCCCGGCGTGGGCGATCACCTGGGCGGCGATGGTCTTCCCCGAGCCGGGCGTGCCGGAGAAGAGGACCGCCGAGGGACGCGAGTCGCGAGGGGCCTCGGTCGGGTCGAACCGCACCGGCCGCCCGGCGACCGGGTCGTAGCCGAGATAGATCCCCTCCGGCGAGCCGACCGCGGCGGTCGCGACCGGAACGCTCGCCGCCACCTGCTCGGTGGTCATCTGGCGGCGGTAGTCGCCGACCGCGCCGCCGTCGGGCCGCGGTAGGTGATCGAGGAAGAGCGCGTGCTGGAGGCCACGCGGCCGGTGGAGGACCACCTCGCCGTAGCGCTCGCGGAGGGTCGTGATCCGCGCCTCCAGGGTGTCGGGGTCGGCGGCGCCGACCGCCAGCGAGATCGAGGCCCGCAGCATCGGCGGGCGCGCGACCGAGGAGAGGATCGCCTCGTAATCGCGGGCCAGCTCCCGGTCCTCCTCGGCGAGCGCGCCCGGTCCGGTCGGCGATCCGGCGAGCTGCTCTCTATAAGAGTGCTCGACATCGAGGACCCGGCGGCGCACCTGGGCGAGCGCCTCGCGGTTCCCGACCAGATCGGCATGGAGCACCGCGTCGACCGGCCCCGCCCCTTCGAGCGGCGCGAAGAGGATCTCGGCCGCGCCGGGGAATTCGGCCTCCTCGGCGAGCGAGCCGAGACAGAGGAAGGCCTGGTGGGAGTCGCCCCTCTCCGTCTCGACGACCAGCGACGGCGCCCGGCGGGGCTCCTCGCGCATGGGCGCGTTGACCGGCTCCCAGAGGTCGGATTCGAGAGGCTCGTAGAGGACCTCCTCGTCCTCGCCCCCGAGGATCAGCGCGTCGGGCTCCCAGTGCCGTTCGAGCCCCGGCTCCCCCAGTCCCCGGACGACGGCGCGACGAAGGAGCCACTGGAGATCGTCGGTTCCGGCCCGCCGCACCTCGGCCACCGAGGCGGCACGACCGAAGGCGCGGCGCTCGGCCTCGGCGAGTGCGCGGAGCTCGGCGCCGGAGATGGGACTCGGCGTACCGACCCCGGCGAGGTCCTCGAGCCGTCGCCGCACCCGCCCTATCGAGCGGAGGGCTCCCCCGGCGCGGCGGCCCTCAGTGAGTGAGATCGCGACGTAGACCTCGGGAACGTGGGAGTCGAGCGAGGCGAGCTGCTCCTGCTGGGCCTCCAGATGCCGGCGCCAGCGGTCGCGGTCGGCGTGGTCGCGGTCGGCGAGCCAGGTCAGCTCGGCCGCGTAGGTCTCGGCGGGGTAGGGCCGCGCCACCCGATAGATCGAGAGGTCCGCGCCGACCACGGCGATCAACCGCTCGAGCCGGTGGAGGAGGCCCCACTTGTCGGCGATCGAGAGGAACGGGTAGGACCGCGTCTCGATCCGGTAGAGCGCGGCGGCCTCGCCCCCGGGCCCGATCAGGACGTTCGCCCGCGCGTAGCGCAGCGGGAAGCGGATCACGGGCGGACCTCCAGGGTCTGCCCGGCCCGGAGGACGACCCGGTGGCGGAGGCGCGAGCGTCGGCTGAGGAGGCCCGGTTCGCGGACGACCAGCCCGCCGCCGAGGAGGCGACGCTTGACGACCACCGGCTCGACGAAGCCGACCGAGCCGGGGCCGGTGAGGCGCGCGTGCCGCAGGCGCAGACCCTTCGCGTCCGGGGCGATCCAGATCCGCGCGCCGCTGCTCCGGCGCGCGCCCGGGGCCGGCAGGCCGCGCCCGAGCGAGCGCCGCAGGGGCGCCAGCCGGAGCGCCGCCCAGGAGCGGGCGAAGCGCTCCGGCCGGCGGCCGTCCGGGGTCGCCTGGGTGGCGAGGGTCGCCACCGCCATCGGCGCGACGACCAGCCTGAAGGGCCAGTCGAGTGCCCCCAGGAAGACCCCGAGGATCAACGTCCCTGCGGCTGCCGCGGTGGCGGCGAGGAGCCCGGCGGTCCTGTCTGCGATAGCGAGGCCGCCTGCTCCGGCCGCCACCGCCGCGGCCGCAGGGACGAAGAGGGAGCCCGAGCCGACGGCGAGGATCGCCACGACGGTGCCGAGCATCCAGCCCAGCCACCGCAGCGGCACCCCGCCGGGGACCGGCAGCGGCCGGCCCTCCACCTGATGGATGCGTCGGTCGGGAGAGAAGATCCGCTGGTAGGAGCGGACCCCGATGGTGCGGCCTTCGCTCATAGGACAACCTCCCCATTGTTCTCCAGAGATTGAGAGGCCGAGCGAAGCGAGGTCGTCGAACATCCCCGGGGAACGCATAGAGAAGCCGACCGCCGTCGGGAGAGCGCCCTCGTCGCTTGCCTCGCAGAAGGCCCGCGTGAGACCAGCGCCTCCCGGCGGTCGGAGGCACCCGAAGCGGCCACAGGAAGTGGCGCACCCGAGCGCCGCACTATGAGCACCCGCAACGGTACCTCCCGGCCGGCGCAAGGCGAAGCCGAACGAGGAGGGATCTGATGGAGGGAACGGCGGCGGGGATCGACTGGGCGAGCGAGCTGCATGCGCTCTGCGTGGTCGACGCCGAGGGGAAGAGGCTCGCCGAGGGGCTCTTCTCCCACGACGAGGCGGGGCTGCGGAGCCTCGTGGCACGGATGCAGGAGCTCGGCGTCGAGCGTTGCGCGATCGAGCGCCCCGACGGCCTCCTCGTCGACCGCCTGACGGATGCGGGCCTCACCGTCCTGCCGGTGCACCCGAACGCCCTGAAGGCGACCCGACCCCGCTATGAGGCGGCCGGTGGCAAGTCCGACGGCTTCGACGCCTTCGTCCTCGCCGAGCTCGCGAGGACCGATTCCCACCGGCTGCGGGAACTCCGACCGGACTCCGACGAGACCCGGGCGCTGCGGGCGCTGACCCGCGCCCGCGAGGACCTGGTCGGTGCCCGGGTGAGGCTCGCCAACGAGCTGCGGGCGCAACTGGACGCCTTCTGGCCCGGTGCGGCGCGGGTCTTCGCCACCGTCGACTCGGCGATCGCGCTCGCCTTCCTGGAGCGCTACCCCTCGCCTGCCGACGCCCGTGGTCTCGGCGAGCGGCGCCTGGAAGGCTTCCTCTCCCGCCACCGCTACTCCGGGCGTCGCCCCGCGGGCGAGTTGCTCGCCCGGCTGCGCTCCGCGCCGGAGGGTCGCGCCGGTGCGCTCGAGACCGAGGCGCGCAGAGGCGCGGTGCTCGGCCTGGTCGCCGCCCTTCGGCCGATCGTCGACCAGATCGCCGAGCTGGCCTCGCAGATCGCCGGCGCGGTCCGCGCCCATCCCGACGGCCGGGTCTTCCTGCCGCTCTTCAAGGACCCGAAGTCGACGATCACCGCGGCGCGGCTGGTCGCCGAGATCGGCGACGACCGCTCCCGCTACCCGACGAGCGAGGCGCTCGCCGCCGACGCCGGCATGAGCCCGGTCGCCAGGGAGTCGGGGAAGCGCAAGGTCGCGGCCTTCCGCTGGGCCTGCGACAAACGATTGAGGGACGCGGTCTCCTGCCTCGCCGATTCCACACGCCACCACCATCCGTGGGCGCGAGAGGTCTATGCCCGCGCCCGCTCCCGCGGGCTCGACCACCCGCATGCGATCCGCATCCTGGGCCGGGCCTGGTTGCGCGTCCTCTGGCGCTGTTGGCAGGACCGGGTGCCCTATGACCCGGCACTTCACGGCAATCTGAGGAGGCTTCGACCCACGGGGGGTTGACACAGGAAGTCTCACGGCAGCACCTGATGGGCGATGGCTTTGGCCGCGTCGGCCACCTGGCCGGGCGCGAAGACGAACCAGCCGACGACGATCGCCGCGACGAAGAACATCATCAACTCGGTGAAGCGCCGGTTGACGAGGAAGAACAGTGCGAAGATCGCGACGATGCCCGTGTAGAGTTCGCCGGCGTATTCCCGCAGCAGGCCCGCGAGGTTCGAGCCGACCGAGTTGCCGCCGGCGGCGAACGCCGCTCCGGGGATCAAGAGCGTGGCCACGAGGACGATCACCGTGGTGAGGGCCATTCGCGCGAGGCGCTTCATGCGACCGCCCCCTCGATGCCGGCGACATACCAGCGCCCGGCCCGCTGGACCGCCCGCAGGCGGTAGGTCAGCGGGTAGACCGCGCCGGTCTCCGGGTCGCGGAGCCGGGCGGCGACCGCCAGATCGCGGTCGGGACCTTCGGAGCCGTCGAGCTGGGAGGCATGCCCGACCGAGGCCACTTCCAGGCCGCCGCCGAGCGGCACGACCGTCGACCCCGGTGCGACGAGGTAGGCGAGGTCCGATGCCCTCCCGGCCGAGACGTAGGCCGGGATGAACTTCGCGACCAGTTCGCCGATGGCGCCGGCTCCGGCTCCGGCGATCGGCCGGGGCCGCTCAGGGTCGGCCCCGGCCGGTGCCGGCACCGCGACGATGGAGGGCGCGCCCAGGGCCGCCACCTCACCCGCCTCCTGACGGACGATCGGGACGGCCAGATCGAGGGTGCGCGCGTCGCGGAGATCGCAGGAGACGGTGAGGACCCAGCGGCTCGCGCCGACCTTGGTGCTCTTCACCACCTCCGCCTGGGCCACACCGCCGGCGGCCGCCGGCCGGTGCCCGGCGCCGAGGTGGGCGCCGTCGGCGAGGTAGGCCCGAAGATCGCTCGGGTCGGGCGATTCGAGGTAGGCCCGCGCGTAGCCGACGGCGAGCGCCTCGGCAGCCTGCCCGGGGCCCGCCGTACCGGCCGGGGAGAGCGCCGCGGGGCTGCGTTCCGGCGATTCGAGGATCGCCGCCCCGCCGCGGATCAGCAGGATCGCCAGGACCGCCCAGAGGGCGACCCGGCCGACCGGGCGCAGCGCAGCGCCCAGCGGCCGTCGGGACTCAACCTCCTTTCCGGCCTCTCGTGAAAAACTTCTAAATGACACCTGACCCACACCTCCGTGGTCCTCCGTGTCCGCCTTCTCGGCGGCTGTCGGGGGAACAGAGGCGTGGGGTCAGAAAGTGGTCACAAACGTACTCATCACCGTTTGTGTCTTGAAAGCCTGGTAAGAGAACAGCCGCGGACTGGGTAGCGGCTGTGAGGGCTTTCTGCTCGCGTCAAGTCACACCTTATGCCCTAACGTCACAGCACAAGTCACGCTTCAACAACAACACCATAGAAAGTGTTGAAGAGGACTGGAAGCGTATGGGTGTGGTTGCTACTGTCGCCCGGGATGAGCCTACGAACCGAGCCGACGCTCGCCCAACTCGAAAGCGGTCGGATCATCGGTCACGGTTCCCGCGTCCGTCGCGAGCGTTCCGAGAAATGGTTCCGCCTCGCGACGCTCGTCCTCGGCAAGGTCTTGGAGCGGGCCCAGGCCCACCAGCCGCCGGGCCGATCGCAGGAGACGATCAGATACGCCGCCGCAGAGCGATTCGACGAAGTCGTCGACGACGAGGTCACCGAGCTGCTCGAGTACCTCGCCTTCTTCGGCTACCTCGGCCGTGAGGTCGAGGAAGGCTGGAAGTGGACCGAAGTCGGCTCCGATTGGATCCGCAACGTCCTGGCGACGGGCAGTGAGGTGGCCGGTGTCAAGACCCACACCTTCGAGGAGATGGCCTCTTGGATCGCGGTCCACGGCTGTGATCGGACCCGCGAGCATGAGCCGCCCGGCTTCTGCGTCGACGCTATCGACGCTCCGCTTTGGGCGGTGCGGGACTTCGTCATGGCCCGGTTCTGCCAGATTCAGGTCGAAGTCGCCGCGCTGCAGGGCCTCGGCGGCCCGGACGGGCTGCCGCCCGGGACCGAGATGGTCGACTTCATGGCGGCCTGGAGGATCGGCGTGCTGGTGCGCGCAACGGAGCGGTCCGCCCTCGTTCCGGCTTAGGCGGATCGACGGGCCCGGCCGCAGAGCCTGGTTCATCCCTGGAGCCCGTCGGCCAGTTGATGAAGCAGCCAGGGACCCGTCCAGTCCCGAAGCTCGTACTGGACCCAGACGCCTTCGCGCCGGCGGCTGACGATCCCCGCGGCCCGGAGGATCGCTAACTGGTGGGAGACACTCTGCTGGCTCACGGGCAGCAAGGAGGTGAGGGCGCTGACCGTCGAGCGGCCGTTTCGCTCGAGCGCATCGATCAGGCGGATACGGGTGGGGTCGGCCAGGACCCGCAGCATCTCGGCGAGGTCGTCGACGTTCTCGATCATGGTCGCGTCGTCGGAGTCCTGCCGGTTCGGCGATGGCTGATTCTCTGCGGTGATCGACGTCATCGGCTTTCTGTACAGACAGAGCAGCGGAAGCCGAAACTGGCCCCCTCGGTCTCGCGGCAGAGACTGGACGCAACTGACCTGAAAACTCAGGATATGAACCAAAAAAACCGCGTGGGACCCGGCCGGGTCCCACGCGGTAGCTCGACCCTACCCTGCCGAGCGCTAGCCGAGGCGGAGCTTCACCCCGATCGGAAGCGCGTCGGGGTCGCCGGTGCCGATACGCCCGGCGTTGAGCCGCCAGAGCCGGTGGACCTCCGCCGCGATCTCGGTGTTCGAGGCACCCGGGGGCAGGTAGGACTCCGCGATCGTCCAAAGGCACTCGCCCGCCGCGACGAGGTGGCTCTTCTTGCCGGCGATGCTGCCCGCGCGGTCGACGGGCGCCGCCGGGAGGAGCGCCGGCGAGGACGGCGCCGGTTCCGGGGCGACCGGGACTTCGGGCGCCGGTTCCGGTTCGGCCACCACCCCGTGCGAGTCCGCGGTGTGGGTGTGTTTGCCCTCCTTCGCCTGCGCCGGTGCCGGAGGAGTGGGCCCCGATATCGCTTCGTTTCGGACCACCGTTTCCCCGGTGACGCTCGGAGTGCTCGGCGCCGTTTCGTACGTCGGCGGCGAGGCTTCCGGACCGTAGCTCGGCGCTTCCGCCGGCGGGGGTGGCGCCGGTTCCGTCACCGGGGCCTGTGCTTCTTCCACCGGGACCACGGCTTCCGGTTCCGGCGAGGGCGGAGGTGGTTCGACGGCGGGGGTCGGCGGGGTCCCTTCGACGCCGACCGGCGGTTCGGCTTCTTCGACTTCTGGCGCCGGTATTTCTTCTTCGACTTCGGATTCTTCCGGGCCGACGGCTTCTTCCGATAACGAGGTTTCTTCTCCGGCGGGTTGGTTGCCGATGCCGATTTCGAGCCCCGGCAGGGCCCCCGGCGCCGAGGTCCCTTCACCTTCGGTGTCGTGTTCGTGCTTGGCGAGCGCGAGCGGCGGCGCAAGGCTGCCGAAGACGAGCAGGGCCCCCAGGAGCGCGGCGGTCGCCCGGACAATCGGCCTGCGGCGGCCACCGGGCGCGAGGTTCGGTTTTCGCATCTCGGACTCCTTCTCTATTTCAGTTCCTCGGATCTACGACACAGCGGTAGGAGTGGGGATCGGCGGCGTTGTCCGGCGTCAGTGCGACGGCGCCGGTGGAGTCGGTCACCAAAAGCGCTTCAACGTGACCGGGTGACGACGCCGATGGATAGACCTGGCTCGTCAGCTCTCCTCCCGCGGAAAGACCAATTTCAGGGTGCGTCAATGCGGCCGTCAGCTCGATATAGGTCGGAAGCCGTCTGCCGAGGCCACTTGGCTGGGCTTCGGTAGCAGCGCATTCCTGGCGCGCAGCACTGAAGTAGGCAGGACCGTGCGCTTGGGTTTCGATGCAGGTGTCCGCCACTGCGAGCGTGCCTTCAGGGCAACGCACCAGGAAGGCTTCTGCGGTCGCGCCATCGAGACGATCAGCATCGGTGGCGTGGGGAACCTTTGACAGAGTGCCCTCTCGGACCGCGGAGCCCGTCACCGAGTTCTTGTGAAAGTTCCGCGCGGTCAGCGAATGGGCCCGCAGATCCTTCCCCGTCAGCTTCGTCGCGGCATAGGAGGTGCCGCCGATGGCGACGAACACCGCGATCGTCGCCATCACGTTCGCGTAGGAGAGGTGCGGGCGTAGTCGATCTTTCACTGGCGATCTCCTTCTTCTGCTTGGTTTCAGGCCGTCGGGCATGGTCTACCCCTCACGGTGACGTCGATGACGTGGCTCTGCCCGGGCTCGAGCGGGAACCCTCCCTCCCCGGGGAGGCGCGCCCGGAACTTGTATTCCTCCTTGCCGCAGGTCCGTTTGAACGGATATTCGATGCTCCAGTGTCCTTCAGGGTCGGTGCGGATCGTGCGGAAGGTCGACCATTCGTGGGTGAGACGGACCTGCAACTCGACGAGCTTCCCCGCTGCGGGCAGCGGCCTTCCCTCGACTTCGCCGCTGAAGGTGACCGACCCGCCGTTAAGGACGTGCTTCGGCGCGACCTTGACCGTGCTGGCCGCGTGGACGAGCACTTCGGCACTGCCTTCAGCGGGGAGGCTGGTCGGCGTCCCCGAGTAGACGAAGCGCAGGTGCCGCGAGGATTCGGGCGTGACTTCGTAGGCGAAGCCGCCGTCGGACCCGGTGGTGAGGGTCGCCACCTGGCTTTCGCCCTGCTCTTCGGGAATCGACTGCCACACGGCGATCTCGGCGCCCGCCATCGGGTTGCCGGACTTGTCGAGGAGATGGCCGGAGAATTCCGCCTTCGAGCCGAATTCGACGGTCGCCTGTGACCCGGTTTCGCTCACTTCGTGTTTCTTGACGCGGCGCTTACCGTGCCGGTGGACGACCTTGGTCACGAGATGATGCGCGAGGACGCCGGCGTCGACCGTCGTGGGCACCCGGAGCGGCAGGTTGATCTTCATCGGCTGGCCGTCGACCCGGCTTTCCGAGCTTGCCTGATTACCGGCCCGGTCGGTGGCGGTGGCCCGCAGCTGGTATTCGCCGGCGGGCAGGCCCGCATCGTCGATCCGGGTGACGAGTTCGCCGCCTTCCAGCGTGCTCGTCAAAGGCTGCCAGACCCCTGATCCGACCCGGCTCATCTCCATTTCGCCCCCTTCGATGCCGGAGAGTTTGTCGGCGAGGTGGACCGATATCCGGGTCGGATCCTGGGCGGCAATCGGCTCGAACCCCACTTCGGGCGGTTCGGGATCGAACCGCAGGCGGGCCGGGACCGAGGCGTTCTGCGGCTGGGTGTTCCCGGCCGCGTCCTGCCGCCACATCTGCACTTCCCATTCGCCGGGACCGGGGACCGCGAGCCCGCCGATCGCCGCCACCGAAGGCCCGTTGGCGGTGCCCGTCTGGCATTCCTGGGTCCCCGCCCGGCAGATCCGCCAGTGCGCGGCGACGATCGGGGCGCGATCGCCTTCGTCCGGGTTCGCCCAGGCGACGGCGAAGGCGTCATGGTTCCGCCAGGCTTCGCCGCCTTCGACGGCGACCGGGACCGCGCCGGGAGGAGTGTTGTCGATCCGCACCGTCACCGGGCTGGATTCGGCCTGGTTGCCGGCGGCGTCGGTCGCCTTCAACTGGAGCTGCTCGGTGCCTTCTCCGAGCTTGGTGGTGTCGACGTTGATGGAGCCCGAACCGCTCGGACAGGGGATGCGTTGGGTGTAGTCGCAGGTGTTTTCGTCCGTCTCGGTAGCAACCCCGCTCACCGACCCCTGGACGCTCTTGATGCCGGTGTTGTCGGAGGCTTCGTAGCCGACGTCCTGGGTGCCGGCCGTCCATTCGCCGGCGAGGAATCCGCCTCCGCCGGTCACCGAGACGGAGGGCGCGGTTTCGTCGACCACGGTCGCTTCGGAGGTGAAGGTCTCAAGGTAGTTCTGGCCCTTGCCGGAGCAATATTCGATGTTCGGGGCGCCCATGCACACCACGCGCTGGACCAGCTTCGTCGCCCCGCCGAGTTCGTAGAGGGTCGGACGCGGCCAGCTCGCACCCTGCGCCGCCTTCGCACTCTTCGGGCATTTCTGGTTTGCCATGACATTGCGGATCGGGTCCGAGCTACCGTCGGGCCGGATCGCGTAGAGCTGCAACGCATATCGGCAGTCACGCCGATGAGCCTCGCCGGACCATTTGAGGTTCGAGAAGGTGGTTTCCGGCGGGGCTTCGAGCACGAAGGCCGACTGCGAGCCCTTCGCGACGTGGCCTTCCCGGGAGACGTTGGCGGTGACCAACCCGCGAAGGCCTGGTCCGAGCGGGTTGCAGGCACGCCTCCACTTCATCCCTCTCGTGGCGAAGTTTTCGAACGCGCCCGAGGAGTATTCGCCGTTCGCCTGGCAGGAAGAGATGGTGAATTCTCCCGCCATCGCCGGGGTGGGCGAAATCGAGGAGGTCGCGCCGACGATGAGCGCGATCAGGACGAGAGCGAGCGGCAAGACGATCCGCTGTGCGGGGGCACGGGCGATGAGGAGCTGCATCTTCAGGGACCTCCAAATTGCGTTGCTTCGTTCTTGGGCACTGCGGTCGGTTCCGCCTTCGAGGACGAAGATTCCGATCCAGAAGAGGAAGTGGACGGCGACGAGGACGTGCTCGCCGAGGAGGACGAGGTCGAGGGTGAGGATTCGACCGCCGGGTATTCGGGCGAGGCGGGTTCGAAGCTCTGTTCGGGCGGCGGAGGGGTGGTTTCTTCGACCACAACTTCTTCGGGTTCGCTCAACGCGTGTTCGACCGAGGGGGCTTTTTCTTCCTTCGGGGAGGGTTCTTCTTTGCCCTGGGCTTCCGAGGGCCCAGGACTGGAAGTCGATTCCTCGGGTGCTCTGGATTCTTCGGCGGGTGCGTAGACCGGCGTCACCGCCGGTTCTTCGGACGGTTCTTCCTGGGCCGGCGGCGGCGCTGGTTCTTCCGACTTGGGCGGAGCCCGTTCCTCGGCTGGTTCTTCGGAGGTGCCGGCGATCAGATCCTTGGCGGCACCGAGAGGATCGACGCCCGGCTGCGCGCAGATGGTTGCCGCGCCGCCGCCGATCGCGAGACAGCCGGCGACGATCGCGACCACCGTGCCGGGCCTGGCCCCGGTGAGGGGGGTCGGATCAGGAGCACGCCCATACGTCGCAATCGCCGCCTGCTGTTTTATGTGGGAGCCACCGTCGAGGACATGGCGCTTCGCCGAGCCGACGGCTTCGCCTACCCGGCCCACCGCCCGCCCCAGTAGACCCGGGCGTGCGACTTCGATCGCCACCGGAGGAAGCACCGCCGGCACCCTGTCCTTCCATGCGGCGAGCTCCTCGGAGAAGGCCGAGCAGCGACCGCAGTGCTGGAGATGAAGACGGGCCCGGACCTCCTCCCCGGCCGCGGCAAGCCCACAGGTCAGTCGCAACACCAGCGACTCGCCCTCGACGCAACCTCCGCCGGTCCGGCGGGTCAGGACCTCGCGGGCGCTCCGCATCACCTCCTCGAGGGCCTTCTTCACGGCGCGGTCACTGAGCCCGAGCTGTTCCGCGATCTCCGGCCGGTTCCGCCCTGCGGCCCAGAGCGCGAAGACTCGCCGCCGCGAATCCGAGAGCTTCGACGACACCTCCTCGACGAGGATTTCGAGCTCGGCCTTCTCCTCGATCTCTATCAACTCGGCGACCGGGCCGGGTTGGCCGGATGCCTCGCCTTCGAGCAGAGAGCCGGTCGGATCCGCCGCGATCGTCCTCGTCTGGCCTTCGAGCTCGTGCACCATCTCCCGGTAGGCGGCCGTCCGCAGCCAGGAGTAGGCACGAGCCGGCTCGGTAAATCCGGCGGCGTCCGCGTTGCCGAGGAATTTCTGACAAGCCGTCTGCACCGCATCCTCGACCTCGTCTGCAGGACGCCCCGGAAAGCGCTCCGCGAGTTGCCGCCGAAGCATCTGCCCACGCCGGCGGCCCGGCCCGAATTCCTCGAGGAGAAGTGCGGGCTGACGCAGGTCCGGCGCGTGAATGGGAGAGGCCATCACCCTTAGAGAGCGGCGAGGCCCGAAAGTGGCCCCCCTCGTCAACAACCCCAGTCTTCGCAACTTCCTACTCCCTATAAAGAGCGGCCTCCCATGCCGCCTAACCATTCAACGATTTCCCACATATGGGAGATCGCAAACCGCTCTGTCGGAGGAAAAACGATTGAGAAATCCTGAGTTCAGGACTCAGTAGAACAGCCGCTCCTACTCATCATCGTTGCCCTTAGACGACAGCCGCCTCAGCTAGCGATGCCGGGCAGAGACGGGTCCGCTTTCCGGGCGGCCTCGTAGCAGCGCTCGTGGAAGCGCCGGACGCCGACCTCGTCGCGCGGCGGGGTTCCTTCGGTTGCCACTATGGCCAGACCGTCGCGCACGACCACCACAGGCCGGAAGTATTGGCGGATATGACCGCACCCGGCGCAGCGCATCCCGCTCATCTTCTGACCAGTTCGTCGTAGTGGACCACGGCGCGGGTAAGAGTGACCGTTCCGTCCCCGGCATTGACGAGCAGTCCGGCCCTCGCCAGCCATTCGACGACATCGCCGTCCTCCGCGTCGACCCGCAGCGCCACCGGTCGGCAGGCGATGGCGGCGTCGAGGATGGCGAGCTTGTCTTCCTCCATGGACACGAACATATGTTCGCAAAATGCCGGTCGTCGATCAAACCGATCGATTTCGCTCGCCGTCACCAGGGCGTCAGGTCGACGTCGGGTAAGTGTCTTATGTTGACGCCCGATAAGGGCTCTTATGTAGACGCCCGGGAAGGTTGCTTATGGTGTGCTTCATGTCAGCGGCGTTGAGCCACTTGGCGGCCTCGCCTTGGTCTCAGGGCAAAGCGAGGCCGCCAGCCTGCGACACCGAGGTGTCGCCAATCTAAGGAGCGTGGTCTTGCGTGAACCGCGCTTGGGGCGACCGTAATCGGATCGGCGCGGGCGACGTTATCTTTCGGAGAACCACGGGTCGATCAGTCGATCTCGATGTCGAAGTCCCAGGCGACCACGGTCTTCCTTGACCCCGGCGCCCAGTTCAGGGTGCCGTCACCGGTCGGGAAGACGCCTCGGACCTTCATCGAGACAGTCTTGCCGGCCGGTACCTCGGTCGGCGGCGGACCGCCGTGGAGGCCGGTGATCTTGGGGTGATGGATGTCCCCCTCCTCGTCGGTGACGGTGAAGTCACGCGGGTCTATCGGCACCGCCCCGTGGGCCTCGGCGAGGGTCACGACGAAGGAGGCCGGACTCGTCGCCGGAACGGGAAATTCGCCCTCCTCCGGAACTTCCGGGCCGACCGTCGTCGCCAGCACCTTGCCGTGGGCGAGCTCGACCGCGACGGTGTTCCCCTGGATCGCCAGGGTGGGCTTCGCCGCGGAGGCGGTGACGATCCGTTCCTCCGTCTTTTCGGTCTTCGGCAACCATTTGGGGATGCCGCCGTATCGCAGTTCGTGATGCGCCGGCGCCGCCGAGCCCCCGGAGGTGAGCAGCTGGACGCCTGAGACGACCGCGGCGGCGGCCAGGATGGCCGCCGCCGCGATGCGGAGGAGACGCTGCTGCGGTCTCCTCGGCATCGACTGGGTGATTGAACTCATTCCCGCCTACGCCGCGTGCCGGGAGTGGCGGTGAGCTCTGTGGTGGCGCTTCTTGTGGTGCTTGCGCTGGTGGTGGTGGCGTTTCTTGTGGTGCTTGCGCTTGTGGTGCTTCTTCTTGTGGACCGGTTTCGGGGGACCTGGGTTCGTCGGCGGGTTGCCACCGCCCGACGGCGGGTTGCCACCACCCGAGGGCGGCGGCGTCGTCCCGGTCCCGGGGCCGCCCGGGGCGTCGAACACGTCGGCCCCGAACGGAGCCAGGCCAGGCTGCGCGGCGTAGCCGAGGTGGCCCTGCCCGTCGAGGCCCGGCGAGGCGCCACCGACGTTGAACAGGTCCTCCATCGTGCGCAGCCAGCTGTAGTGGTTGTAGTACCGCGTGCTGACCGTGCCCGGGGTGATGTAGGGGCTGATCAGGACGCTGCCGGTGTCGCCACCGCCGGTGGTCGGGTCGCCGTAGTCGTAGAGCGGATCGGTTTCCGCGGTACGTGCCGCCAGCGTGACACCGCTGACCGCGCCGGTCGTTTCGATCGGTTCGCGATTGGCGTTGACCAGGGTGAACGACCCGGTGTCGGCGAAGCCGCCTTCCTGCGACGGTTTCGTCGCCGTCACCGGCGTGTTTACGACCGGCCCGACGTAGGCGCCCGCCGGGATCCCCGTGCCGGTCACTTCTCGACCGGGATCGGTGGCGACCGCCGAGTTGTCGGCGATCGTGGTGCTGCCCGCCGGAGCGGTGGCCGCGGCGTCGGTCCGCGCTTTCGCGATCGGGTTGCCGCCGCCGAGGATGCAGGTGCCTTCCGGCAGCTTCGGTTCGGTCTGCGCTTTGCAGTTGGCGGGCCGGTCGATGTAGGAGTTGTAACCGGGTCCCGGGTAGAGCTCCTGTCCGCTCGGGCTGTAGGCCAGCGGCGTGTTCGGGCCGGTCGGCTCGTAATTGACGTTTTCGCCGAACAGGTTCTCTGCGGCGGAATCGGTTTCCAGCGAGGTCTTCGCGCTCGCCGGCACTTCGGTTGAGTTGGCGAAGCTGTTGCCGCTGTAGGTGAAGGGCGGGAACCCCTCGTCGAAGGTGACGTCGATGAGCCCACCTTCCTTGAACGCAGGCGATTCCTCGATCTCAGGGATCACGTGTTCGAGGAACAGGTCGGCCGCGTAGAGGCCGCCGGTGTAGTTGACCGGGGCGTTCGGCGTGGTCGGATCGGCGAAGCCGCCCGAGAGGTTGTTGCCGTGGCACACGGCGTCATGCCCGTCGCTGCAGTTGTTCGGCGAGATCCAGCTGAAGGCCGGGGTCGTCGCGGCGCTCTGCAGGTCGTGGTAGAGGCCGTTGGCCGGGTCAAACAGGTTGGCGATGTGCTGGGAGTTGCAGTCACCGGAATTCAGCACCGATTCGAACCACGGGAACGGAAAATGCTTCGGCACGTACTGGTCGGTGGCGTTGGCGCTGCCCGGGTTCGGGTCGGCTTTGCTGCCGGTCGCGCCCGGCGTCGCGTAGGGGGCGCCGCAGTACTGCGTGCCTGCGTCGTGCGTCCCGCCTTCGGCGTCGGGGTTGCCGAGATCCTGGGCGTAGCCTTTCCAGCTCACACCTGCGGAGTCGAGCTGGTTGAAGAGCGTCGGCACGCTCTGCGGATAGACGCAGCCGTTGGACCCGGCCGCCGCGTTGGCGCCCTGCGCCGAGGCGAACTGGCCGTAGTCGGGATTCGCACTCAGCGACCCACCCGCGGTGTCCGTCGTCCCCGAGAATTTGTCGTAGTACGGGCAGTCGGCCTGGGTGTCGGGCTGGGTCGCCTGTCCGCTCACCATCGAGATGTAGTTGTCGAGGCTGAAGTGGCCGGTGCCGTAGTAGTTCTTCAGCAGCGCTCCCTGTTTCGGCAACTGCTGCCAGAGATAGGTGTTTTTATTCAGGCCGGTGAAGCTCGCGTCGTAAGACTTGTTCTCGAGGATGATCAGCCAGACGTGTTTGACCTGTCCCGCGGCGAGTCCGGTCTGGTCGACGCCCGCGCCGGGCGAGCTGTCGGCACCTGCGGAGACGACGGGGATCACCGCTACGGCTGCCGCCATGACGATCGCGAAGAGCAGGAGTAGCCGACGGCTGCCTCTTCTGGTCCTGGGACTCCCTGACTTTGATCCGGGCACGGCCTTGCCGCCCCTCTTGAAGCGTGCTTTTCCCACCTTCTAGGGCTCCTTTGACTGCATAGATATCCGGTGAGCGGAACGCTTTCGGGATCTGAGGCGGGCCGGGTGTCCAACCTGTGAAAAACCTGCGAAGAAGATGGGAACGGCCAGGTTTTAAGCATCCTGTATCCAGCCCGTCCTCGCCTCCCGTGGATTCGCTCCGACCTCCTCGACCGGACGCCCCGGCGGATCGGGAGGGGGAGCAGCGGACGATGAGGGCTTTCCATACGGACCGCGCGGCCGAGGTCGCCCCTGGCCCGGGTTCGGGCGGTCCGTCCAGGACGGCGCCTCTACGCTGCGGCGGTCGACCCGTTCTCCGTCACGACGCTGGCGAGCTCCTGTGCCCCGATCTGGATCGCCTCCCATGGCGAGCCGAGCGGTGGCGTGTAAGAGAGGTCGAGGTCCGACACCTCGTCGGCGCCCATCTCGTTGAAGATCGCCGTCGCCGGGATGTCGATCCGCTTCGCCACCTCCGAGCCGCGGTGACCGACGAGTTGCACCCCGAGCAGGCGACCGCTGCGTCGGTCGCCGGTGACGCGCATCTCGATCGGCATCGAGCCGGGGTAGTAGGCCTTGTGGTCGTCGGGCAGGGCCGCGACCGTCACGGGCTCGAACCCGGCCGCCTCCGCCTCGTGGTCGCGCAGTCCGGTCCGCGCGGCGACCAGGTCGAAGACCTTCACGACCTGGGTGCCCAGACTCCCCGCGAACTCGCGCGAGCCGCCGAGCGCGTTCTCCCCCGCCACCCGGCCCTGCTTGTGGGCGGTCGTGCCGAGCGGCAGGTAGGTCTCGCCGAGGAGGCGGTGATGGGTCACCGCACAGTCCCCGGCCGCGAATACGTCCGGGAGGTTCGTCCGCATCTGCCGGTCCACGGCGATCGCGCCCTTGGCGCCGAGCTCGGCGCCCGCGGCCTCGGCGAGACCCGCATCGGGGCGCACCCCGACCACGACGAGCACCACGTCGGCCGGGAAAATCTCCGAAGATCCGCTGGGACTCACCGCCCGGACCGCGAGCCGACCCTCGTCTCCCTCTCCGCCGGTGATCGCCTCGACCCGCGTCCCGCAGCGCACGTCCACGCCGTTGTGGACAAGTTCGGCGTGGACCAGCGTGCCGAGGTCGGGGTCGACGGTCGGCAGGACCTCGGGCAGCTGCTCGAGCTGGGTCACCTCGAGGCCGCGCAGCCGCAGCCCCTCGGCCATCTCCAGCCCGATGTAGCCGGCGCCGACGATCACGGCGCGGCGCATCGGGTTCCGTTCCAGCGTCTTCATCAGCTCCAGGGTGTCGCCAATCGAATGCAGCAGGTGGACACCGTCGCCGGGGCCGAGCCGGTCGACTCCCTCGATCGGCGGTCGCACCGGCACGGCGCCGGTGCCCACGATGAGCGCGTCGTAGTCGATCGTCCCGCCGCCCTCGACCACGATCCGGTGCTCGTCGGCCTCGATCGCCGCGACCCGGGTGTCGAGCCGCAGGTTCATCCCGGTGGCCTCCAGATCGGCGTGGGTGCGATGGGCGAGGTGCCGCCAGTCCGGCACCTCCCCGGAGACGTGGTAGGGGATACCGCAGATCGAGAAGTTCGGGAAGGCGTCGGCGAGGACGACGGTGAGGTCGCAGTCGGGATCGAGTTCGCGCGCCCGCAGCGCGGCGCTGATCCCGGCGTCGCTGCCGCCGACCGCGACCAGGCGCATGTCAGCAGGCCTTCCTTCTGGCACCGCACTGGTGCTCAGCGGCGATCACGGCGGACCTCATGCCGCCCCGGCTACCGGTTCCTTGGCGTTGCCCGATGTCGGGCCCGCCGGGCTCGGCGAGCTCCGAGGCAGCAGCAGTGAGAGGAGGGCCGCCGCGACGACGAAGGCAGCCGACGCCCAGAGGCACGCTTCCAGGCTGCCCCACTCGTAGAGCAGGCCCGACAGGACCGTCCCGGCAAGCCGGCCCGCGGCGTTCGCCATGTAATAGAAGCCGACGTTCATCGTCGCCTTGTCGTGCTCGGAGTAGGCGAGGATGAGATAGGAGTGGACGGCGGAATTGGCGGCGAAGATGACGCCGAAGGCGATCAGGCCGACGACGATCGTCACCGTCGGATCGACCCCGAGGGTGAGGCCGATCGCGATTGCCGCCGGGAAGAACGCGAGGACGAAGGCGAGCCAGGTCGCGGTACGCCCCTCCGGCTCGCCACCCCCTGCGGCACCACGTCGGCGGACGAAGCGGGGTACCACCGCCTGCACGATCCCGTAACCGATCACCCAGATCGCCAGGAACCCACCCGAGGCGAGGAAGCTCCAGCCGAGCACGGTCTCCAGATAGACCGGCAATCCGACGACGAACCAGACGTCGCGGCTGGCGAAGAGGAAGATCCGAGCCGCCGCGAGCACGTTGATGGCCCGGTCGTTCGAGAACATCTGCTTGAACTTCGCCTTCGCGTCGGGCCGGCCGAGGTGACCACGCATCAACGACGAGACGGCGATCAGGGTGGTCAGGACCGAGCCGGAGAGGATCAGCATCGAGGTCTGGAATCCGGCGATCGTCAACATCGCGGCACCGAGGAAGAAGCCGACCCCCTTCAGCGCGTTCTTCGAGCCGGTGAGCACCGCGACCCAGCGATACAGCGAGCCTTCGTCGCCTTCCGGGACGACGAGCTTCACCGCGCTCTTGGAGCTCATCTTGGTCAGGTCCTTGGCGATCCCGGAGAACGCCTGCGAGACCATCACATAGGAGACGACCAGCCAGGCCTCCGGCGCCAGACCCACCATCGCGGTAGCGAACACCTGCGTGCCGAGACCGGCGTAGAGCGTCGTCCGGAGGCCGAAGCGGGCCGCCAGCCAACCGCCGACCAGGTTCGTGATGATCCCGAAGATCTCATAGAAGATGAAGAGCGAGGCGATCGTGAAAGCCGAGTAGCCGAGTTCGTAGAAGTAGAAGAGGACCAGCATCCGGGTCGCGCCGTCCGCCAGCGTCTCCACCCAATAGGCCCCCGTGACCAGCACGTAGTTCCGCAGGTCGCCCCTACGGCCGGGGGCAGCGGTCGCGCTCGCGGCCATCCCGGGCCTCACATCTCCTCGGCGACAGCGGCCACCTCGCCGGCCACCGCCATGCCGACCAGCTCGACCAGACGGTTCGCGTAGCCCCACTCGTTGTCGTACCAGGCCAGTACCTTGACCTGGGTCTCGCCGACGACCATCGTCGACGGCGCGTCGATGATCCCGGAGCGCGGGTCGTCGCGGTAGTCGACCGATACCAGTGGCCGCGTCTCGTAGCCGAGGATGCCCGCGAGCGTCCCCCCCGCCGCCTCCTCCAGCAGACCGTTCACCTCCTCGATCGCGGTCGGCCGGGCCACCTCGAAGACGCAGTCCGTGAGCGACGCGTTCAGCATCGGCACCCGTACCGCCAGGCCGTTCAACTTGCCCCGCAGCTCGGGGAAGATCAACCCGATCGCGGTCGCCGAGCCGGTCGTGGTCGGGATCAGGGAGAGGCTCGAGGCCCGCGCCCGCCGAAGGTCCTTGTGCGGGGCGTCGACGACGACCTGGGTGTTGGTCATGTCGTGGAGGGTGGTGATCAGACCATGTCGGATGCCGATTCCCCCGTGGATCACCTTGACCACCGGCGCCAGGCAGTTGGTCGTGCAGGAAGCCGCGGTCAGGATGTCGTGCGCGGCGAGCGCCGCCGGGTCGTCGTTCACCCCGACGACGACGTTAAGCGCGCCGGCCTCTTTCACCGGGGCGGCGACGATCACCTTCCGTACGCCGTGCTCGAAGTAGGGGGCGAGCGAGTCGACCGTCCGGAACTTGCCGGAGCACTCGAGGACCACCTCGACCCCGGCTCCGCCCCAGTCGACCTCGCCAGGAGACCGGCCGGCGGAATAGGCCACCGCTTGGCCCGCGATCGAGAGCATCCCGTCGCGCTCCTCGACATCGGTCGACCAGCGACCGTGGACCGAGTCGAACTCCAGCAGATGCGCGGCGGTGGCCGCGTCCCCGGCGATCTCGTTGACGAGGGCGAAGTCGAACTCGGGCCGACCCCATGCCGCCCGCAACGCCAGGCGGCCCATCCGACCGAAGCCGTTGATGCCGACACGGGTGCTCATCGCCGTCCTCCCCTCGCCCGGGCGGTGGCCTGGGCCTTCTCGGCGGACTCACACTCCGCGCAGCGCAGGCGCCGTGCCAAGGGTTCGACCGGCACCTGCCGGGCGATCGGTGCCATCACGGTCAGCGTCTCCCCGCCTTCATGGAGGTGATCGCGGCAAAGTCCGGCGCCACAACGCCCACAGACGGCGACCGCCGTCGTGGTCCTGTCGCCCCGTACACATTCCAGGCAATTCATCTGGCGCCCCCCTGACAGTCGATTCGGTCGATTTTTGGGATGCTCATCCCCCGGCCCCCGGCCGAGCCCCGTCCAGTTCGGCGAGAAGGGTGTCGACGCGGGCGGAGATGTCGTCCCGGATCTCCCGGACCGCCTCGATCGGCATCGCCTTGGGGTCCGGAAGGTCCCAGTCGACGTAGCGCTTGCCGGCGATGTAGGGGCAATCGTCGCCGCAGCCCATCGTCACGACGACGTCGGCGCGCTCGGCCATCTCCTGGGTGAGGAGCTGTGGCCGCCGCGACGAGAGGTCGATGCCGATCTCGGCCATCGCCTCGACCACGGCCGGGTGGAGCTCGGCCGCTGGTTCCGTGCCGGCGGCATCGGCCGCATGGCGCCCCTCGGCGGCCCGTTCGAAGAGGGCTCGGCTCATCTGCGAGCGACCGGCGTTGTGGAGGCAGACGAAGAGCGCGTTCGACATCAGCCGGTCGCCCCCTCGGGGTCCGCCGTCGGACCGGCGGCGGTCCCAGAGAACCAGCGCCCGCGGGTCCAGAGCGACACATAGACGAGGCCGACCAGGACGGGGACCTCGATCAGCGGTCCGACCACCCCGGCGAGTGCCTCGCCTGAAGTCGCGCCGAAGACGCCGATCGCGACCGCGATCGCCAGCTCGAAGTTGTTGGAGGCGGCGGTCAGGGCGAGCGTCGCGGTACGCGGGTAGCCGTAGCCGGACGCGCGTCCCCAGGCGAATGCGATCGCGAACATCAGCGCGAAGTAGGCGAGCAGTGGCAACGCGATCCGCACCACGTCGAGCGGGTGGCCGGTGATCTGGTGGCCCTGCAGAGCGAAGAGGAGGACGATCGTGAAGAGGAGGCCGTACAGCGTGATCGGTCCGATCCGCGGTAGGAAGCTCTGCTCGTACCACTCACGGCCGCGACGACGGAGGCCGACCACCCGGGTCACGTAGCCGGCGGCGAGCGGGATGCCGAGGAAGATCAGGACCGTCCGTGCGACCTCCCAGATCGAGACCGAGAATCCTTCGGTGTCGAGGCCGAGCCAGCCCGGCAGGACCGAGAGATAGAAGTACCCGAGCAGGGAGTAGGCGACGATCTGGAAGATCGAGTTGATCGCGACCAGGACCGCCGTCGCCTCGCGGTCGGCGCAGGCGAGCTCGCTCCAGATCAGGACCATCGCGATGCAGCGCGCCAGGCCCACGACGATCAGACCGGTCCGGTATTCGGGCTCGTGGGGGAGCATCAGCCAGGCGAGCGTGAACATCAGCAGCGGCCCGATCACCCAGTTGAGGATCAGCGAGGAGACGAAGAGGCCGCGCTCGGCGCGCAGGCGGCCGAGCTCCTCGTAGCGCACCCGGGCCAGGACGGGGTACATCATCAGCAGCAGGCCGATCGCGATCGGCAACGAGGTCCCGCCGATCGCGACCGAGGAGAGAGCGCTCTCAAGGCCCGGGATCAGGGCACCGAGCCCGAGCCCGACGCCCATCGCCACCCCGATCCAGAGCGGCAGGTAGCGGTCGAGGGTCGAGAGCTGTCTCACGACCGCCGTCGGGACCGTGCCCGCCGGCGCGCCGAGGGCTGCCGACTCCTGCTGGTCGCTGATCATGGACCGCGTCATCGGGCCGCTGCCAGCTCCTCACAGCCTTCGCCACGCAGGCAGTCACTCGTCCGTCGCCTGGCCAGGGCGAGGACGTGACTCCGGATCGGCACGTCCTCGTAGGACGCGGGGACGACATCGGCGCACGCACGTATCTCCTCCGGATCACGCAGCTCCTCGAACTCCTCGATCAACCCCGGCAGGAGGGCCGCAAGCCTCCGCCTGCGGGCGGCGTCGTCATGGCGGATGTCGTCCGCCCGCTGGAAGATCAGGTCCTCGACACGGCCTGCGATCTCGTCCCGGATCTCCCGTACCTCATCCATCGGGCGACCCGCCGGGTCGGGGATGCCCCAGTCCTCGATCGGCGCCGGCACGTAAGGACAGGCGCCCCCGCAGCCCATCGTCACGGTCCGGTCGGCGTGCAGCTGCATCTCGACGGTCAGCTTCTTCGGGCGCCGCCCGGAGAGGTCGATCCCGACCTGAGCCATGGTCTCGATCACCTCCGGGTGGATCTGTGCGGCCGGATCCTGCCCGGCCGACTCGGCGCGCAGATCCGCCGGCGCGTAGCGCTCGAAGAACGCCTGGGCGATCTGGGAGCGGCCTGCATTCTGCCTGCAGACGAACAGTACGTACTTCATCTTCATCTCCCCAATCTAGGTATCAGGTTCCCGTACCGCCTCAGTGGCGTTCCTGTGATCTGCGTGCCGATGAAGACCCTCACGTTCCCTTCCGGTCGCCCGAGGGCCGGCCCCGATCCGTCGCATACGCCGGCGCGCAGACATTCCCTCGTCCTTCGGCGCGCCAGGCCGAGGGAGGGCGCCCTCCCGCCCCGCTCCTCGTAATAGCCGACCACCGCGTCGGCGCAGTCGAGCACTTCGAGCGGCGGCCGCTCGAAGTGCTCGACCATCAGTCCCGGCAGCAGGCGTGTGATGCGCCACGCGCGCCAACGGTCGAAGGCGGCGCGTGGTGAAGCCAGTCGGGCGACGAGCGCGACGTGGTCCATCAGAGGGCGCCGATCATCCCGCGGGCGGCGCCTTTGACGGCCTTCGGCATCGGCGCGAAGAGGAAGGCTTCGCCGAGCTTCTGGCCGGGGCCGACCGCGTAGTTCAGGAACTGCTCGACGAATCCCTTCTGTGGAGCGGCGTGAGGAACGATCGCGTAGCTGAACATCGCCAGCGGGTAGGCCTTCGACGCCGTCCTCGGCGGGTCGGTGGCATCGATGATTCCGCTCGTCGAGACCTGCTTGACACTCGCGCCGGCAGCCTCGAAGCTCGCCACTCCGGGGCGCTCGAAGTTGCCTGCTGCATTTTCCACGGATGCCACCTTCAGGTCGAGGGCTTGGGCGTAGTTGGCCGTGACGTATCCGATCGCACCCTTGGTCGCGGAGATCGCGGCACTCACGCCAGCGTCGCCCGCCGCGCCGACGCCGACCGGGAAGCCGACGGTGGTCCGACCGCCCGACCTCTTGGAACCGACCTTGGCGAGATAGCTCGTGAAGGTCCAGTTCTGCCCGCCCGCTTCGGTCGAGAAGACGGGGGTGATCTTCAACTTCGGCAGCTTCACCTTCGGGTTCAGTTCGGCGATCTCGGGGTCCGACCAGTTCTTGATCCTGCCCGCATAGATGCCGGCCAGCACCGGACCCGAGAGGTTCAGCTCCTTCACGCCCGGGATCCGGAAACCGATGTCGAGGCCGGTCAGGAGCCAGGGGATCTGGGCGCAGTCGTCACAGGCGGCGGCCTGTTCGGCGCTGAGCGGGGCGTCGGCGGCAGCAAAGTCGACCGAACGCGAATCGAGCTTCGCCAGTCCTGCTTCGACCCCGCTCGGGCTGTAGGTGGCGGCTATCCCTTCCTTGATGAGGAAGCCGTTCGTCCAATTGGACATGATCGCCCCGGCGAGGGTCGATCCGGCACCGCTGATGCCGGCCGCAGAGGCGAGGGAGACGCTGGACATGAAGAGCGCTGCGAGGGAGACCACCGAGACGAAGAACAACCTTGCTGACCGCTTCCGCATCACGACCGATTTCCTTTCGATTCGTGCTTGCCAATCTAACGGCACCCATCGTATGAATTGACAACAGCGATTTCAATAGATATATGTAGATAGATGAGTGTCGATCTGGAGTTGGAGCCGAAGACCAAGAGACCGCCGGGCGAACCCTGCTGCGAGCCGGTGGTCTATCCCGATGTCGAGCGCGAGCAGGCCGAGCGCATGGCGAGGATCGCCAAGGCACTCGGGGATCCGGTCCGCCTGCAGCTCGTCGACGTGCTGCGGAAGCACGCCGGGAAAGTCTGCGTCTGCGAGCTGGTTCCGCTCTTCGACCTCTCCCAGCCGACCGTCTCCCACCATCTGAAAAAGCTGAAGGACGCCGGCATCGTCGGGTCCGAGCGCCCGGGCCTCTGGGCGTACTACTACGTGAAGAACGACGCACTGAAGGAGTTCTCCGAATGGCTGAGCTGACCGACACCGCCACCACCGAGACCGAGGCGAGCTGTTGCGCGCCGACCGACAAGGCCGCGTCCAGCGGTGCCGCCGCCGATGACGTGCGGGAGGCGGTCCGCGAGCGCTACGCCGCCGCGGCCACGAGCGTCAGCTCGGGCGCCGAGGCGGGCGAGGCCTGCTGCGCGGCCGAGACCGTGCTCGGCGAGGAGGAGGCGAAGGTCTTCGGCGCCGGCCTCTACGGCGACGAGCAGGCCGAGCTTCCCGACACCGCCACGATGGCCTCGCTCGGCTGCGGCAACCCGACCGCGGTCGCCGAACTGAACGCCGGCGAAACGGTCCTCGACCTGGGCTCCGGCGGCGGCATCGACGTGCTGCTCTCCGCCCGCCGCGTCGGCCCGACCGGCAAGGCCTACGGTCTCGACATGACCGACGAGATGCTCGCCCTCGCCCGCCAGAACCAGGAGAAGGCCGGGGTCGAGAACGTCGAGTGGCTGCGCGGCCAGATCGAGTCGATCCCCCTCCCCGCCGAGACGGTCGACGTCGTGATCTCGAACTGCGTCATCAATCTCTCCGGCGACAAGCCGAAGGTACTGGCCGAGGCCGCCCGCGTCCTCAAGCCTGGCGGCCGCTTCGCCGTCTCCGACGTGATCGCCGACGAGGACATGGACGAGGCGACCAAAGCCGACATGCGGCAGTTCACCGGCTGCATCGCCGGCGCCCTCACCCGTCGTGAGTTCGAGGAGGCGCTCGCCGCCGCCGGGCTCGTCGAGATCGAGATCCAGGAGACCCACCGTGTCCACGAGAAGGCGGGCTCGGCGATCGTCTGTGCCCGTAAGCCGGACTAGTCGATGCTCGGCAGGAGGCGGCCCGGGTGCGAGGCGTCCTCGAACTCACGGAACAGACCGGTGACGACGAAGGCGACCTGCTCGCCGATGTCGACCGCGTTGTCACCGATCCGCTCGATGGCCCGCGCTGCGAGCAACATCGTCATCGCCCATTCACGGGTGTCGGGATCTACGCCGATCTCGAGGACGAGGTGGAAGCACTCCCGGTTGAGTTCGTCGATCACGTCGTCCTGGCGGACCAGGTCCTGGGCGAGGGCGAGATGACAATCGGCGAAGGCCCGCTTCGACTGGCTGACCAGTGACATCGCCTGCCGCCCCAGAAACCGGCGGAGCAGTGGCTCGCCGACACCTTCCACTTCCTGCTCTTCGTCGCCATCGATAGTGTGCCCGGGCCGAACTACTTCATCGTCGGGCTCATCCTGGCAATCATGCTTCTCCCGATCGTCTGCGCGATCAGCCGTGAGGTGTTCGCGACGGTGCCGGCCGACCTGAAGGAGGCCTCGTTGGGACTCGGGCTGACCCGCTGCGAGATGATCGGGACCTCGATGCTGCCCTACGCACGGCGCGGCATCGTGGGTGCGTCGACGCTCGGTCCCGGCAGGGCGATCGGCGAGACGATCGCGAATCGTGATCGTAATCGGGGACAGTCCCACCCTCGGTCATAGCGTCTTCAGACAGGGCTACACGCTGGCCGCCGTGATCGCGAACGAATTCAACGAAGCGCCGCCAACCCGCTCCACAAATCTGCCCTGATCGCCGCCGGCCTCGTCCTCTTCGTGCTCACCCTCGTGGTCAACTCGTTGGCGCGGCTGGCCGCGATGCGCAGCGAGCGTCAAGGTGGACGCCCGATCACCGCCGGGGGAGGTGTGTGATGGAGTCCGGTTCGCTCTCGTCCGGGCCGTTAAGGGCGCCGAGCGCGAGGCGCCGACGCACCGATAGAGCCATGCGGGCGCTGATGTGGATGGCGACGGGCATCGCCATCGTCCCTCTCGTCCTCGTCCTCTACTACACCCTGAAGAAAGGATCGGGGCCCTCAGCGGCGAATTCTTCACGACCGATCCGACCGGCAGCTTCTTCGGCACCCAGGGTGGCGTCGAGAGAGCGCGATCCTCGGGACGATCGAGATCGTCGGCTTCGCCTCCGTGGTCGACTCGCCCAGACGGTCCGCTTCTTCATCGATGTCATGACCGGGGTTCCCTCGATCGTCTTCGGCCTCTCCATCTACCTCGCCCTGGTCCTCGCGGGGACCGGAGGTTCAACCTTCGCCGGCTGGAAGAGTTCGGCGGCCCTGGCGCTCTTGATGCTGCCGATCGTCACGCGGTCCAGCGAGGTGGCGCTCCAGCTGGTGCCCAACACCCTCCGTGAAGCGGCGCTGGCGCTCGGGGCGCCCCGCTGGAAGGTCGTCGCGGGTCGTCCTGCCGAGCGCCGCCTCCGGCATCGTCACCGGCGCCCTGCTCTCGATCGCCTGCGCGGCCGGCGAGACGGCGCCGCTCCTTTTCACCTCGACCATCGTCAAGGCACCACCTTCAACCTCAACGAACCGATGAACTCCCTTCCCGCCCAGATCTTCCAGGATCTCAAGCAACCCAACGACGAACTCGTGCAGCGTGCGTGGGGGGGCGGCGATAACGCTGATCGCCATGATCCTCCTCCTGACGCTCTTCGCGAAAGTCATCCAACGGAGAAGCCGTGCCAAAGGGAGCCACCTGAATGGACCGTCAGCCCACCGATGCGACCGAGCGTCCCGAGGCGGAGGCGGCAGGCGGCAGCCTGGCGCCGCGGCCGACGCCGCCCGTCACCGGGTCGGCATCGGCCTCCAGGGCGCGTGAGGCCGGCACCCGAAGGCGGCAGCTCGACTTACGGAGTCTCAACGCCCACTACGGCAGCCACCACGCGGTCAAGGACGTCAGCCTGTCGTCCGCGTCCGGCGACGTCACCGCCATCATCGGACCGTCGGGATGCGGGAAGTCGACCATGGTCCGCTGCATCAACCGGATGCACGAGGAGGTAGACGGCGCGCGTGCCGAGGGGGAAGTCCTGATCGACGCCGCCGATCTCTACTCCCCCGAGGTCGACATCGTGGCCGTGCGTCGGGTGGTGGGCATGGTCTTCCAGAAGCCGAACCCGTTCCCGACGATGTCGATCTACGACAACGTCGCCGCCGGACTGGATTCACGAACGCCTCGCGGGGTGAGGTCGAGGGGAAGGTGCGTGAGGCGCTGCAGGGCGCGGGCCTCTGGGACGAGGTGGAGGATCGACTGGACCGGCCGGGCGCCGGCCTCTCGGGCGGTCAGCAGCAGCGGCTCTGCATCGCGCGGGCGCTCGCGGTGGACCCCGAGGTGCTGTTGATGGACGAGCCCTGTAGCGCCCTCGACCCGATGGCGACCTTGAAGGTCGAGGACCTGATCGGCAGGTTGAAGGAGCGGGTGACGGTCGTGATCGTCACGCACAACATGCAACAGGCCGCGCGCGTCGCCGACACGACCGTCTTCATGCTTGACGGTGGGTTGGTGGAGGTGGGGGAGACCGAGAAGATCTTCATGAACCCCGACGACGAGCGCACCGAGCAGTACGTGAGCGGCAAATTCGGCTGATGGTCCCGGAGGCCCGCAGCACCTACCGTGAGGAGCTCCCGGAACTGGAGGAAAGCGCACTGGGGGGCCTCGATCTCGCCCGTATGACCCTGGGTCGCACGCTCGAGGTGATCGAGCACACCGACGTGGAGTTGGCCGAACTCGTCGCCGCCGACGACGACCGGATCGACGGTCGCTACCTGGAGGTTCACCAGGCCCCCTGATCAATCTCCTTGCCACCCAGACGCCCGTGGCCACCGACCTACGCCTGATCTCGGCGCTCATGCACGTGCTGAAGAACATCGAGCGGATGGGGGATGGGGGACCAGTGCGTGAACATCTGCAAGGTCGTACCTCTCTCGGTTTACGAACCTCCCGCGGACCCGCGGATGATGGAGCTGATCCCTGACGATCAGCTTGGGGATCAGGAAGTAGAAGGCTCAGAGGCCGGAGACAACCGAGGGGACCGCCGCGAGGAGGTCGACGAGGATGGTCAGGGAGCCCCGGATCCGCTTCTGGCAGAGCTCGTTCCTGTGTCTGGTCTCCTGCAGGCAGTTGAGCAGGACGGCCGCCGGTATTGATTGAGCCCCCGCGCACCGCACGACACTCTGGCCCGCCCAGCGCGGCCGGATGGATGACTGGAGCCTCCTCCATGCCGGGACGCAGTCGGCGGACCGGCGCCCGAGAGGACCGTGAACTCGAGGGGCCTTGACGGTGACGGGCCCTTCATGGATGACACAGGAATTCTCATGCCTGCGCGGCGGGGTCGGCGTCGCCGAGCGGCTGGCGGCGGCCAACCCTGCCGATCGTCGAGAACAGCAGCGAGAAGTTGCCGCGCAGCGAGTTGGCGAACACGGTGCTGACGCTGGCGACCATCGCGAGCATCGCCCAGACTGGATACAGCACCCCGGTCGCTGCCAGCGGCACGCCGATGCCGTTGAACACGAACGCCAGCGCGACGTTTTGCTTGGTGGTCCGGTAGCTGCGGCGGCTGATGTCGCGCGCGACGAGCACGGCGTCGAGCCGGTTGCCGACGATGATGATGTCGGAGGACTCGATCGCGATGTCGGTGCCCGCGCCCATCGCCACCCCGACGTCGGCCTGCATCAGCGCGGGCGCGTCGTTGATGCCGTCGCCGACCATCGCCACGCGGCCGTGGCGCTGCAGGTCGCGGATGATCTGCGCCTTGCCGTCGGGCAACACCCCGGCGTAGACCCGCTCGATGCCGACCTCGGCCGCGACGCGCTCGGCGGCCCGACGGTTGTCCCCGGTCACCAGGACGGGGACGATGCCCTGCCGCTGCATCTGCTCGACGGCGGTGCGGGCGTCGGCGCGGACCTCGTCGCCGAGGGCGATGAGTCCCAGCGGGCGGCCGGCGCGGCTGACGGCGACGACGGTCCGCCCGGCCGCCTCCAACTCCGCCAGACTCTGCTGGAGCGCGGTGAGATCGACGCCGCGGCCGGCGAGAAATGCGGGCTTGCCGACGAGCAGCTCGTCGCCGTCCAGCGCCGCGCGCACGCCGTGGCCGGCGAAGGCCTCGAACGCCTCGGGATTGCCAAAGCTCAGCCGGCGCTCGAACGCAGCGGTGACGATGGCCTGACCGATGGGGTGCTCGGAGTTGGACTCGGCGGCGGCAGCGACGCCAAGCAGCCCGCGTTCGTCAGCGCCGGTCACCTCCAGCTCGCGGACGGTGAACTGCCCCTCGCTCAGGGTCCCGGTCTTGTCCAGCGCGATGTGCCCGACCGAGCGGAACGCCTGGAACGCCTCGCCGGTGCGCATGAGGATACCCTGTTCGGCGGCGTCGCCGGCGCCGCGCACGATGGCGAGCGGGGCGGCGATGCCGACGGCGCATGGGTAGCCCATCACCAGCACGCTGAGGCCGGCGAACACCGCCCGGTGGAGGCTGGGCTCACCGCCGACGAGCGCGACGCCCGCACCCCAGAACAGCGCGGCCAGGGCCGCGGTCGAGAGCACGACCGGCGCGTAGACCTTCAGGATGCGGTCGACCAGGTGCAGGATGCCGGGCTTGAGCGCGCGGGCGTCCTCGATCTGGCGGATGACCTGCTGCAGGAAGCTCGCCTCGCCGACGCGGGTGACCTCGACCAGCAGCGTGCCGGTCCCGTTGATCGAGCCGCCGACGACCTCGTCGCCTTCGAGCTTCTCGGCGGGCATCGACTCGCCGGTGACCAGCGACTCGTCCACGGCCGAGCGGCCCGAGACCACGCGGCCGTCGACCGGCACGCGCTCGCCGGGACGGATCCGCGCCAGCTCGCCGACGGCCACGTCCTCCACGGCGACCTCGCGCTCGGTGCCGTCGCGGACGACGCCCACGGTGTCGGGCTGCAGGTCCAGCAGCTTCTTGACCGATTGCGAGCTGCGGGTACGCACCAGCAGCGAGAGCCACTCCGAGAACGTGTGGTAGGTCACGACGAGGACCGACACCGCGAAGAAACCCGTGGTTGGATAATGCATGGGCCGGGCGGCGAGCCCGATGACCCCGCCGGTCAACCCCGCGAAGGCGCCGGCCTGCAGCAGCACGTGCTGGTTGAGGATGCCGCGACGCAGCGACTGTGCGGCCATCCGCAGGAAGTGCGGGGTGACGACGAACACCGACAGCGCCGCCAGCGCGCCGACCACCCAGGCCACCCACCCCCCGGGGTTGCCCCACAGCCCCCAGAGCATCAGCCCGATCGCGAGCACGCCCAAGCCGGTGGAGATCAGCAGCCGAGAACCCTCGCGCACGAGCTCGTCCTCTTCCTCCTCGAAGCTGCGGGTCTTGCGCGGGTCCGAGACCGTGTAGCCGATGTCGCGCAGCGTCCCGACGAGCTGCTCGGGCGAGGCCCGGTCGGGGTCGTACTCGATCAGCGCCTGCTCGTGCGTGAGGCTGACCGCGACCCTCTCCACGCCCGCCTGGCGGCCCAGCGCTTTCTCGATCGTGCCCGTGCACAGCGAGCAGTGCAGACCGCCGATCCTGGCACGCACCCGGGCCAGACCCTCGTCGGTGCGTCCCTCGTCCTCCCAGAACTGGTTGACCCCCCGCTCTCGTTCGACGGTTGTGCTCACGCCGCCCCCCTAACCTCGTAGCCGACCTGCTCGATGCGCGAGCGGACGGCCGCCTCATCGCTCTGTGCCTCGTCGAGTAATACCGCCACCGCGCCGGCCCGATGGTCGGCCTTGACGTGGCGGATGCCGTCGAGGTCTTGCACAGCGCGCTCGATCCGGCGCTCGCAGCCGGTGCAGCTCATGCCGCCGACGCTGATGCGTACCTGTTCCATGACGCCTCCTGTAGCTCCGAATATGGTCATTGCCTACCACGATAGCCTTCCATCTGACTGGAATGTCAAGTCTTTCGACGGACGCCCCCAGCCTTCCAGTTCGCTCGAGGCAGCTCAGATCGGCCCGCTCCTCCTCGCCCGCCCGGCGCCACCGCCGGACCCATCCATGGGCGGTCGACCTCGATACGTTCGAGGCGGCCGCGGCCGCCTCGAACGTCAGGCCGTCCTCTTCGACGAGCGCCACCAGGCGTCGTCTTCCGAGCGGGGTCAGCGGGGCGTCACGGTGCTGCATCCGGGTCCTCCTCGAGGTCGGGGGCTTCGACACCCACAGCCTCTCGGCGGGCCCGGATCTACTTCATGGCGTTCAGGACGTGGTGAGGCAGGTCATCTAGAACACACCGTCGGGACCCGATCGAAACGAATGCCCCCCGGTACCACTTAATCATCGACTGCTCTGGAGCGCCGCCGGCGTCGTCAATCCGGTCCATCGCTCTGCTTATGAGGCGACGATCCTGCCCAAGTACATGTGCGCCTCGCACTCGTACGTGTAGGTCCCGGGATGAGGCGCTCGGACGGCGAGCGTCCTGGTGTCTCCGACCGGCACAGTGATCGCCGCATCGCCACCGCCTACGCCAAGTCCTGGAAACACCGTTCGCAACCCGCAGCCGCCGAGATAGTCGGTCAACCGCAGCCCAACGATCGGGCCAGCCGGGATGTGCAAGGTCGCGGGTGAGTAGGGCGTGCCGGTGAACGTCTTGCCCTCGACGATCTCGAACACCGCCGCCCCCTTGGGCAACGCCGCCTGTCCGCCGCCGGCGTGGGCGCGGACACCGAGCACGACCGCTACCGCGAGCGCAGCCAGCGCGAGCGCGAGCGCGGCCACGCGCCGGACGCCCAAGGGCTTGCGCGACAGCCGATCATCCGCGTGCGGGGTGGGCTGGCTCACGAGAGCTGACCATAGTTGACCAGGAAGTAATAGACGAGATAGGCGCCGGTGGCGATGAACAGTGCGCCGGTGGCGAGCTCAAGCCAGTGCCCGACTAGCCGGCGGCGCACGCCGGAGATGACGCGCTCGCCCAACAACGCCAGCGCCAGCAGAAGCGCGGCGATCGAGGCACCGTACAGCACCGTCGTAGCAGGCGCCAGCCAGAACGCCCCGGTGGTCAGGGGCGCAAGCGCGATCCCGAGGAAGATCGGCAGCGTGCACGTATGCGACGCCGCGCCATACGCACAGCCGAATGCGTACAGCCGCGCCGAACCCTTACCGCGCGCCTCAAGCGCCCGCCCGTATGCGCGGCCCCCGGGATTACGGGCCGCGAGCGCCTGCAGCCACTGGCTGCCACCGCTCAACAGTGCATACCCCAGCGCTACGAACACCAGGCCGACCGCCGCCACCAGATACACGAGGTAGTTGTATGCCACCGCTCCCACCGCCCCGACAAAAAGCCCCGCGAGCGCGTAGAACGACACGATCCCCAGCGCGACCAACGCCGCGGCGCGCAGCGGCAGCCGTGCCTGGTCGGGCCGCTGCTCGCCGAGCAGGTACAGCAAGAACGACGGCGTGATCGCGATGCTGCACGGCGAGAAGAACGACGCGGCGCCACCCACCACCGCTAGCGCCAGCAACAGGGGCGCCGGCACCGCCGAGCCCTCGCCGAGCACCCGCCCGGCGACGTGCACGTACAGCCAAGCGCCGACCCAGAACAGCGAGCCAAGCGCGATCAGCGCGCCGACGCCGCCAAGGACCTTGCGCGATGAGGTCCGCTCGCGACGCAAGACTTCCCGACCCTCATGGCCGGCCCCTGGCACCGGCGGCTCGGCTACCGTCGAGCCGTCCGCGGGCGCCTGATTCGCCGGTGCTACAGGCACCGAAAGGCCTCCCAGCGAAACGGCGCCAGTCGATCCGGTTCCATCGCTGATCGAGATTACTCCATCGACTGGAGGGTCAAGACCGGAGCGCGCACGCCATGCGCCCGACTGGCGCGTCGGCATCGCCGCGGTTCGCGGCGTGTAGAGACGAGTGACAGTGATCGACGCCCGCCCGACGCAAGCGTCGACTCGTGTCGACGCGGGATACCACAGCCACGAGAATGCAGGGCCCTCGATCTCGCAGCGGGCCGCTACCACAACGTGCGGCTCAACGGATCACGGAGGGGGTCGGACTGTACGTCGACCAGGACCCGCCGTTTTGGGTCGGTGCCGCACCACGGTCCCCGGATCGACGGTCGCGCCCTATAACAAGATCCTCGACGCGCGGTCCACGCGCTGGGGAGCGCGGTGGACTGGTCCGACACCGAGATACGCGCCGCGGGCACACGGGCAGCGCTTCCGGTCATCCCGCTGTGGCTGTCGATGCGCCTGATCACCCAGGGCCGACGGGCTCACCGGGGGCGGCCCGGCGTACACTCCCAGACATGCCGGGTGATCGTGATCGTGGTGGGGTGGCCGCTCGCCTGCTCGGTGGTGCTGGGGTGGTCGCGGGTTGCGTGCCGATGGTCGCGATGGTTCCAAGCGGGGTCGCCAGTGTGTTCGCGCTGGTCGGTCTGGGCGCTGGTAGCGGCGCGGTCGCGTCGCTGTCGCCGGCCCTGTCGCCTGTCGCTCAACCACTGCTGCTTGCCGCAACGGCGCTGGTGGCGGTGTCGCATCTGCGTTGCGGTCGTCTGGCGGTCGTGTCGGCGGCCGCTGGTGGCGCGCTGTTGTACCTCGGCATGTATGTCCTCACCGGGCCCGATGGTCGCGGGTCGGCCGTTTTGTTCTACCCGGGTTTGGCATTGTTTCTGGGTAGCTATCTGGTTCCGGTGATCCGCCGGCGCCGGGGGCGCTGCAGACCGGTGCTGAGCCTGCGGCGGACGCGGGTGCTGCTGGGTGCGACCTTGGTGTCGAGCGCGATCGCCGTGGCTTCGGTGGCGGCGCTCGGGTCGGGGGCTGCGACCGCGAGCGGTGACCGAGGGCATGGAGGAGTCCACGCGGCGCCCGGCACGATGCCGGGCATGAGCATGAGCCACTAGATGATTGATTCCACGGGATCCCCCCGTGGGCAAGGGCTTTCACGCAGAGAAGCCGAAGTCGACGGTGCTGAGGCAACCGTCGACCGAAAGGCAACGATGCACGCCGACCTCGACACTCTCTGCACCACGGTTTATTGCACGGCGGACGATCTCCTGCCGGATAAACCGGGGAATGCCCGCCGTCGGGTCACCGACGCCGAGGTGGCGACGCTCTGCGTCGCCCAGGCGATCATGGGCATCCCCTCCGACCGCCGCTTCCTGGCCGTCGCCCGCAAGCGCCTCGCCCACCTGTTCCCCGAGCTTCCGAGACAGTCCGCTACCACAAGCGCCGGGCCCGCCTGGCCGAGACGATCGAGTGGCCGGTCGGCGTCTTCGCAGCCGGATCCTCCGGCTTCCACGATGACCTGCTGCTGATCGACTCGACGCCGGTGGAGTGCGCCCGGTCGGTCGAGACGACGAGGCGCTCGGCCCTGGCCGACGCCGCCGACTACGGATACTGCGCCTCCCACTCCCGCTTCTTTTGGGGCTTCCGACTGCATTGCCTCTTCGCTCCCGACCGCACGCCGAGGGCATTCACCCTCGCCTCCCCGAAGCGTCGAGCGCGAGGTGGGGGCTGGAGTTGCTGGAGCGTGCCGAGCGGGTCGGCGGCGAGACCGTGATCGGCGACAAGGGCTATGCCGGCAAGGGATTCGCCGAGGCCGTCGGCGAACTGGAGGCCACGATCGTCAGGCCGGCCCGCAAGGACGAGCCCGCCAACGGCCTTCACCTCGCCCCGATCCGGCGGCGGATCGAGTCGATCTTCTGGACCTGCAAGGACATCCTCACCCTCGGGCGCCATGGCGCCCGCACCCTCCACAACCTGCGGGTGCGCATCGCGCAGCGGTTCCTGGCCCTTGCTGCGGGCATCGCCCTGAACCACAAGCTGGGGCGTCCGAGCCGCGCGCTGGTCGACTGAGGTCGCGGACCGAGTGGTGTGATCCCCGCTTTATCCACTTCGTTTTCAACCCGGCGAACCAGCGCTCGACCAGGTTGAGCCAGGAGCTGTAGGTGGGGGTGAAATGGAAGGTGAAGCGCGGATGGCCTCTCAGCCACCGCCGGATCTGCGGCGTCTTGTGGGTCGAGGAGTTGTCGAGCACGACGTGGACTCCAGCCCGTCGGGGACCGAGCGCTCGATCAGGTTCAGGAACCTGCGGAACTCTCGGCGCGGTGCCGCGGGGTCATCTCGGCGATCACGTTCCCCGAGGCCGAGTCGAGGGCGGCGTAGAGGTTGGTGGTGCCGTTGCGGACGTAGTCGTGGGTCCGGCGCTCGGGGACCCCCGGCATCAGGGGCAGGATCGGGGCGGGGCGCTCCAGCGCCTGGATCTGTGACTTCTCGTCGACGCAGAGCACCACCGCCGCCTCGGGCGGGTTCAGATAGAGCCCGACGATGTCACGGACCTTATCGACGAACTGAGGGTCGGGCGAGATCTTGAAGTGCTCCGATCGATGGGGTCTCAGGCCGAAGGCCCGCCAGATGCGGCTGATCGCGGTCTGATTGAGGCCGGTCACGGGGGCCATCGAGCGGGTCGACCAGTGGGTCGCGTCGGGCGGGCTCTCCTCCAAGGTCTTCACGATCACCCGCTCGGCGTCGGCGTCCGTGATCTTCCGCGGCTGACCGGGTGCCGAGTTCGTCGCGCAGTCCGTCGAGCCCCCGCCCGGCGAACCGCTCGCGCCAGCGCCCGACGTCTACGTCGTGCAGCCGAGCCGGGCCGCGATCTCCTTGCTCTGCTCGCCGTCGGCGGCCGCCAGCGCTCCAGCGTCTCGCGCTCCTCCTCGCTCAGCGTCACGTCCACACGTCGGAGCATCACGACCTCCCATCGTCACCTGTGATGGCGACGACTTCGACGGCGAAAGGCCTATACCTGCCGACTAACGACTCAGGTCACTAGCTCGGCGGAGCGCGTCGCCGAGCGGCGGGGTCGCCTGGGTTGAATCTAGGAGGCGCTCGGCAGACGAGCGGTCGGGCCCGCCTGCGCACCGCCCGCTCGGGGCGTGACGCGCCTTGGGTCCGAGCCGACCGAAGAGGCAGCCAGCGGGGATGTGCAGGGGCATGTCGCGCAGGGCGCGGGGTGCCGTCCGTGTAGACCCTCCAGGCTCTCGACCCACAGTGGGACACCTGACGTTCCGGGTCGCTCATCTCGGCAGGGCTCGCGCCCACGCGCCTGGTCTTCCCGTTAGGGGGCCATCGCCCGGCACCGTTCGGCGGCGCGCCGGCACGCCTGCGCGCATTCGCGCATCAGCTCATCGTCGAAGCGCTCGCACTCGGTCGCGCAGGCGTCGCAGGCCTCGGCGCATTGGTCACACAGTCCAGCGGCGTGCCCGGAGTCCCGCGCGAGCAGCGTCGCGCCCGCCTGGCAGAGAGTCGCGCAGTCCAGACAAAGCTGGACGCATCGGACCATCGCCGTATCTGCGGCGGCGATGCAACGCTGCGCGCAGGCCTCACAGGTGGCGACGCACTCCGCGCACGCGTCCAGACATTGGCGGTTCTTCTCGGGAACGAGCTGCGGGGCCATCGGGGCCACCTCCCTTCGGTCTCTCGCCTCATCCTAATCCCTCCAATGCACTGGAGGGTAAAAGTTCGGCCGTGAGGCGACCGGCGTCGAGAGCATTCCTTCCAACCTGATGAAGGGTCGAGGAGCCGGCGGCCGTGCTACCGTCGGGTCCGTGGGCGCCTCCGAAGAACTCAGGATTGGCCAGCTCGCAGAGCGGCTGGACATCAACCCCCGGACGATCCGCTTCTACGAGCAGGCTGGCGTCCTCCCTGAGCCGGAGCGCTCCCCCGGGGGCTATCGCCTCTACACCGCAGACGACGAGGCGCGACTGCGGTTCATCAAGACGGCTCAGCGCCTCGGCCTGACATTGGGCGCAATCCGCGAGGTCCTCGCCTTCCGCGACCGGGACGAGCGCCCGTGCCCTTACGTCGCGCAGCTCATCGCTCAGCGCGTCGCCGAGGTTGACCAGCGCATGCGCGAGCTGCGCACTCTCAAGAACGACCTCAAGACGCTGCAGCAGCGCATCGCCACGGAGGGCGTCGCGCCCGCCAAGGGCCAGTTCTGCCACTACATCGAGACGGGCGCCGCAGCCAACCGCGACCATCCGGCCCAGGGTTAGGTTCGCCGGCCCAGAGAGCGGTCGCGAAGGCGCCGGACGGCGTCCGGCCAGCCCGCGGCGCACGCGGCTTCCGCGCTGAGTCCGGTACCTGCCCCGCGATCCCAACCAGGCGACCGCCGCGCCCGCGCAGGATGGTCGACGCCGCAGGCCGTTGTCCTCGAGGACCGCTCCTCGGCGCCGCCGGCGACCGTCCCTGACCGGCGAGGGAGTCAACGGTCTGGTCTGCGGAGAGCGTCGCAGGACGGGTTGGGGTCCCCGCCTGATCGCCTCAGAGACCGGCATCCCCCCCGCGACGGTCTCCCGTTGCCTTTCTCCGGCGAGGGCTCTCACGCCGGCCGACGGCAGCGAAGGAGGCGGGGCGTCGCTTCGAGTGGCCCTACCCGGGAGACCTCCTGCAGATGGACACCAGGCGCTTCGCCCGCTTCACCAGGCCCGGCCACGCGGTCACGGGGGATCGTGCCACCACCGGTGCCCGGATGCGGGAGCGGGTCGGCCACGAGCTCACCCACTCGATGATCGACGACCACTCCCGCCTCGCCTACACCGAGCTGCACCGCGACGAGAGGGCCGCCACGGTGACCGGGTTCGTGGAACGGGCGATCGCCTTCTTCCGGGCCCACGGGGTCGAGCCGAGGAGGTTTCAGTCCGACAACGCCTGGACCTACGCGAGGAACCGCGACCTGGGCGCCCCGCTCGCCCGGGAGGGCATCGCCCACCGCACGATCCCGCCGCGCACCCCGAAGCGGAACGGCAAGGTCGAGCGCTACCAGCAGACGCTCAAGCCACTACAACCCCACCCGACGCCACAGCTCGACGGCAACAGGCCTCCGATCATCCGCGTTCGGGACGTCCTGAGGCCGGACAGCTGATATGGCCGTCGTTTTGTCAAGCTGCCAACCACCGAAGGCCCGCCTGGAGCGGGCCTTTTTCTTGGTCAAGGAGGCGGCGGGGCAGGCCTGGTGCGCGACTCGCGGTCAGGCTGATATGCGCGGGTTGGCTACCGCAGGACCGGATTTCGTCGTAGCGCCCGCCGTCTAGGATCGGGCGTCGCCGCGGGGCGGCTGCCCATAGCTGTTTCGCGGATGCGCTGCGCGAGTGGCCGAGGTCCCGCCGCCTCCTTGACCAAGAGGTGCTCGGCGGAGCCTCAGTAGGCGGTACTCACCGCCCAGCAGAAGCCCGCAAGTTCGCGGGCCACGGCGACGGCGCAGAGGGTGCGGCGCTTGCCGCGTTCGTGATCGAGTCGTACCCAGCTACGGTGAAGTCGCTGCTGGGCCTTCCACGAGATCGCGCAGACCTCCTGCGGTTGGCCCTCCTGGCGGCGGCGCAGTTCCCGACCCCGGCACGGCACCCGGCGGTAATGCCAGGCCGCCTCGACCAGCAGGCGTCGGGCGTGACGGGAGCCCGACTTGGTGATCGACCCCTGCCGGCGCCTCTCTCCGCTGGAACTCTCCGATGGCACCAGGCCGAGGTAGCTCATCAGCCGCGCGGGCCGCTCGAAACGGGAGAAGTCACCCACCTCGGCGCAGAGACCGAGGGCCGAGAGGGTGTCGATCCCGCGCAGGCATCGCAGCCGGGCGACGTCCTGACCCCAGGGCGAACCCGGGACCAGCGCCACCATCCGGGCCTCGAGATCGTCCCGACGCACGAGCAGCGCCTCGATCGCGCCGACCCCGTCGAGCAACACCGACTGCGCCACCGGCTCGGGCAGCTCGATCCGACCCAGCCATTCGCGATGGCGCTCCGTCCAGTTGTTCCCCTCGAAGCGAAGGTCGTGGCGCAGCAGCAGCTTGCCGACCCGGTGGCGGGCCCGCATCAGATCGCCGCGCACGTCCTCCCTCGCGCGTACGAGGTCGCGCATCGCCTCCTCGGCCGGGCTCGGCACGCGGACCGGATGCAGCCCACCGATCATCAGCAGGCGGACCAGCCGTTCGGCGTCGCGGCGGTCGGTCTTCACCCGGTCTGTCGCCGGGCGCTCGATCTTGCCCGGGGCCGCCACCACGCAGGCGATCCCTCTCTCCTCGAGCGCCCGGGCCAGGCCGAAGCCGGTCGGGCCGGCCTCGTAGGCGACCCGTACCGGCGCCGGCAGGCCCGCGCAGAAATCGACGACCTGCCCGGTGGCGCCGCCCATCGCCCTCACCGCCAGCTCGCCGGACTGCGCGTCGGCGATCGCCCCCACGACCTTCGCTGCGTGAACATCGAGACCAACCCACGTCCTAACCTGACCCACGTCGGCACCCCCCATGATTGCGGTACTCGCCGAGGCCGTCCCTCGGCGACGAACCCGCGCATCTCATGCGCGGGTGCCGACCCTTACGCGGGTCCCGGATCGAGCCGGCGCTCAGGTCAGGCGGCCATAGGGTCTAGACGGTCTCCCTGCCGAGCGGGCGAAGCCGTCTGCTCGATCTGGGCGCGCAGCCGCTGCTCGTCTACCCACTCGCTAGCTCGCCGCGCAGATGTCGCCAGCCGTCGACCTCGACGACGGCGCCGCGTAGCTCCCCGGCGCGTCGACCCAGGCGAACGCGCTCGGGAAGCGGATCGACAACATGGGTAGTGCGACGCTGGACTGGAGTGTCCGGAGGCGACCGCCGGTCGCCGAACTGAACGCCGGCGAAACGGTCCTCGACCTGGGCTCCGGCGGGGGAATCGACGTCCTGCTCTCCGCCCGCCGCGTCGGCCCGACCGGCAAGGCCTACGGCTCGACATGACCGACGAGATGCTGGCCCTCGCGGAGGAGAACCAGCGCAAGGCCGGCGTCGAGAACGTCGAGTGGCTACGGGGCGAGATAGAGGCGATCCCGCTTCCTGCCGGGACGGTCGACGTCGTGATCTCCAACTGGGTCATCAATCTCTGAGGCGACAAGCCGCAGGTGCTGGCCGAGGCGGCCCGGGTGCTCAAGCCCGGGGGCCGCTTCGCGGTCTCCGACGTGATCGCCGATGAGGACATGGACGAGGCGACCAGACGGGACATGCAGCAGTTCACCGGCTGCATCGCCGGGGCGCTCACCCGCCGCGAGTTCGAGGAGGCTCTGTCGGCCGCCGGGCTCGTCGACATCGAGATCACCGAGACCCACCGCGTCCATGAGAAAGCCGGTTCCGCGATCATCCGGGCGCGGAAGCCCCGTTAGCGGGAGCCGTCGACATCCGGTGAGACGAGCCGCGGATGGGAGGCGTCCTCAAACTCGCGAAAGAGGCCGGTGACGACGAACGCGACCTGCTCGCCCACGTCAACCGCGTTGTCACCTACCCGCTCGATGGCGCGTGCGGCGAGCAACATGGTCATGGCCCATTCGCGGGTGTCGGCGTCCTCGCCGATCCGCAGGGCGAGGTGAAAGCAGCGCCGGTTGAGTTCGTCGATCGCATCGTCCTGTCGGACGAGATCCTGGGCCAAGCCGACGTCACGTTCGGCGAACGCCCTCTTCGACTGGCTCACCAATGACATCGACTCCCGGCCCATGGTCACGATCAGCTCCGTCATCTGGGGATCCGCGGGAGGTTCGTAACCAGACAACGGGATCACCTTGCAGATGTTCACGCACTGGTCCCCCATCCGCTCGACGTTCTTCAGCACGTGGAGGAGCGCGGAGATCAAGCGGAGGTCGGTCGCTACAGGCGTCTGGGTCGCCAGCAGATTGATGAGGCCTTGGTGCACCTCGAGGTAGCGGCCGTCGATCCGATCATCGTCGGCAACCACGAGCTGGGCCAACTCGACGTCGATCTGTTCGATCACCTCGAGGGTGCGGCCGAGCGCCTGGCGAGCCAGATCGAGGCCTCCGAGAGCGCTCGCCTCCAGTTGATCCAGCTCTTCGCGATAGTGGCTGCGGGTCTCGGTCACATCAACCGAACTTGCCGCTCACGTAGCGCTCCGTACGCTCATCCTCGGGCGTCGTGAAAAGCTTGTGGGTGGAGCCTACCTCGACCAACTCGCCGTCGAGCATGAAGACGGTGGTGTCGGCGACCCGGGCGGCCTGCTGCATGTTGTGGGTGACGATCACGATCGTCACCCGCTCCTTGAGCTCGCCGATCAGCTCCTCGATCTTCAGAGTGGCGACGGGATCGAGGGCGGAACATGGCTCGTCCATCAGGAGCACCTCAGGTTCCACCGCGAGCGCCCGCGCGATGCACAACCGCTGCTGCTGGCCGCCGGAGAGACCCGAGCCGTGCTTGTCCAGACGATCCTTCACCTCCTCCCATAGCCCCGCCGCCTTCAATGCGTCGGTGACCCGGGCGTCGATCTCGCTGCGGGGCGCGCCGGTAAACCGTAGACCGGCCGCGACGTTGTCGTAGATCGACATGGTCGGGAAGGGATTGGGTCGCTGGAACACCATGCCTACGGCCCGCCGGACGGCCACCACATCGACGTCCGGCCCGTAGAGATCGGTTTCGCCTATCAGGACCTGGCCCTCGGCGCGGGCGCCGTCGATCTCTTCGTGCATCCGATTGATGCAGCGGACCATCGTCGACTTCCCACAGCCGGAGGGCCCGATGATCGCGGTCACCTCGCCCGCGGAGAAGGAGACGTTGACCTCCTTCACCGCCCGGTGATCGCCGTAGTAGGCACTGAGGTCGCTCAGTGCCACCTGTCGCCCGCCAGGTGCCGGACGATTGGGCGTGCCCGCTGCGCCATCCTCCGTCACGACGGGTACGTTCTGCGGACGGCCCCCGGTGGTGGTCTCTGGCGCGGCCTCTCCGGTCGCGTCGGTCGGCTGGGGGTTCATTTCAGGTCGCTCCTTTGCCACGGCTTCTCCGTTGGATGAGTTTGGCGACGAGCGTCAGTGTGAGGATCATCGCGATCAAGGTGATCGCCGCGCCCCAGGCGCGCTGCACGAGTTCGTCGTTCGGTTGCTTCAGGTCCTGGAAGATCTGGGCCGGCAGCGAGTTCATCGGTTCGTTGAGGTCGAAGGTGGTGCCCTTGACGATCGTCGAGGTGAACAGAAGCGGTGCGGTCTCCCCGGCGGCGCGCGCAATCGCAAGCAGTGAGCCCGTGACGATCCCCGAAGCGGCCGTCGGCAGGACGACCCGCAGGACGACCTTCCAGCGTGGCGCGCCGAGGGCCAACGCCGCTTCGCGGAGCGACCCCGGCACCAACTGCAACGCCACCTCGCTCGAGCGCGTGACGATCGGCAGCATCAGGAGGGCCAACGCGGCCGAACCCTTCCACCCGGCAAAGGTCGAGCCCCCGGTACCCCCCAGGACCAACACCAGGTAGATGAACAGGCCGAAGACGATCGAGGGCACCCCGGTCATCACATCGACGAAGAAGCGGACCGCCTGGGCGAGCCGACCTCTGCCGCCGTACTCGGTCAGGTAGAGCGCGACCCCGATCCCCAGCGGCACCGCCACCACCGCGGCGAACCCGACGATCTCGAGCGTTCCCAGGATCGCGCTCTTGACGCCCCCCTGAGTGCCGAGGAAGCTTCCGGTCGGATCGGTGCTGAAGAATTCCCAGTCGAGCGCCCCGATCCCCTTCTTCAGGGTGTAGTAGAGGACGAGGACGAGCGGCACGAGTGCGATGAACGTCGCCGTCCACATCAGCGCACGCATCGCCTTGTCGGTGCGGCGGCGGCGCGGGCTCGGCGGGCGCAGCAGCTCGGTGGCGAGCGACCCAGACTCCATCAGAGACCCCCCCCGCCGGCGATCGGCCTTCCGCTCTGGCGCTCGCTGCGCATCACGGCGAACCGTGCGATCGAGTTGACCAGGAGGGTCAGGACGAAGAGCACCAGGCCGGCCGCTATCAGGGCGGATTTATGCAGCGGATTGGCGGCGGCTTCGTTGAATTCGTTGGCGATGACAGCGGCCAGGGTGTACCCCTGACCGAAGATGCTGTGCCCGAGGGTCGGACTGTCCCCGATCACGATCGTCACCGCGATCGTCTCCCCGATCGCCCGACCGAGGCCCAGCATGGACGCGCCGACGATCCCGCGTCGCGCGTAGGGCAGCATCGAGATCCTGATCATCTCCCAGCGGGTCATTCCGAGCCCGAGCGACGCCTCCTTCAGGTTGGCGGGGACGGTGGCGAGCACCTCCCGGCTGATCGCGCAGACGATCGGCAGCAGCATGATCGCCAGAACCAGGCCGGCGATGAAGTAGTTGGGGCCCGGCACGCTGCCGATAGCCACGAAGGGGAGGAAGTGGAAGGTGTCGGCGAACCACTGCTCCACCGGTTTGAGCTTCGGGATCAGGAAGTAGAACGCCCAGAGGCCGTAGACGACCGAGGGCACGGCCGCCAGCAGGTCGACGACGATGGTCAGCGAGCCGCGCAACTTCCTGGGGCAGAGCTCGGTGAGGAAGAGGGCCACGGCAACAGCGACCGGCACGCCGAACAGGAGCGCCAGCGCCGAGGTGATCAACGTCCCGACCACCAGCGGCAGCGCCCCGTAGATCGAGTCTGCCACGTTCCAGTTGTTGGCGAAGACGTAGCTGAGGACGCCTTCTTCTTCGAACACCAGCCGCGATTCGACGGCCAGCTTCACGAAGAAGTAGGCGAGCAGGGCGAGGACCGCGACCGACAGGGCGGTCAGCCCGTAGCGGAGGGCACGGTCGGGCAGGCGGGAGGCCGGGGAACGGCCGAGCCTCGGCCGCCCCCCGCTCGACACCTGATGCGTCGCCGCCTCCATCCGCGTCTCGTTCCCTGGCTCTTCGTCAGGCCCGCGGGACTAGGCCGCTTTGATGGGTTTGCCGTTGCATTTGAGCCCGTCGACCTTCGCCTGACTCGCTTCCCGTAGTTCGGAGGCGAGAGGGGCGTAGTCGAGTTCTTCCCCGGCCGCCTGGCCTTCCGGGCCGAGCGCGTAGTCGAGGAAGCCGACCACGTTCGCGGCCGTTTCTTCGCTCTTCCCGGCCTTACAGAGATCTTCGTAGACCAGGACGAAGGTCGTCGACCCGATCGGATAGGCACTCGGCGAAGACGACGCGTTGATCGTGCTGAACCGCAGGTCGGGCGGGAATTTCACATCTTCACCCGCCGCCGAGGTCGATTCGAGGCTCGGTTCGATGAATTTGCCTGCCTTGTTCTGCACGTCGGCGAACGTGAACTGGTTCTGCAGGGCATAGGCGAGCTCGACGTAGCCGATCGCGCCTTCGGTCTGACTCACGCCACCCGCGACGCCCTCGTTGCCGTTGGCCCCCGTGCCGGTCGGCCACTTGACCGTGTCGCCCTCACCCAGCTGCGATTTCCATTCCGGGCTGTAGTCGGCGAGGAATTCGGTGAACAGCGCCGTCGTCCCCGAGGAGTCGGAGCGGTGATAGACGCTGATCGCGGTTTCCGGCAGTTCGACGCCCGGGTTCAGTTTCGCGATCGCCGGGTCGTTCCACTTCGTGATCTTGCCGAGGAAGATTTCGGCGACCGTGGCGCCGTCGAGTTTGAGCCCGGTTTCGACGCCCGGGAGGTTGTAGGAGACGGTGACGGCTCCGAGGACGATCGGCACATGGACCGGCGTCCCGTTCTTTTCGGCCGCTTCGACCTCTTCGTCGGTCATCGCCGCATCACTGTCGCCGAAGTCGACCGTGTTTTCCTGAAACTGGGAGACCCCGCCGCCCGAACCGATCGAGTTATAATTGACCGTGAGGCCCTGTTCCTTCAGTTCGGAGCCCCACTGGCTGATGATCGGCTGCGCAAAGGTGGACCCGGCACCGCTGATCGTCCCGCTCAGGCCTTCGGTGCTGGAGCCGCCGCTTTCCGCTTCGCCGCCTTCGCTCGCCCCGGCAGTTTCGGCACCGCCGGTCGAACTGCTGCTGCTCCCACCTCCGCACGCGGCCACGCCAAGCGCCAGCAGGGCGCTCAGCAGAAGTAGGACCCCCGTCTTCCTCAATTTCACGTCGATCGCTCCTTGGGTCGTCTGCTCTTTTCCATGCCGGCCAGATGGTCTGCGAGCGCTGTGTCCGCTTTGTGAAAACCTTGTGAACGGGCCGCGCGGCGGCGCCGTCCTAGGCACCGGGAATCCGCCTGGAGGCCAGTCCATATCGATGTCGGTCGATCTGGATCAGCCGGTGTCCGTGATCGACCCAGGGGCCATAAATTTGGACGTGGATATCGAAGTCTCTCGATGAGCCGTCCGGCGCGGTAGACGATTTGCGGCCCTCGACGTCGGCTTTTCATCTTCTTCACAAGATCGTCACACCCGCCTGCCCGATCACTCCTCACGATGTGGCCATGGCATATGACCTGGCAACGACTCCGCGGATCAGGATCGGGCGTCTGGAAGTCAGGCCGGACGAGAGGGCGGCGCTCGTGGATGGCCGACCGATGTCCCTGACGCACCGCGAGTTGCAACTCCTGGTCCTGCTCGCCTCGCGACCCGATCGGATCATGCCACGCGAGATGATCTACGAGACCATCTGGGGGAAAACCGCCTATGAGGGTGATCGCTCGGTCGACGTCTACGTGAGTCGGCTCCGCGGCAAGCTCGGAGATGCACTGTCGGGAGCCGAGACGATCCACACCCATCCGGGAATCGGCTATCGCTTCTGTTATGAGGGGTGACTCGGAGCGAGCTCCTCATGCCGAGGAGTAGCGCCATGTCCCGAGAAGTTCTTTACGAGGAGACCGGATGGGCGCCGTGAGCAGACGCCGCCTCCTACAGGAGATCGCAGAGGTCCCGGACTTCGACGACGGCCGCCTGACGATCCATCCGCAGCGCTTCCTCGCCTACGGAGACGGTCGTCCCCTGGACCTCAGCGTCCGCGAGCTGGTTCTTCTGGTGGAGCTGCGTCGTTACTTTGGCCGCACCCGCACGCGGGGGGAACTTGTCGAGGCCGTCTGGGGAGAGGGGGAGCAGGTGTCGTCGCGCGCCGTCGACACTCTCGTCGCCAGGTTGCGCGAGAAACTCGAGAAGGCGGTCCCCGGTGTCGCCTACATCCACACGAACCACGGGATCGGATACGGCTTCGACCCACAATCCGATGCCGAATGGGACGACTGACCTGGAGGAGCGGGCCGGATGCGTCGGCTGTAGCTATCCGCGCTTCCTCTCTTCACCTGCGGCGCCGGGCGCCGACACCTCTGGAGGGCGAGGTCGGGCAGCACGATTGGGTGCGATTGTCCGAGGGGGTCGGTCGACGGGCGGATGAGTGCCGCGCGGGCCTTCTCCAGTATGCGTCCTTATTTTCTGCGCGTCCCGGGACGCCGATCTGCTGTCCTGGCAGTGTGGAGACGGACGGACCCAGGATTCCGCCATCTTTCTCGCTGCACAACCCGAGGCGATGATCCTCCGCGCCAGAGGTCACCTCGCGGCCCGCTTTCACAACTCTTAAACATCCCCGGCCGCGCGCCATCTGAAGATGGGCTGGTGAGTGCCGGTCCCGAGCGAACCGAGCCGGCGGCGCCGGCATCCCCATCCCTCCCCGAAGGGAGCGACAGTGCCCGATGAGCCCTTTGGACCTTCGATGGCCGCCTTCGGCGGCCACGACTCATGCCCCAACTGCGGCGCCCAGATGGCGGCCGACCAGCGCTACTGCCTGAACTGCGGCCACCGCCGCGGCGACCCGCGTCTGCCCTTCATGGACGCCGTCGTCTTCATGGAGTCGATGAGCTCGCCGGGCGGCGCCACCGGGGCCCCGCCCCCTCCCCCGTCCCAGGAGCCGAAGTCGAGCCGGATGAACGGCAACGCGGCCCTGATCGCGGGGGTCGCGACCCTGGTGCTGGCGATCGGCGTCGGCTTCCTGATCGGCCGCTCCGGTCACGAAAACGGCAGCGGCGGGGCTCAGGCGGCGGCGCCGATCAAGGTGATCGAAGTCGGCGGCGGCGGGGGCGGTGGCAAAGAAAGCACCGAACCGGCGGTCGAAGAAACGACCGGGGCCGACAAACCGGAAAAGGGCACCAAGGGCAAGGAAAAGGCGAAGTCCAGCGGCAAGCCGCCCGCCAAGAAGAAAGTCTCCGAGGTCAAAGAAGGCTCGGAAGAAGAAAAAGAACGGGCGGCGGAAAAAACTGCCGAAGTCCTCCACTCGACCGGCCCCCAGGCTGAAACGGGTGCGCAGGTCGGCGACACCTGCGAACCGGGAACGCCCGGCTGCGAAGGTGAAGAATTCACCGGGAACTTCTTCGGCGAATGAGACTTCCGGGATCGAAGAAGCCCTCCGGCAACGGCGTGGGAAAATCGCCGCCGCCCCCCGGCGCGCCGCCGCCGAGCGCCCGCCCGACCGCGCCGCCGACGAGCACCGCCGTGCGCGCCGGCGGCCCACCTCCCGGCAGATCCCTCGGCTCCGCTCAGGGCGAGGAGTTCATCGTCGACCTCAAGCGGCGCCGCGAGCAGTTGGTCGCCCGGGTGGCCGAGCTCCAGTGGGACCTCGGCGGGCTGACCTACGAGATGGCGATCCGCGACAGCATCCGCGTGGAGGTCCTGGTCAAACGCGCCGCCGAGCTGCAGGACGCCGACTCCGAACTGAACGAGGTCGAGCGCATCCTCCGCATGGAGGAGTCGGCGACCGCCGGCAGCTGCCCCTCCTGCGGCGCCCCCCACTCGAGCGGCGCCACCTTCTGCTGGCAGTGCGGCAAACCGCTGCTCGAGCAGGTGTCGGGCGACACGATCCTGCGGCGTTAGCGCGCGCGTCTCAGCCGAAGCGGCCGGTGACGTAGTCGCGCGTGCGCGGGTCGCGCGGCGAGCCGAAGATCTTCTCGGTCTCGTCGAACTCGATCAGCGTGCCGATCGGCCGCTCGCCGCGGGTCTCGAGGCTGAAGAAGGCGGTGCGGTCGGCGACGCGCGCGGCCTGCTGCATGTTGTGGGTGACGATGACGATCGTGAAGCGACCTTTGAGGCTGTGGATCAGATCCTCGATCGCGCCGGTGGCGATCGGGTCGAGGGCCGAGGCGGGCTCGTCGAGGAGCAGCACGTCCGGTTCGATCGCGATCGCGCGGGCGATGCAGAGACGCTGCTGCTGGCCGCCGGAGAGGCCGAGCGCCGAGTCCTTTAGCCGGTCTTTGACCTCGTCCCAGAGGGCCGCGCCGCGGAGGGCTTTCTCGACCCGCTCGTGCAGCCCTTGGCGCATGCCGAGGTTCCGCGGCGCCCAGGCGACGTTGTCGAAGATCGACTTCGGGAAGGGGTTCGGTTTCTGGAACACCATCCCGATCCGACGGCGCACCTCGACCGTGTCGACGTTCGACCCGTAGATGTCGTGGCCGTGGTAGCTGATCCGGCCCTCGATGCGGAAGCTCGGCACCGAGTCGTTCATCCGGTTGAGGCTGCGCAGGAAGGTCGTCTTGCCGCAGCCCGATGGCCCGATCAGCGCCGTCACCTGGCCGCGACGGATCCGCATGTTGACGTCGATCAGCGCCTGTTTGGCCCCGTAGAAGATGCCCACGCCATCCGACTCGAAGACCGACTCGGGGGCGATGTGGATGTGGCTCTCGGCGGCGCTCTCGGTGGCGGCGGGCGCGCCGATCACGCCGGGCAGCGGCTCGGTGCGGATGCGGACCCGGCCGGGGGCCTCGGGCGCGCCGTTGCCGTTGGGGCTCTGTGGGGCGTCGAAGGTCTGGTCGTCGATGCTGCTCATCGGGTCATCTTCCTTTTGCTGCGGTTGAGGAGATAGCGGGAACCGAGGCCGAGGGCGAGGATGAAGGCGATCAAGATCAGGGATAGCCCCCAGGCTTCGGTGAAGCCTTCGGGGTTCGCTTCTTCGGAGAGCTGGAAGATACGCACCGGCGCGTTCGGGATGGCATGAAGAGGATTGAGCTGGAAACTGTCACCCGGGGCAAGCGAGGTGATCAGCAGCACCGGCGCCGTCTCGCCGGCGGCCCGGGCGACCGAGAGGAGCGTCGCGGTGACGATCCCGGGCAGGGCGGCCGGAAGGATGATGGTCAGGATGCTGCGCCAGCGGGCGACCCCGAGCGCGTCCGCCGCTTCCCGTTGGTGCCCGGGCACCAGGTTAAGTACCTCCTGGGTTCCGCGCGCGATCAGCGGCACCATGATGATCGCCAGCGCGACCGAGGCCTTCCAGCCGGCCTGACCCTTATGGGCGACCAGCAGGGCGAATATGAACACGGCGATGATGATCGAGGGCAGACCGTTCATCACGTCCATCAGCAACTGCACCGGACGGGTACTACGGGGGCCCGCGTACTCCGAGAGAAAGAGCGCGATCAGGACCCCGAACGGCATGGCCATCAACGTCGCGAGGCCGACGATGACGCCGGTGCCGACCAGGTTCGGGCCCACCCCCTTCGGTGCGGGTTGGGTGACAAAGTCCCAGCTGATCGCCTTGATCCCGTGACTGACCACCGCCCAGATCACGATCACGAGCACCGCCACCGCGCCGATCGCCGCCGCCACGGCGAGGCCTTGGATGACGCGGCTCACCGCATGTCTGCGGCGCAGGTTGCCGGTGGCCATCAGGGGCTGGGTCGGGTCGAACGGCTCCTGGCCGCCGGAGCGACCGCGCCACAGCCTCATCGCATCACCCCCCCGGCGTCGCCGAAGCGGCTACCGATCCAGCTCGCGAGCAGGTTGGATGCCACCCCGATCACCAAGAGCAACGCGGCGAGGTAGTAGAGCGATGCGGTGTGCAGCGCATTTACCGCGCTGTTGAACTGCAGCGCGATCATCGAGGCCATCGTGCCCCCGGTCTTGAACAGCGAGAGATGGGCTTCGGTTCCTGCTCCGATCACCTGGGAGACCGCGATCGCCTCGCCGAGCGCGCGGCCGAGACCGAGAAGGCAGGCGGCGATCACCCCGGAGACGGTGCTCGGGAGGACCACGCCACGGATCACCTCCCAGCGGGTGGCGCCGAGCGCCGCGGCGCCGTCCTGGAGCTCGCCCGGCACCGCCATGAAGAGGTCACGGGAGACCGAGGCGATGATCGGGATCACCATGATCGTGAGGATCAGCCCGGCGTTGAAGACGCTGTTGCCGGTGGTCTGGGGGGAACCGAACAGCGGGATGAAGCCCAGGGTGTCGTGGAGGAACGGCTCGACCGTCGACACCAGGACCGGACCCAGGATGAGAAGACCCCAGAAGCCGAGGATCACACTCGGGATGGCGGCGAGCATCTCGACCAGCGGTGAAATCACGTTGCGTACCGAGACCGGTGCCAGGAGGGCGAGAAAGATGCCGATCGAGATCGCCACGGGGGCGCCGATGAGGAGGGCGATCGCCGAGGTGATCAGGGTGCCGAGGATGACCCCCTTGCCGCCGAACTCTTCGAGTGGCGGCGCCCACTTGCTGTGGGTGAGGAAGCTGAGGCCGAATTTCGAGAATGCGGGCTGGGCGCCTTCGACGACTTCCTTGGCGATCAGGACGATCACGACGAAAGCGAGCGCGGCGGCGGCGGCGCAGATCAGGAACAGCGCGATGTCGCCGAACCGGTCGGCGCGTTTCCGGGTGGGACTCTGCCGGTTGGATCGGGCCAGTTTCAGCGAGGCCGTGCCGGCGGGCGGGGTGGTGCTCATCGCCGCCAATGTAGGCCACAAATCCGCTCACGCGCTCGGGAAAGGAAATCTTTCACAGGAAAGTTACATCGCTGCTACGAGAGGTCAGCGATCCTCCGCCTGGCTCGGTGGGCCGTGACTCTTCCACCCTCCCGCCACAACGATCATTTACTCGAAAGGACTCCCTTGATTCGCAATAGGTTGCTTGCATTCTTCATCGCGGCGGTGGCCGTGGTCGGAGGGACGGCCGCCGTGCCGGCATTCGCCTCGGCCGGCCTCACCGGCGCCGGCTCCACCCTTGTCGCGCCTCTGATGGCGAACTGGATCAATGGCTTCGAAATCAAGGAAGGCATCCCGGTCAAATACGCCTCCGTCGGCTCTGGGGAAGGCATCAAACAGATCACGAACCGGACCGTCGACTTCGGCGCCTCCGACGCCCCGCTGACTCCCGAACAGGCCGCCGCCTGTAATGGCTGCGTCCAGATCCCTTGGGGACTTTCCGCGGTCGGCATCGGCTACAACCTGCCCGGCGTCAAAAAGGGTGCTCTCAAACTCAACGGGAAGACCCTGGCGGCCATCTACTTCGGCAAGATCACCAACTGGAACGACCCGAAGATCGCGAAGCTGAATCCGACCCTGAAGCTGCCGAACCTGGCCATCACGCCGGTCTTCCGCAGCGACGGCTCCGGCACCACCTACGCGTTCGTCCGCTACCTGTCGAAGGTCAGCCCCGCCTGGAAGTCGGAAGTCGGCTACGCGACCTCGGTCGGCTTTCCGACGGGTGTCGGTGGCAAAGGTAACGCCGGTGTCACCTCGGTGGTGACGAAAACCCCGGGCGCGATCGGCTACATCGAGGCCTCGTACATCATCGCCGCCGGCATCGGAGCGGCTGCGGTCGAAAACAACGCCGGCAATTTCACGTACCCGAACCTGAAAAACATCGAAGAAGCGGCTGCGGTCGTGAAAACGATTCCGGCGAACAACGAAATCACCATCTCGGATCCGCCGAAAAAGGCCACCAACGCCTACCCGATCTCGACGTTCACCTACGGGATCATCCCCCAGAATGCTCCGCAGTTGCAGTTCGACAAACAGTTCGCCAAGTACTGCGTCACGATCGGCCAGAAATACGGTGCCGCGCTCGACTTCGCGCCACTGCCCAAGGTCGTGAAGCAGGCGGCCCTGAAGTCCATCGAATCTCTCTGATCTGAGGCGATTCTCCTGAGAAAAACAGGCGCGGGAGTCCCTCCCGCGCCTGTTCTTTTTCACTCGGTGTTGGTCTGCGCCTTTGACACCGTCTCCACGCGCCGTACCAATGGTCAGGATCTAGGTCTGGTCTCGGGTCGCCACTTTGGCGACGTCAGGCCGCCCGTCCTCATCCCAAGGGGGTGTTCTGAGGGGCGCCTTGATTCCGCTCCTCCTCTAATCGGTAGCCGTCGGCGAGACGCTCGGCACTCCACGCTTTATGTCGACGCCCGAGACCAAGGCTTATTTAGAGCCAACGCCGAAGTCTGTCTAACGTCGCGCCGCGCGGACCTCGGTCGTCCGCCAAGCTGTGCCGTTGCTTCCACGAGCCTCGGCAGGAGCCGGCCGCGGCGCTCGCCATGTGGTTGCTCGGCGACCAGTTCGCGACGCGACGGTCGATCTCGCCACGTGTGGTCCGCACCTCCTCGACGGGGCGGCCGACGGGTCGGCAAGGTCCAAGTCGACGTAGCGACGACCGGGGATGTGGGGGCACTTGCGGTCGGCGCCTGCATCGGCGCCGCCTACTTCTTCACCAGCTCGACCAGCTTCGCCAACCCCGCGATCGACGTCGGTCGGATGTTCTCCGACACCTTCGCCGGGATCGCGCCCGCCTCGGTGCCCGCCTACGTGGTGGTGCAGATCCTCGGCGGCCTGGTAGCGCTCGGGCTGATCGCCGTGCTGTATCCCGATCTCTCGGCGGAGGAGGCAGGCGAGATCATGGTCCCGCAACCCTGATCTGAGCCAGGGCACCGCGGCGATCGGCGATAGTCCAAAGACACAGGAAGCGCGGCAACTTCGCCACGCGCCTCGCGCGTGGGCGGTAGGCCGACGGATCTCCGCGCCCCGATCCTCAGGCCGAAGGTGCCATCCGGAAGACCTCCGTCGACCACGACGGGGCCTCGTCCTCGATCACCGTCCGGCTCGCGAACCCGTCGACGCGACGGCCGCTGGCCCGCTCGACGATCGCCCTGAAGACCGGCTCGATGACTTCCTGGTAGGCCTCGCGGCCCACCCGCACCTTCTCCCGGCTGCCCCCTCCGACGAGGAGCTGCTCGACCGGACTGAGGACGATGTCCATGATCAGGCCGATGAATCTCTCGCCGATCTCGACGGCGACGTTCTGCACCGGCTCCCCGTAGGACTCCAGATGCACCTGGGCGATCTCCCGGGCGATCTCTTCCTTGACGGCCGCCGGATAGGGGCCGTCCCGGTCAGGCATCCGTCGGGGTGCCGTGCCCGAAATGGAAGTACTCGACGGTGATACCGGCAACGGGGTCGATCTGTCCGACGCACGCGTCGACGCGCCGTCCGGTCTCCGCTTCGACGATCGACCTCAGCTCGGGCGCGATCAGCTCATGGAAGGACTGTCGCATCGCGACCACCTCGGCGGAGTGGCCGCCGGCGACCAGGACGCCCTCGGCCCGCGACATGGAGTCCTCAAGGACGCAGAGCGCGAAACGATCGTCGAGGCGGGTTCGTGCCTTGGTCGGACCGCGTCCGAGGAAGCGGGCGTAGAGGCGGACGATCTCGCGCGAGATCGTGGACACCTTCGGCAGAGGATCAGTCCCCTCGGGTTCGTCCGGGGCAAGGGGCAGGCGCCGCTCACCGGGCGTACGATCCTCCCGGACGAGCTGCAACGCGGGCGGGACAGGGAGTCGCCCGACGGCGGGCAGCTGGGTCAACGCCAACAGTCGCGCCACCTGGCCGTCTTCCCCGGTGAGGGTCAGCCTCCCGCCCTTGGTGTCCAGGCGGGCGGCGGCCTCCTGTAGGCATTCGAGCGCGGACGAGTCGAGGAAGTCGGCCGCCGACAGATCGACGGTGAGGTCGAGGGCCAGACCTTCTGCGGCAGCGAGCGCACCGTTGAGCTGATCCCTGCCGGAGAGATCGACGTCACCTTCGAGTCGGAGCGAGACCCGATCGGGGCCCTCGGGGGCGATCCGCCAGAGGAACGAACCGGGGTCGGCGCCGGCGGGCGCGATATCCACGGGTGGACTGGTGGTGGAAGACAACTGGGACCTCCTGAGAGCGGGACGAATGTCCGGAAGTCACAGATGCAGCCGACCTGAAGCCAGCGTCAAGGGATGCCCTCCTACTCCGTCCAATGTAGCGCGGCCAGCCCCATTTGACGAGAGGGTCGGATCTTTTTAGAGTCCCGCGGCGTGGAGCCCCCTTCGAGGAACGCCGGATCGGAATCCACCCGGGAGCACGGCGACACCCTCACCGCGATCTCCGACGGGATGGTCGCCCTGCTGAAGGAGTTCTACGGGCGAGGGCCGACCCAGGCCAAGTCCTATTACCAGGACGATCTCGTCGTCTGCGTCCTGCGCGGCGGTTTCACCCGGGTCGAGGAGACGCTGCTCCAGGCGGGTCGAGGAAGCGCGGTGGTCGAACAGCGGATGGAGTTCCAGCAGATCATGCGGGACCGCTTCGAGGCCGTCATCGAAGAGGCGGTCGGCCGCAAGGTGATCGGTTTCATGAGCGGCAACCAGCAGGACCCGGACCTGATGTGCGAGGTCTTCGTGCTGGCACCGACCGAGCTTGTCGGCGGCTGAGCAAGCAGAAGCGGCGCGAACCTCTTTCGAGGTCCCGCGGCCCCGCGCGGCAGATCGGGCGATCCCCCTTCTAGACCTCCGCCAGCGCGACCAACTCCGCTTCCAGCTCCCCGAGGAAGGGCAGGTCCGGGTGGCGCGCGCCGAGCTCGCCCAGGGTCAGGATGAAGTGGTCCAGGCGCTCGGGTCGAGGCTCCTCGCCCTCTTCGTTCAGCACACGGGTGGTGGCCAGCTTGTCGGCGACGTAGATCGCGGCGACGCGGCGGTCCCGCCCGACGCGGTCTCGGTGCTCGGACTTCCGCACCGGGTAAGACGCGAAGGATTGATCTTCGGTCATCGCCGCCACCAGGGCTGCCACCCCGGCGCCGAACCGCCCGCGGATCGTGTCGACCTCGAGATCGGTCTCCTCGACGACCTCGTGCAGAAGTGCGGCGGCGATCACCTCTTCCGCGAAGCCCGCCTCCGACATCAGGCGGGCGACTGCCACGGGATGGCCGAAGTCCTTTTCGGCCGGGGCATCAGGTCCGGCATGCAGTGAGCGGGCGCACCGGTAGGAGGCTTCGAGCAACTCCGAGCCGCTCACGAAGTCCGGCGGCCTTTCGGTCTTCATGAACGCCCCATACCGACCGACGCGCCTCCTCAAACCAGTGTTCACATTTGATTCACAAACTCGCGACAGCTCGCCCGCCGCGGCCGGATAGCCTCCTCCGCGATGGCTGGGCACCGGACCGTTCTTCGCATCCATCTACTGGACGATCGCCGCGCGGTGGACCTCGATCGCGCCGCCTTGGTCTTGGACCGCCTCGCCGCTCGTCGCCGCGTGGAGGGATCGGTGCCAGAGTGGCGCGTCGCCTATGAGATCGACGACCTGTCGGAGGCGATGGCGGCGTGCGCAGACGATCTGACCGACCTCGATCCGAATTGGATCGAGTACCTCGACTTCAGTGTCCTGCGGGCTCCTGAGCCCACGCGCCTGCCCTGACAAAGACGGGGAGTCCTAGCCCCCGGATTCGATCCGGCGGCGAAGTTCCTCGCCCCGCCCGGCGGCGACCGCCCTCGCCGCCCGCTCGGAGGTGAGCGGCACCCCTTCGGCGTATGCGAGGTCGAGCAGGTTCTGACGCTCCACGTCCTCGCGCGCCCAACGGAGGAAGACCCAGGCGAAGATCGCGAGCGCCATCAGCATGCACTCGCCCATCAGGATCGCCCCGGCGGTCGACTGGTCGGCGATCGGGTCGATCCCGTTGGCCGTCGCGCTCGCCGAGTAGTCGGGATAGAAGACCGAGTCCGACCACATCAGGACGTTCGCCAGGACCATCGCCGGGAGCCAGATGCCGACCGTGTAGATCACGTGGGCGCCCTTGCCGAACCAGGCGGGCTTCGGCAACGGGCCGAAGAGCGGCATCCAGAGGAGGATCCCGGTGGCGATGAAGCTCAGGTGCTCGGCCTCGTGCAGCGGCACCGACTCAAGCACCGCCTGGTAGAGGGGCGGCGAGTGCCAGAGGAAGAGGTTGACCGTGAAGAGGGAGATCGCCACCACGGGATGGGTCAGGAACCGCAATGCGTGTGCGAGGCGGTTGCGGAGGAGGGGCTGCATGATCGGTCCGGTCAGGCCGAAGACGAGCAGGAGCGTCGCCACGTCGGCGAGCAGGATGTGTTGGCCCATGTGGGCGAGGACCAGCTCCTCGGCCTTGCCGTCGAGCGGCCCGACCGCGAGGAGGATCACGACCATGCCGACGCCGAAGCAGAGGCGCCGCCACACCGGGACGGGCCTCCCCTCCTTCTCCAGGGTGTGGGCGCGGATCAGGCAGGCGGCGGCGAGGACGAGCGGGGCAATCGCCCCGGCGATCTCGGTGAAGGCGTCGAAGGACATATCGTTCAGCGGACCGGGGCGCTAGTGGTCGTGCGCATGGCCGTGGCCCCCCTCGTCCTCGGCTGCGAGCCCGTCGGGCTCGCCCGGATCGTTCTTGACGGTCACGAAGGACTGCCAGGTGATCCGCAGGATCACGACGGTCACCAGCATTCCGATCAGCGGGTCGGCGATCTGCACCCCGAGGGCGACGAAGACCGCACTGGCGACCACCGCGAGACTGACAATGCCGTCGGTTCGGGCGTGATAGCCGTCGGCGACCAGGGCGGGACTCTGTAGCCGCTTGCCGGCTCGCAGACGGACGAAGGCGGCGGCCTCGTTACCGAGGAACCCGATGACCCCGGCCCCCGCCAGCGCCCAGAGGTGGCTCAGGTCCTGCGGGTTGACGAGGCGCTCGATCGACTCGCCGAAGGCGACGCAGGCACTGATGAAGATGGTGGCGACGACGAAATACCCCGCGTACTTCTCGGCCTTGAACGAACGCATCAGGAATGCGGCGCCGAGCGGCACCGCGGTGAGCGCGTCGCCGACGTTGTGGATGAGGTCGGCCAGGAGGGCGATCGAGCCGCTGAGGACGAAGACGAAGATCTGGAGCCCGGCGGTGACCCCCAGGATAAGGAGGCTGAGGAGGACCGCCTTCAGCCCCTCCCGTGAACGTTTAATCGAGGCGGCGACCAGGCCGTGGCTGTGGCCGTGCTCGCCGCCGTGGTCGTGGGCGGCGTGCGAATGGCCGTGATCGTGGGAGTGCCCGTGCGCGGCGCCCGCCATCAGGCGCCCACCTCCATCGAGCGGTGGGTGTGGTCGGCGAGGCCGAGGCGCAGGTGCTCGACGTGCGACATCGCCTGCTCCATCAACTGCCCGACGTGCTCGTCGTGGAGCGAGTAGTTGACCCGCCGCCCTTCGCGCTCGCCGGTGACAAGCCCCAGGTGGCGGAGGATGCGCAGCTGATGGGAGACGGCGGAGCCGTCCATCCCGATCGCCTCGCCGATCTCGGTCACCGAGGCCGGCCCCTCATATAGGCGGGCAAGGATGCGGACGCGGCTCGGCGTAGCGAGGGCCTGCATCGTCTCGGCGACCTGACGCGCAAGTCCTAGGTCGAGTAGGTCGCCGGGATCGGAGTGTCCACCATGGCTCATGGCCGAACACCATAGCTGAAGGGATGTTCAGCTATTCCTCAGATATCATCAGATGTGCAACCGCGGTTACGTACTTGTATCCTGCCCGACGTGCCCCCTTCCGACTGGGTCCTGCTCTCCTACCGGGTGCCGCGCGAGCCGTCGACGCCACGGATCGCGCTTTGGCGGAAGCTGCGCGACCTGGGAGTCGCCAAACTGGGCGACGGCCTCGTGGCCCTGCCAGAGGACGCCCGCACCCGGGAGCAGTTCGAGTGGATCGCCGACGAGGTGGAACAGGCCGGCGGCGAGGCGAGCATCTGGATCGGCAGACCGGGGTCCCGCAAGCTCGAGCGTGCGCTGGTGGAGACGATGCGTGAAGAGATCGGCACGGAGTACCGCGATCTGATCGCCCTCGCCACCGAGGCCGAGGCGGCGCCGAGCAAACGTGCCCTGGGCAAACTCCGGCGCCGGCTGCGCAAGGTGAAACGCCGCGACTACTTCCCGCCACCCGAGCGCGAGCGGGCAGAGGTCGCGGTCGAGGCGCTCGCCGCCGCATGGCACCGGGTGGCGGCATGAGGTGGGCCACCCGCACCGGACCGCACGTCGACCGCACGGCCTGCGCCTGGCTGATCCGCTACTTCATCGACTCGCAGGCCGACTTCGTCTTCGTCGACGACCCCGACGACGTGCCGGAGGACGCGACGCCGTTCGACATGCGCGGGGTCGAGCTCTCCCACCACGACGGCGACTGCACCTTCGAGACGATCCTCCGCCGCTACAACCTCGACGACCCCGTCCTGTGGGCGATCGGGCGGATCATCCATCAGGCCGATCTTGAGGACGACCGCTTCGACGCGCCCGAGGCGTCCGGCCTCGATGCCCTGATGCGCGGCCTCTCGATGGTGCGACCGGATCAGGAGGTGCTCGACCTGAGCGCGCCGCTGTACGACGGCCTCTACGAGTACCTCAAGCGGTCAGCGGTGACGGGCCGCGATCCGGCCTGATGGCGACGCAGACGACCGATACCGCGCCCTCCGGGCGAGAGGAATCGCTGGCGTCGATCTTCGTCCGGTTCCTCAAGTTCGGCTGTCTCGCCTGGGGCGGGCCGGCGGCGCAGATCGCGATGATCAAGCGCGAGTGCGTCGACGAAGAGATGTGGGTCTCCGAGCCGACCTTCAAACGCCTGCTCGCCGTCTACCAGGTGCTGCCAGGCCCGGAGGCGCACGAGCTGTGCGTCTACTTCGGGCGGATCAGGGGCGGCAAGATGGGTGGATTCCTCGCCGGCCTCGGCTTCATGCTGCCCGGCTTCCTCCTGATGCTCGCCCTCTCGGCGCTCTACGTCGAGGCGAACCTGGCCGGCCATCTAGAGAACTTCTTCTACGGGCTCACCGCCGCGGTCGGCGCGCTGGTCGCCCGCGCGCTCGTCCGCTTCAGCCAGACGTTCATCAGCGACGTGCCGCTGGCACTGATCGCCATCGCAGGCTTCGCCCTCACTTTGTGGGCCGACGCCAGCTTCGTCCTCGTCCTGCTCGGCGGCGGCATCGTCTACGAGCTGTGGCGCGGCGCCCGCCGTTGGGTGCGCCGCACCAGCTCGGTGACGCTCGGCCCGCTCACGATCGTCCTGATCGCCGCCGGGACGATCACCGTCTCGCTCTCGTGGCAGATCTTCTTCGAGGGCCTGAAGGCGGGCTTCTTCACCTTCGGCGGCGCCTACACCGTCGTGCCCTTCCTGCACGGGACCGCCGTGGAAAGCCATCGATGGTTGACCGACAAACAGTTCGTCGAAGGGCTGGCGATCGGAGGCATCCTCCCGGCGCCGCTGATCATCTTCGCCACCTTCGTCGGTTACATCGCCGGTGGTCTGGTCGGCGCCCTGTTGATCACGCTCGGCATCTTCATCCCGGCCTTCGTCTTCCCGATCTTCTTCCACCGCCAGCTCGTCGCCATCGCCGAAAATCCCCGGCTCCATCAGTTCCTGCTCGGCGTCGCCGCCGGGGTCGTCGGCCTGATCGCGGCCGTCACCGTGGAAATCGTCAAGACGAGTGTGGTCGACGTCTACACGGCCGTGCTTGCCGTCGCGGCCTTTCTGGCGCTCAATCGCTGGCACGGAAAACTGACCGTGCTCTACGTGGTCCTCGGCTGTGGCGTGGTGGGAGTGCTGTTGCAGGCGACGGTCGCCTAGCGACAATCCCGTCCGGGCGGTCGTCGGTTACGGACCGAGGTCGCCGTCCGAGAAGGGGGTCTTTCAGTGGTCCGAACAAACGGATTTTGCGGCGGGCAGATGGTGTCTCGATGTCCGTCGCGCCCCATACGCTGAAGTCGTGGGTGCTCTCCTCGAAGCCGCCGCCGAAAGGGCAGATCGAGATGTTCTCCTCGAGGAGTACAGGTCGATGGCGGCGAACGTCTCCGAGCAGCGCGAGCGTGCCGAGCGCCTTCAGGGCCTTGCCGACGACGCGCGTCTTCAAGCCGAGGCCCAGGAAGCGGCCCTACGCGAGCTCGGCGAGCTCGTCGGCATCGACTCCCAGCTACGGCTGGAGCAACTCGACTCCCGGCTCGGTGGACAGCGCCTGCAGGAGATCGCGGTCCAGGTGTTGGCCGAACGGAACCCGGGCGGGAAGCCGATCCACTATAAGGACTGGTACCGACTCCTCCGCGAGGCGGGCTACGCCGTCTCAGGCAAAGACCCGCAGGCGACCTTCCTCTCCTCGGTCTCCCGCTCGCCCCAGGTCCGCTCGGTTGGCAAGAGGACCGGCCTCTACGTCGTCGCCGACGACGACCGGCGCGCCGGCGACGCCGCAGCCGCCGCCTGAACTTCGTCTCCCACAGGCGCTAGCGGGTCTTTCCGTCGGTCGCTGCGACGGTCTGTAGATACAGCATCTAGAGACGTCCGGGCGTTTCTCTACCGTCTTTGGGGACGGGCAGAGTATTAGACGAGGAGGCAAATGGTAGCCATGAGTGATTTCGAACTTCCGGACCGCGGCATCGTCTTCTGGGCGGTGGGCGTCGGCGACAGCACGACCGTAGTGGTCGACGAGGAGGCGATCCTCCAGATCGACCTGCATCACCTGGAGGCGGCCGAGGACGACGAGGATCCGCGGGTCCCGATCGTCGACCGACTGGTCGATCTTCTTCCCGAGCGCGACGGCAAGCCTTATCTGGCGACCTTCGCCGCCACCCATCTCGACAAGGACCACATCCTCGGCTTCGCCGAGTTGCTCGACCGGGTGACGATCGGCGATCTCTGGTTCACGCCGAAGGTCTTCCGCGACGCCGAAGGCGGCGAGCTCTGCGACGACGGCAAGGTCTTCGTCAAGGAGGCAGAACGGCGGATCGAGGTCGTCAAGGGTGGCGGGGCCGCCGGCTCGGGCGACCGCATCCAGATCATCGGACACGACGACCTGCTGTCCGAGCCGCCCTACTCCGAACTGCCCGCGGAGACGTTCGTCCGGCCTGGCGAATTCACCACCGCCCTCGACGGGGTCGAACACGTCGACGAGTTCCGCGCATTCGTCCACGCCCCGTTCAAGGACGACGGCTCCAAGGAGCGCAACGACACGAGTCTCGCGCTGCAGATCACGCTGAAGGAGGGGGGCGAGACGCTGAACGCGCTCACCTTCGGCGACCTGCGCTACCCCGACCTGAAGGCGATCTTCGACCGCTCCAAGGCCGACGACCTTCTCTGGCGCGCGATGCTCGCCCCGCACCACTGCTCCAACGGCGCGATGTACTGGGCCGACGAGGTCGGCGGCGACGCGAAGCTGAAGCGCGACATCCTTGATGCGATGGAAGAGGCGGCCGAGGAGACCTCGATCGTCGTCGTCTCCGCCGACAAGATCCCGACCGGCAACCAGGCGGGCGACAACCCGCCGCACGCGAAAGCCGCGAATCGATACCGGGAAATCGCCTCCGACGGGGTCATCTGCACCGGCCAGCACCCGAGCGCCGAGGCCCCCGAGCCGATCGTCTTCGAGGTATCGGCCGAGGGTGCCGGCCTGCGCGACGCCGCTCTGGTCGAGGCGAGCATGTCGAAGCTCGCCAAGGAGATCGGCGAAGCCCGCGGCGAGGACGAGGTGCCCGCCGGACGGGTGGGCTTCGGGCGGCGGTGAGCGAGGGGCAACAGCTCGCGCTCCGCCAACTCAGGGCGATCGCCGGCGTCGGCGAAGGGCTCGAAATCCTGTCGGAACGCGAGGCCGGGTCCGAGAAGGATCCGCTCGTCGTCGAGGTCTCGCTCGACTGCGGCGGCTTCGAGCACCGCGACGACGGGATCGCCGTGCGCCAACGCGAGCGATTCGAGATCTTCGTCGCCGCCGACTTCCCCTGGGCGGGCCCGTCGGTCTACTCGGCCCACAGACGTTGGGCCGGGTCGCCGCACGTACAGTTTGCGCGGTACCTCTGTCTGTACCAGTCGAGGTCCGAATGGCGTCCGGAGGACGGGATGTTCGGTCTCCTGGGGCGCCTCGAAAAATGGCTGCGGCAGGCCGCGCTCGGTGAGCTGGATCCCGACGGGGCACCACTGCACCCCCCTGCGGTGTATGTCAGCGGGAAGGCGCCGACGCTCGTCGTGCGCGCCGATGCCCCCCGGGTGGATACCACTCCCTGGCTGGGATTCGCACGTCTCGGGCACGTGAGCGACCGGCGTCTCGACGTGGTCGACTGGACCGCGGACCTGAGGGACGAAGGCGAGCGGCTCGTCCCTTCCGTCCTCCTGCCGACGCCGATCGACTGGGAGTACCCCAGGGATGCGCGAGCACTCATGGAGGCGCTCGCTGATCGCGGCGTCGGATGGGGATTCTTGCTCGCGCTGCTTCGGCTCGGAGCGATGAGTTGGCCGGAAGACTCGGGGATGCCGTTAATCGTCGGTTCGCCGATGCGCCGCGGCGCCGACGGTGCACCGAGGCAGCACATCGCAGCCTGGTATTTCGAGCCCCTGATCACCTGGGCGATCCGCGCCTCCCTAGGGGCCGTCTCGGAAGATGAGACGCGCGCGAAAAAAGGCGAGGAACTCGAGAAGCTCCTCGCCGAGTGGGCCGACGATGCGAGCGTCACATGGTGTCCGGTCGACGAGGCACGGCCGGAGGTGACCGAGCGGCGTGACTCCGAATCAGCTCTTCGGCGTGTCTTCGCGGGCAAGGCTGTCTGCCTCTGGGGGTGCGGCGCGATCGGCGGCCACGTCGCCGAATGGCTTGTCCGCGCCGGGGTCGCGAAGCTCGACCTCTATGACAATGACACCGTCTCGACCGGCATCCTGGCACGCCAACCCTATGTCGATGCCGACATCGGCCGGCCGAAGGCCGAGGCGCTCGCCGACCGGTTGGCCGCGATCGATCCCGCCGTGATCGTCAGCCCCCATTTCAGAAACGTACTCAAGGGTCCCCTGAGGTCACCGGACTGGCACGACAATGCGGACTTCGTCATCGACGCCACCGCCGCCCACCTGGTCGCCTCGAAACTCGAGGCCGTTAGACGAGAACACGGCAGCGGCGAGACCACCGTGATCGCGATGATCTTCGGGCACACCGCGGAGCATGGGATGTCGGTCACCGCGCCTCCCGCCTACCCGGCCGGCCCCGCGGATTTGCTGCGCCGCGTCGGGCTCGCCTGCACCTCAGAGCCCGGGCTAGGCGGCTTCGCGGACGAGTTCTGGCCTGATCCGCCCCGTACCGAAGACTTCCAGCCTGAGCCAGGTTGCTCGGAGCCGACCTTCCGAGGCTCCGGCGCCGAGGTCGCGGCCCTTGCAGGCACCCTCCTCTCCGCTGCGGCATCCGACATCACGGCGGACCCCTCGCAGGCCAGCGGTCGACTGCTCGCCCTTCCGAACTCCGACCACCGAGGGCGTCGTCAGGCAAAGCTGGAGTGGGACTCCGACACAATGGTCGAGGACGGCCTCGGCCGATACCAGGTCCGGATCTCTCCCGGCGCCCTACGAAGCATCCGCGCCGAGGTCGCCCGCAACGAGCGGGTCGGCGACCGCCGGGCCGAGACCGGAGGCGTCCTCTTCGGCCGCCGCGACTCTGCAACCGGGATCCTCTGGGTCGACGAGGCCTCGGGTCCGCCTCCCGACAGCATCGCGAGCCCCGAGGAGTTCGTCTGCGGCACCGCCGGGGTCAAGGAGCGCGACGCGGCAACCCGCAAGCGGACGCGGCGGGCGTCGGGCTTCGTCGGAATGTGGCATACGCATCCGGCCGGACCGGCGATCCCGAGTCCGCGCGACGTCGGCAGCATGGCCGAGCTCGTCTCGATGGAGCCCTTGCCGGAGACCCTGATGATGATCTGCGGAGGCGAGCCGACTGCGAGCGAGATCGGCGCCTACGTCTTCGCACGCGAGGATCTGCCGAAGCCCTTCGGGACCCTTGTCGTCGCCGATCGGCGGGAGCCGGTGGCCAACCCACCTACGCCTTCTCGGGACGTTGGGCTTGCGCTCTCCGGCGGAGGCTCCCGGGCGATCGCCTTCCACCTTGGATGCCTGCGCGCGCTCCATGATCGTGGCGCCCTCGACCGCATCAGGGTCGTCTCCGGTGTCTCGGGCGGGGCGATCGCCGCGGCCGCCTACGCCTACGGCACCGGCGCCTTCGCCGAGTTCGAAGACGAGATCGAAACGCTGCTGCGCCGCGGGCTCAGCCGGGAGGTCGCTCGGCGCGCCTTCCTCGGTCCGCGCCTGGCGAGCTCAGCCGCCGCCGCCCAGATCGTCTCCGGCGCGATGGCGCTCGGCGTCGCCGCCCGTTCGCGCCTAGGGAACGGTGCACGTCGGCACGCGCCCGCACGCCGTTGGGCGACCCGGACCGACGCGCTCGAGGCAACCCTCGAGAGCCGGCTCTTCGACCGGCTGACCCTCGACGCTCCGCGACGCGAGGGATTGGATGTGGTCCTGACGGCCTCCGACCTACGCAGCGGATCGGCGGTCCGCTTCGGCAGTCGAGAAAGCGGGATCTGGCGACCGGGTCTCGGCCGCTTCGTCGATCCGATGCCTATCGCGACGGCCGCCGCCGCCTCGGCCGCCTACCCGCTCTTCTTGCCGAGCATCGATCGCGAGTTCGAGTTCGAGGGCCGCGGCGAAGAGCGGCGGCGCGCCCGGGTGGTGCTGAGCGACGGCGGTCTGTTCGACAACCTCGGCACGAGCTGCCTCGAGCCGGGCCGCTCGCCGAAGTACTCCTACAACGTCTTCGACGTCGACTACATCGTCGCCTGCGACGCCGGGCGGGGCCTCCTCGACGATGCATTCCCCGTGACGGCGCTCGGCAGGCTGGCCCGCTCCTTCGGTCTCACCCATCGGAAACTTCAGGACGGTGCCCGCGCCCGTCTGCACCAGCTCTCGGCCGCCGGCAGGCTCGCCGGCTTCGCGATGCCCTACCTCGGCCAACAGGATCGTGCGCTGCCCTACCGATCTCCCGACCTCGTCTCCAGGGAGGAGGTCGTCGGATACCCGACCAACTTCTCGCCGATGTCGCAGGCGAATATCGACCAGCTGGCGCGCCGCGGGGAGCAACTGACCCACATAGTGATCGAGCATTGGATCGCCGGTCTCTGAGCCCAGAGCCGAACCCGATTCGCCGTACCCTGGATTGCGTCGCGTTCCTAGTTGCTCCGCTGGATCTAAACCCGTCCTAAGAGGAGATTTGCGATGACTGAGGCACAAGAGGAATTCGTCCGCCGACTGACTGCCTGTCGCGAGGAGATCGTCGATGCGAGCGGCGAACTTGACGCGATGGAGGGCCACGGTCCCGGGGGCGAACACGCAATCGGGGCCGCGCTGTCAGCCATTGACGCGGCCATTCAGGTCGAGAAGGAGTTCAGGCCTCGACCGGAGTGAGCAGAGCGCCTCAAACGCCCCGAAAATTGGGGGCGATACGCGATTTGAACCGGACCAGGCCTGGCTTGGGCACTAAAGGCGATGTGTGCCCGAATCGCCGTATATCCCTGCGTATATCGACGTACATCCGCCTTTGGTCTTCGTCAGGAACCCACCGCTACACCGCTCTAGAATGGGAAATCTCGGAGAGGCACGCCAAACGTGACCCTGCATCGCACCCAGGAGGTCGGCGGTTCGAATCCGCCTAGCTCCATCGCCTCGAAAGCCCTGCAAACCGGCCATATCGGATTCCGGGGAGTCACTCGAACCGGCCGCGAAATCCCCCTCATTTCGGGCACTAGTGCCCGAAATGCATCGGAAATGCGGGGATATGCGCGGATTACGGCGGATTACGGCTTGCCTGGTTGACGAACGTAGAGCTACGGTCGCCGGAGTTCCGGGCGATGCGTACTGCGGACTGCGCTCGACGGCGAAGTCCCCGTTCCGAATCCGGGGCGGGCCGCTGACGAGCCGGAGCGGGCGCGGAGAGCGAGCGGCAGGATCTCCTCAGAAGTCCATCCGCTCGGCGATTGCCGCCCGGGAGGGAGGTAGCCGTTCCCGGGCATCGCCGAGGGCGGCCTCGATCCTCGGGCGCGTCCAGTGGGGGTCGATGTACGGACAGAGATAGGCGGGTCCCGTGTCCGCAAACTCGTGATCGCTGAAGAACTGACGGGCTTTCTCGTGCAACTTCTCGGGGATGAAGAGAAACGCGACGTCGGCGGGCTGGAAGCGCAGGCCTCCGGGCACCCTCCACTCCCTCTCCCAGCGCCAGTCCTCGAGTGAGCCGGGGACGGGGAAGTCGATGAACGGCGTCAGCGTCCAGAGCGGGTCCGCCGGATCGACCGGACCATCGGCAGCGTCTGCGACGAGCTTCTTGACCGACCCCACGAGGACACCCTCGTCCTCCAAGTACCAGACGCGGCCCCCGCCCTTGCTCATGAGGAAGTCCTGGGAGAAGCCGATGCCGAAGTCGCTGCGGAACTCAACCAGAGGCTGAAGAAGGTGAAGCGGCGTCTCCGAGAAACAGGCCGGCCGATGGCGATCCTCGAGTCCGGGAATCTCGCGACCCGCCCCGTGCGGTTCGCTAACTGGTCGGATGTGGCGGTCCCAGAGGATGCTCATCATCGGCTGATAGCCGCTCTCCTCGCCCGGGCCGTCCAACCTGCCGTGGGTGCTCTCTGTGAAGTGGACGGCCCACGGCGACATGTGGTCCGAGTTGTCCATGCGACCGACAATAGGCGGTCTGCCCGGTCGGGCGGCGCCGGATGTCGCGCGTCGCCCAGCGGGCCTGTCAGGCGGCGCGACGGGTTGCAGTGTTCCCGTTCCTCACGATCGAATCGGCAAGTCTGAGCCGTCGGAGCACGTCGCATTCTTCGATCAGACCCTGTCAAAATTAACTGTGTCAGTACATAGTGAGCACCGAGCACGATCCGAGTCGTTACCCTTCACCGCTTGGCAATCCGACCGCAACAGATCGTCGCGGCCGGGGAGGCCCAGCGCGCCGCAGCGGTCGACGACACCGCGAGAGTTCGGGTCGTCGCCGGCCCGGGGACCGGTAAGTCGTTCACGATCGAGCAGCGGGTCTGCTGGCTCCTCGAGCAGGGCGTTGAGACCAGCGCGATCGCGGCGGTCTCCTTCACCCGGGCCTCGGCACTGGACCTGCAGTCGCGGGTGCATTCCGCCTGTGCAGCGGCCGGGCAAGACGGCGCCGAGATCCGCGTCACGACCCTGCATTCACTGGCGCTGCGAAGCCTGCGCCAACGCGGGGTGCTCGGAGGCTATCCGGTAGACCCGGCCGTGCTCGACCGCTGGGAGCTCGAGAACCTCTTCGATGATGAGTTCGGCCATCTTGCCGGGATCGGCGTCACCCGTCGGCGCGAGATCCGCGAGGATCACGAGGCGTTCTGGAGCACCGGCTCCCACGAGCCTCGACCCTCTCAGGACCCGCCGGATCCCCCGATCACGAACGAGGAGCGAATCCGCTTCACGAACTTCCATGGCCCGCGGACCCAGCTCTACGCTTGTGTCCTGCCTGGCGAGTTGGTCCAACGCTGCGTGGAGATGATGGATGCGGGCACCCTCGACCCGGCCGGCCTGCTCGGCATCGAGCAGCTGATCGTCGACGAGTTCCAGGACCTGAACCCGATGGACCTGCGCTTCGTCTACGGGATCGAGGCCCAGGGGGTCGGCCTCTTCGTCGCAGGCGACGATGACCAGAGCCTCTACTCCTTCCGCTACGCGACGCCGACCGGGATCCAGGAATTCACGGACCGCTTCGATCCGGTCGGCGACCACGTCCTGCGGGACTGCTTCCGCTGCACCCCAAAGGTCCTTCGCGCCGCGGAGACCCTGATCACGGCCAACGCTGCGCCAGGACGGATCGCCAAGAACCATGTCTCCCTCTACGCCGGGGCCGATCCGCCGCTGGAGGGCGGCTTCGGCTGCTGGAGCTTCGATGACGGCGCCGAAGAGGCCGAGGCCATCGGCCTTTCCTGCAAGCGCTTGATCGACGCCGGTCTGCCAGCGCGGGAGATCATGGTCCTTCTCAGCAACCAGCGAGCGCTCTGGTGGGCACTTCGTGACGCCTTCGACTCCCACGGGGTGCCGGTCGAGCCACCTCGGGCCTCGCCGTTCAAGGACACCGATCTCGGCCGCGCACTCTTCACCCTGCTCCGCCTGGTCGGCGAGGAGCCCGACTACATGGCTATGCGCACGCTGCTGAAGTTGCGCCGCGGAGTCGGAGTCGCGACCGCGTCCGGCATCGCCGACGTCGCTATCGCCGAGAGCCTCAACTACCGCGACCTCTTCTATGAGGCGCTGCCCGACGTCTTCAGCAAACGGCAGAAAGCTGCGCTCGACTCGGCGCGGGCCATCAGCGCGGAGCTACTCGAGTGGTCGGGCGAGGAGACGCTCGCCGATCGCGGCGAGGAGATCGGCGTGATGATCGAGGCGATCCTCGGCCAGGCCCCGGACCGGGACTGGCGCGAGGAGGTCGAGGGCCTGCTCGAGGAGGCGACGCTGGCGGAGATGGCCCGCTTCCTCGGGACCGAGAAAGACGACGAGCGTGCCCAGGTCATTGCCGCCATCCAGGCGCGGCTCGGCAACGACGTCGATCCCGAGGAGACGCTGCCCGAGCGGGTCCGCGTGATGACCATGCACAGCGCCAAGGGCCTCTCGGCGACGATCGTCTTCATTCCTGGGATGGAGGAAGAGATTCTGCCGAGTGCCCGACGAGCCCGCTTCCCCGGCCAGGTCCTCGAGGCCGCCCGGATGCTCTACGTCTCGATCACCCGGGCGCGACTCGCCTGCGTTGTCAGCTATTCGGAGGAGCGCTTCATCAACGGCCAGCAGACTGCGCACACTCCCTCGCGGTTCACCTCGGACCTCGGGGGCACATTCCAGAAACGTGGCGGCGGCCACACCGAGGATCAGGCCGCCGCGGCCGCCGCAGCGGTCGCCGACCTGTAGTGCCCTAAGCCGCATGCCCGGGTCCGCCATCACCGTTCAAGTGACCCACGACTGGCTTGACTATGCCGCTGCCTTCGCGGGGATCGGCTCGCTGGTGTTGGCGGCCGTCGCTGCGCTTATCGCGATTCGCAGCAAATTCGACGCGAGACGCAGCGCCGATGCAGCCGAGCGAACCGCCGGAGCAGCGGCCGCCACGGCCCGATTGACCGCCGAGATGAAGCAGCGCAGCAACGAGCAGCTCCAGATCATGCGTGACGAGCACCGCGCCTTCATGGAGGAGCAGCACCGTCGTCCTCAGATCGAGCCGGTGCTCGAGATGGGTGGCCCCGGCACACATGGTGATCTCGGTGTCGCGATTCGAAGTGGCGCGACGAACGTCGGCACGCGAACCGCCGAGGACGTCCTGATCTTGACGCTGGTACCTGACGGGGTGCGGATATTCCAACTCGACGGAACCGGAAGGGCTGTCGGACCCGTCGCCTTGGAACCCCAACGCGAGCAGACCCTCCAACGAAAGGGCGCGCAATATCCGTCCGTAGGGTTCGGTGTCGCGGTGGACGTTCGCCCGGGCGTCTTTCAGGTCGACGCCCTCCTTCTTAGCTTCCCCGAGCCCGGCGTCTATGAGATTGCCACTCGCTGCCACCACCACGACATTCCCGGTGGGAGATGTTGGGCGGTCGGTGAACTCGTCCTAGGAGACGGCCCAATGCGTTGGAAACAGACCGAGCGCGGCCACGCTGGCTCCTTCCCCGACTAGGAAGGTGTCGGTTGCGGGAATCTCTCGATGCCGGATGCAGTTGGAACTGGCCGTGCTCTATCGATTCGTGGAGAAACTCACCGTAGATGTGATCGCTGCCAATCGGACCCTGGGCCGAGGCCCTTTGTAACTTTTCTACGGCCGCGTCGCAACCTCCGAGACGGTCGGTCCGGCTCTTAGAAGGAAGACGATCTCGTCGGTGTTTTGCGGTATTTGTGCATTCTCTTCACGCGAGCGGACCCTTAGGCGGATCGGGTCCTGCCGAGAACTATGCGCTGGTGAAGTCGACGGTCTTCTTAAGACTGTTGTGGCGATTAGGCGGGATTACTTCGTCGTGCTGAAGGCGACCAACGACAATCCCAGGGGAAACTTTCATCTCTGCGGCGAAGGACCTCACCGACGGGGCGTCTAGCTGACCGCGGTCGAGAAATGACCGAAGGGCGACGCCGTCCACCAGAGCATCTCGGGCAAATGCGTCGGCGCGCCACTCGGCCTCCGGGTCAACGTAGTCGGACGCATTAGCGTGCGTGGCATCGACGAAGTCGTGTCTCGGCCTATCGAGAATATGGCCAATCTCGTGCATAAGACTGAACCAGAGATGGTCATCCGTCTTGTGCCTGAGGCTCAGCTCTACGACCGCTACCCCGCGCGGCAGCCAGCGCGTTGCACCACTGAGGCAAGTGCCGTCGAACTCCGGCAGCACAACCAGCGCGACGCCGACCTCACCGAGGGCTGAGCGAGCTTCATCCAAGGCGGCTTCGAGCGGCGCCAACCGACTAAGGCGGGGGAGTTGGGGAGCGACCACCGACAAGCCTCGAGCATCGATCGGCTCTAGATCCATTTCTTCGGCACGCAATTCGCCCCATCTCAACCATGCTGCGCGGGACAGTTCCGAGCCTTCGTACGTCTCCGATTTGCGGTACTGCGCGAGCGGCTTACCCCAGCGCCTTTCAAGCGCCTCTGGATTCGCCGTACCGAAGAAAGCCAGAAGCTGACTAATCTGTTTCTCGGTAGTACCGTTTTTGTCTATAAAGCCATGACGCGCAAGGTCCCTGACAGGAAACTGCTTGAGCCAGCCTTCAAGGCCCGACAATGCTGCAAGGCTCTGGCGCTCGGCGAGGTGCCGGCGGTACGAACCCTCGAGATTCACCCACAGCGACGCAGGAATCCCAAGCACGAGTTCCAGTTGGAGGGCCGTCTCTGGCGTGACGGTCGCCTTCGCATGAACTATCTCGTTGATCGTCTTGACTGGACGGCCCATCCGTCGGGCGAGCTCACTTTGGCTCATTCCGCGTTCTTCCAGCGCCTCGGCGAGTATGTCGCCGGGCGAAACGACCCAGTCGCGCTGCTGTCCCTGAGACCTAGCGGCCATGGTAATCGGCAACCTCAACGATCTTTACCTGGGTGACCTGGTGGGTGTCAAGGCCCCCATGTACGAGCTGCGGCAGGGGGTGGTGGTCAGGCTCGATTATCAACCGGTAGTTGGCATCCAAGAAGCCGGACCACTGGCCGACTCTGTCCGCCTTCAATGGGTGCCACTTACCGGGCGCTTCGTGGAGGTCGGCGAGGCATTCGGCCTCCTCGAGAAGCACGATCCGCCGCTTGAGATTCGGCCAGCGACTGCCGAACTCTCGACGACCCTTCTTGTCCTCCGAGCAGATGCGCTCAAGCCGTCGATCGGCCCATGAGACTCGGATTTCGTCCTCCTGGCAGCACAATTCTCTTTAACCCTTGGGGTTATAATAGCGACATGCAAATTTAATGCAGACACCACTCATACCTCCCGAGCCCTACTCGCCACTCCCCACGACGGTCAATGGATACGTCCCCGTGCTCCAGGATCATCCGGGAGAGAGGATCGCCCTCTCGAAGGCCTCTGCGCGAGCCTGGAGCCGGATGACTCCCCTTATTGAGGTCGTCGCGCGCGCGGGAAGATTGAGCGATGGCTCGGTCAAAGATCATGTTCGGCGCCTTCACGATTCGGTGGGAGAGCATCCGGTCTATCTCGACCTGAAGAACATCGACCCGTCGGCGCTCCTTGAGACGTCGAGGGGCGAGCGGCCTGTACTCGAGCTTCTCTTCGAGGCGGCCCGGAAGCGGGGGCTCTGCTTCATGCCAGTGGCATGGACGTGCAGCGGAGAGGAACATCTCCGTCTGGTCGCAGATGCTGTCGGTGGCGACTGCCAGGGAGCGGCCCTCCGCCATCGGTTCGCGGGTGTCAGCTACGGCGAGACCATCGAGAGTCTCCTCCGTCGTCGCGTCGATGAGCTCAGGGCCAGCCCACAGCAGATCGATTTGTTCCTGGACCTTGAGTACCTCGATCCAGACTCGGATCCTTCTGCTAGCTGGCTCTCAGGCCGACTTGAGAAGATTGCTGAGATCGGAACTTGGCGAAGCATCGTCCTCGTCGGGACCAGCATCCCGTCTAGCTTCGGCAACGGACTGGTCCCAGAGCGCACGACGAAGGAGCTTCCACGTCGCGAGTGGCTCCTTTGGAAAGACGTGGCGGCGGCCTCGATACCCCTCGCGTACGGGGACTATGCGGTGCAAAATCCAGTGCCTCCCGAGAAACCGCCCCCGATCGGGCCTTGGGCGACCATCCGCTACACGCTCGCCGACAACCTTCTTGTCGCTCGAGGAAGAGACACCAGGAGGTACGGCCCCGAGCAGTACAAGGAGTTGAGCTCGTGGATCTCCTCTCACCACGGGTTCAGAGGTGCGGCATTCAGCTACGGGGATGCGGAGATCGCCCGATGGGGGTCCTCAGACAATCCGGACGTGGTGATGGTCGAAGGCGAAATCGACGAGCTGGACGAGACGGACGAATCGACGGGCAACAGCTACTGGCGAGGAGTCGGAACCTCGCACCACATGGAGGCAGTAACCGAGCAGCTCATGCAGGGCTCGGTCGCGTAGTGGTCCAGTGTCGGGTCGGTATCCGCGCCGAGCTGGCATCACGATGCGCCAACGCCGAACGTATGCAGACCTTAAGACTCGCGGGCTCGGCGTCTCGGAGAAGCCTCCTCCATATCGCCTGTCGGCTGATGCGCTCGGACGTCTTGATGCCGAGCTCGACGGCGGCTGCCAGAGCCTCTTCCTTCCAGAGGAGTTTCACGAGGAGCTCAAGATCTACCTCCGGGTTGACAGTCGGCTGACGGACCCATTTGAGTGGATCATCGACTTGTTCTCCGGCATCGATAACACCCCACCATGGCGGTATGCGCTGCATACCTAGCTGTAGGTGGGCGGTCGCCAGGACCGCGACACAACGATCGAAAAGCCGACTGAAAGCGGCCGCCTGACGCGGCAACCTCGACAGAGAATCACGCGGCGACTTGATCTCGAACGCCCAGAGCTCGTCCGCAACGGCGACCAAGTCTGCCCGCTCGTTGGAATCCGGAACCCAGAACTCCTCTACGAGGACCGGTCGCCCACCGGCCGATGCCGCCGCGATCGGAGACAGCCGATCGAGTACGGCCTTCGCGGTAGCTTTCATGGGCAAGCGGTCCGGATCCTCAGCGTCACCACCCGAGAGTATGCGACCCTGTGACGCTTCACGTGCTCCGAGCGGAGGGGCGTCAAAGACCGGTCAGCCGTTCAACCAACCGCCACTGGATTGGGCGGGGGTTGCTAGGTGCTCGACGCACGAGTTAGGAAGGCCCAGGTCGGCCGTCGCTGCGGCCCCGATCCGCGCAACGAACCCGTCCAAGCGGCCGCGGACCGACGCTAAAATGCGACCCATGACCGCGAAGGAGAAGTTGCTCGAGCAGGTGATGACCCTCTCGGAGGCCGAGGCCGACGAAGCGCTGCGCCTGCTCGATGCGCGCCGGGACGAGGCCGGGGACGAGTGGGGCAGCCTGTCGAAAGTGAATGAGGTCGCGTTCGGCGATTCGATGCGGCGCCTTGTAGAGTCCGAGCGCGCGGCTGGCCACGAACCCTGGTGAGGCGCGGCGAGGTCTTCTGGGCCGAGCACCCCGAGTGGGGACGTCGCCCAGCCGTGGTGATGACTCGCAACGCGGCGATCGGCGCCCTCAACGAGGACCTCGTCGTCCCGGCGACCACCACGATCCGAGATCTGCCGACGGAGGTCCGGCTCGGGACCGAGGACGGGATGCCACAGGAATGCGACCTCAATCTCGACCATGTGGATACCGTGGCCAAAGCCTTCCTCGGTGACCGCATCACGACCATGAGCGCGGAGAAGCTGCACGCCGTGTGCCGCGCCCTGGATGTCGCCACCGGGTGCGGCTGAGTCTCCGGTCAGTTTTCCCGGCAAGCAGTTCGAACCGAACCTCGACGGCGTGGGCACTGCCGACCTTCAGTGCCCGAATCGCCGCATATCGGGGCGTATATCGCCGCATATCCGGCCTGATGCGCCGGTGGGAAGCGGCGGCTGCACCGCTCTAGAATGCGGGATCCGGCGTCGTTGACACCGATTGAACGCTTGTATCGCACCCAGGAGGTCGGCGGTTCGAATCCGCCTAGCTCCATAGGTTCCCTGCAGATATGCGGTCTTGGCGGATCTGCCCGTAGTTACTTCGGAAGTGACAGGCACTCCGTGGCTATCGAACCGTAGTCCAAACACATCCGCCTGCTTATTTGCCTGTGCCTCTTTGGCCCCGCGGCTCACCGAGGAAACGGAACCCTAGGCAACCTCGGTCCAGACATCTAGGAGGGTGAGGACGACAGCATGCCGCAGAACCCTTGAAGCCGAGACACGACGGGCGCTCGTCGTGGGAATCGTCAGCGCCCTGGTCGGCTTCGCGCTGCCTCTTGCAGTTCCGGCGATCGCGGCGGAGGCGGATCCGGGCTGCGAGATGCCTTCCGTCCCGCCCGGGCCGCTCATCCTGACCGCCGGGCTGGGCCCACAAGGCGCTCATACGATGCTCGTCGAGCAGGGCGAGGGCGCGGTCCTCGCAGGCTCGCTGACCGCCGGCGCCACGCGAGTTCCCGGTGCCTTTCTCTGCGTGTACAGCCAGGTCCTGCCGGAATCTGAAACGAGCCTGATGGGCGTGGCCGTGACCCGCCCGGACGGCACCTACCGCCTGGCCGTGCCGCCGGGTCCCTCGCGACGCCTTTCGGTCACGGTCCAATCCGCTCAAGGCCCGGGGCCGACCACTGCAGGCGGCGTGATCAAGACCCGGGTGAGGCCGTCATTGCGGATCCAGCCTAATCCCGCCCGGAACAAGCATTTCGTCGATATCTCCGGACACATTCCGGGACCCGACAACGACAGGGTCACCGTCATCCTCGAAGGGGGGAGCCGAGCACCGACCCACTGGTTCGAATTCCGCAGCGCAAGCACGCATGACGGTGGGCACTTCGCGTTTCGGTATTACTTCGGCAGAACCACTCGGGCGACCACTTACATGATTCGTGCCAAGGTTCGTGGCGCGCCGGGCTATCCCTATGAAGGCGGTATCTCCAGGGAAATCCCGCTACGGGTGAGGCCCTAGCGGCCCGATGTAGTCCGCTACAGGCCGAGATTGACCTTCGATCTGGCTTCGACCCGGACGGCGACCTCGAGAACTGCTTCCGGATCCTGCGAGAGGAGGCGTAGCTTCGCCCCGATATCGAAGACGCGCGATGTCCATTCAGTTATACTGACTCTGTATGACGCAAAAAATGGGAACCAAGGGACAGGTCGTGATTCCTAAGGACTTGCGCGAGCAGATCGGGATCGGACCGGGCGACGATGTCGCCTTCGAGCCGGTAGACGACGGGATCGTGGTCAGACGGGTGGGCGGGCGCGCCGCGCTTCGCGGTCGCTTCGCTGAGAGCGGCATGGCCGCACGGCTGCTGGCCGACCGAGGCAAGGAGCCACGGTAGCGACGGTGAAACACTCCCTCGACTCCTGGGCCGTGCTCGCCTGGCTCGACGGAGAGGAACCGGCGGCGAGAGTGGTGCAGCAGGTGGTCGACCGCGAACGCCCCGCCATGAGTTGGCTGAACCTGGTCGAGGTCCACTACCGGACCACCCGCGATCACGGACGCCAGGAGGCCGAGACGGTCCTGGCGGAGTTGCGGCCTCTGGTCAACGAGAACCTGCCGGGGGTCTCGGCGATGAGAGAGGTCGCCAGGCTGAAGGCGGAGAACCCGATCGCCCTGGCCGATTGCTTCGCGGTCGCACTCGCGGCCGAGGAAGGGGCCGTGCTCCTCACCGGCGACCCGGAGATCATCGACCGCTCGGATCATCTCCCGTGCGAGGTGAAGGACCTCCGCGGCCGAGCCTCACGGTGAAGCGGGGCCCATTGGCCATGACCGGTCGAAATCACGCCCGATAGGAGCGCTTATGTAGAGCGGGGCTCCGCGGCGCCGCGCGTAATCATCGACCGATGCTCTGCGCGATGACCGGTCGTCCCCACCGTCTCTTCTGGATGCGCTCGGCCTGGTGGTGCCAGGACTGCCGCCAAAAGGTCGAGTCCTGCTGCGAGGGCGGCGGCTGCCCTTCAGTCGCCGAGGTCCTGCCGATCGCCGGCGCCTAGCTGCCACTCGTTCGCGCCAGCTCACCTAGCGGGGCGCTCGGCAGGTGGATCCACCCCTCGATCCGGGCAAGCTCTCTCTGGGCGGGCGTCGGCGCGTGGGTGAAGCCGAGCTCGGCGGCGCGGGCGACCAAGGCGCAGAGGAGGGCGTCCAGGTAGTCGTCCTCGCGCTCGACCATCGCCAGCCGGCCGTGCGGATCGGCGATCGGCAGCTCCGCCTGGATCGCCGCCAGGAGGGCGACCCGAGCGCCTGAGTTCTCCGCCCGCTTGTAGGAGGCTTTGCTGAGCGAGGCTTCCGAATCCTCGGTCCAGATCCGCAGCGCCGGGTCGGGATAGACCTCGCAGCACAGGCCACTGCCCTCGCGGACGACCGCACCCACGCCGTACCGGCGGGCGACCTCGGCGAGGATCGCCGCGCAGCGCATCGCCGGTACCGCGATCCGGTCGGAGGAGACCGAGAGCGGCCAGCGCCCGCTCGGGTTGCGGGCCTGGGTGACCCGGTCGGTCTCGCGGTGGCGTAAGGCTGCCGTCGACCCTTCCTCCGTGGTCGGCCAGACAGGGCCGTCGCGGTGGGCGGCGAGCGCGTCGAGGAAGGGGACGGGCCAGCCGAAGGGATCGTCGATCCCGACCTTGGTCACCTCACCCGGGTGCTCGAGACGCCGTCCGGTGGCCGTGCCCACGAGCCACTCGTCGTCGAACGCGGCGCCCTCGGCGCTCACCCCACGCCCGAGCATCAGGAGTTCGGGCGGTGCGGCGTGCGGCCAGGCGAGCAGGCAGACGGCGGTGTCCCGGGCCTGGGCGGCCAGGTCGATGCCCATCGTCACCGTGGGCGCGGCGGCGGGCGTCATCGGCGCGGCGCGCCGGGCTTCTTCGCGGCGATCGGCATCGGCGAACCCTAGTCGCGCCGAAAATACGCGACGACCCCGGCAGCGTCGCCCGGGGTCGTCGGTCCGGGCGAGCATCCTCCCCGGGCGGGGGCCAGGTCAAGGGTCGGTGAAGGCCTTGCAGGCGCGGAGAAAGTGGCCCCGTCGAGGGGAAGTGGAGACCCGAGATCCTTATTTGAACCGCCACCAAGCCCGATTGGGCACTGACGGCAATGTGTGCCCGAATCGCCGCATATCCCCGGGTATCTCGACGTACATCCGGCCCTGGCTCTCGATCTGGGCAGGCCGCGACACCCCTCTACGGTGCGGTTTTGAGGAGCTGCTCACCTCAAAGTCGCCTTGCATCGCACCCAGGAGGTCGGCGGTTCGAATCCGCCTAGCTCCATCGACTCGAATGCCCTGCAAACGGGCCACATCGGATTCCGGAGAGCCATTCGAACCGGCCGGAAACTCCCCTCCGTTTCAGGCACTGGTGCCCAAACTGCGTCGGATATGCGGGGATTCCCGGCGATTCCGACTCGCTACGGACGCGGGTCAGCGGTATGACGGAATGGCTGCGGCACCTCATCAACCCGGTGCTGCGCAAGCCCGATGCCGACCGCAAAGCGCTGCTACACGATCACCGACACTGGCGAACTCAGCGATCAGTTGGACCAGGCTCAGCAACGCTGGCCGGAGGTCATCGACCGCAAGGAGCTGTTACTGAAACTGGCGGCGGCAGGGTGTGGTGCGATCGAAGGGGAGGAAGCCGATCGAGGCCGCGCGGTGGAGGAAACCGCCGGGGCCCTCGCCGGTGTCTACGAGCCGTACGAATTGGAGCGGCTACGCAAGGACTGGCGGAACTGATCTCCTCGACGTCAGTGGCCTGATCCCAGTCGCGCCCAGCCGCCTCGAAGACATGGTCGCGGCTCTCGATCGGCGCGCGTAGTCGCTGAGCTGCGCCGCCGCGCGGCGGCCGTCGAGAAAACCCGTCTACACTGCCGTACCAATTTCCGTCCGCAAACGGATTAACATATTGGTTAATTTGAATGACTCGCGTCCTCCGATTCAAGAACTTCGGCGTCTATGTAGCCGACGCCCGCGGCGAGCCGCATCAGATGCCCCATGCCCACATAAAGGAACGTGGTCGGGGGATTTGCAGCGTCAACCTCTTCACCTTGACCCCTTTGCAACGGGGGATCGAACTCCCAGCCGAGCTGGTCAAGGAACTGAAGGACCACCAACCGGAGCTGCTCGAGGAGTGGGAAAGGCTGAATCCCGATGAGCGTGGATAGGCGCTACTGGGAAGAGCCCGAGTACGGCGAGATAGTCGCCATCGAGACGTGCCCCGATGCTCTCGCGATCGAGTTCGCCAACGGCGATCGCATCGAGGCGCCCTTCGGCTCTCTTGGGGCAGATGCCGAGACCGCTTTCAGGCTCGATGAAGGTTCGCTGATCTTGGTAGACCACGATGGCGAACGCGAAATCGACTGGATGGGCCTACGGGCGCGAAGCGATCCGGTCTTCGCGGCCGAGCTGCGCGAGCGCGATGCCGAAGAGTCGCGGCGGATCGGCCGCCGGTTGCGTGCCCTGCGGGAAGACGGTGGCATGTCCCAGAAGACGGTTGCCGAGACGGCCGGGATGGCCCCGCCGCAGCTGGCGAAGATCGAGAAGGGCGAGAGCGACCTGCGGATCTCCACCATGAGTGCGGTCCTGCGAGCGTTGAACGCCGACTTCGGCGACATCGCGGGTCCTGACGTGCCGGAGGTCTCGATGAAGAGGGTGAGGCTGAACGCGCAGAAGTCCGGCGCGCCGAGCGCCGCGCTCAAAGACCTCGCGAGCCGTCTCGGTCCGCGAAGGTTTGCGACCGTAATCGCCCACGGGTTCGGGTGGGATGTCGACGGGCTCCTCGCCGGGCCTCCGTCTTCAGGCGAACTCGGGGTGGCGGTCAGCTTCAAGTCCCGCAACCCCGAGAGGGCGCGGTCCTCGCCGCTGATCCGACTGGCACGGACGATCTCGGAGGCGAGCGCCGCCGTCTATGAGGCGCCGGTCGAGAGCCTGCCAGCCGATCCGGTGGAGATCAGGGCACAGCTTGAGGTCCAAGGGGGTGTGAAACTCGAGACGTTGACGGGGTGGGCCTGGGATCGGGGTGTGGTCGTGATCCCGACGCCATGGAGTCAAAACTTCAACGGGGCTGCCTGGTATGTAGGCCCACGCCCCGTCGTCGTCCTCAGCTCCTCACAACGCTCGCCTGCCTTCTGGCTCTTCGATCTCGCCCACGAGATCGGACACCTGGCCCTCGGGCACCTAGCCTGGGAAGGGGTCGTCGAGATCGACAAACCGGGCAAGGAGATCGACGACCGCCAGGAGGAGGAAGCGAACCGCTTCGCCCTCGATCTACTGGTCCCTGACAGCGCCCGCCTCTTCGCCGAGATCCGTCGGCGCAGCGCCGGATCGCTCGACTTCCAGAAACGGAACTTCAAGTTCACGGCGATCGAGGTCGCCGAGGAGGAAGGGCTGGATCCGGCCGTCGTGACCACCACGGCAGCGAACGCGCTGACGGATGTCGCCGAAGAGGTCGATCGCTGGGGGTCGGCCCAGAACATCGCCAAGGAACAAGGAGAAGCGATGCCGATCATGCAGGCGGCCTTCGCCGAGCGGATCGAAGTCGACTCGATGCCCGAGTTGGACGCCGCCTTGGTCCGGGTGGTGGTATTCGAGTGAGCCCGCTAGCCGTCCCGGTCGAGGCCGATCCGCACGGCGAGCGCCGCGTGATCGGAAAGACGCCGGTCGCGCGGGCCGTGGAGGTAGCGGCAGCTCTCGAGCCGCCCGCCGACGTTGCTGCCGAGGTGCGCATAGTCGTAGAGATATCCGAGGCCGGTCCGTCCGATCCAGCTATGGGGCTGGCGCGGGCCGTAGGGGCGCAGCTCGTGGGCGGGGGCGAGCGCCAGGTCCCGCAGACGCTCGTGGAAGTCGTACTCGTAGGGGAAGAAGCCCGGCAACGCGGGGACGTGGTCGCGGGCGACCGCGTTGTAGTCGCCGAGCAAAAGGAGGCTCTCGCGCGTCTTCTTCGGCAGCGCGTCGAGGGCGTCGAGGAGCGAGGTCATGAAGAGCTCCTTACGGGCCACCTTCTCGGGGCTGCGGTCGCGCGAGGGGACGTAGACCCCGAGGACGGCGACGCGGGGCGAGGTGTCGAGGACGATGCCGTGGGCACGCGCAGGCACGGTGACCGCTCCGAGCACGAGCGGGCGGGCGACAGGGAAACGCGTGGCGATCATCACGCCGCGCTCGCGACCCTCGACGCTGCCGAACGTCGCGTAGCCGTCGTCTGCGAGGCCGGTCCGGATCAGCTCGGTGCCAGCGCCTGCACTGATCTCGCTGAGGACGATCACCTCGTCACTCCTGCCGCGGAGCCAGCGGAGGATGCGCTCCGCGCGCGGCTCGGCGGCCACCGAGATGTTGAAGGTCAGGATGCTCGCGCCCGTCCGGGTCGGGCGACGCGCAACACCTCCACCGGATCTACGGCGCGGCGTCGACTTCGTCGGGATGAGGACGTTCTGTGGCATCGGTCGCGGACGGGAGGGCGGCGAGGTGCGCCTGCTCCCCGTGGCAACTTCTACAGCCGTCCGCGGTCCCCTTTGACGCGCGGTCCACGATGAGCCGGCGGGCGATCGCCGCCGCCGGCACCGCCTCGGCCTGCTATTTCCGCACCTCCACCGCGGCCGACGATCGGAAGGCGCTGATCCAGATCACCGAGCGTTGCAACCTCCACTGCGCCCACTGCTTCGTCTCCGCGACCCGCGAGGGCGAGGACATGGACCTCGCCCGGGTCGAAACCGAGCTCCTGCCGCGCCTCGCCGAGTCACGGGTGTCGCGGGTCACCCTCACCGGCGGGGAGCCCTTCGCCCACCCGCGCCTCCTGGAGATCATCGGGGCATGCCGATCGCAGGGGATGACAGTGACGATCTGCACCAACGCGACGCTCGTCTCAGGCGAGGCGGTCAAGGATCTCGCGAGCCTCGGCGGGGTGAAGCTAAACGTCAGCCTCGATGGCTTCTCCGCCTCAAGCCACGGGAAGTTCCGGGGCTCGCCGAACTCCTTCGCGACGACGGTGGAAACAATGCGGGCACTAGGCGAGGCGGGCCTCCTGAAGGGCGTCCTCGTTACCCCCAACCGGCTCGCCGCCGCCGGGGAGTACCAGGACCTCTGCCGTTTCGCTGCCGAGTGCGGTGCCGAGTACGTGCTGATGAACCCGCTCTCTTCACTCGGGCGTGGCGTCGGCGGCGTTCGCCGGCTCGGTGCCTCCGAGGAGCTGATGCGGGCAATCGCCCTCGACACGGCGTCCTGCGAGGAGGAGGTCGAGCTGGTGCGGATCCGCTTCCCGAACGACTCACGGCCTCTTTCGGCCTGCGAGGCCGGGCGGATCCTGTACGTCTTCGCCGACGGCTCGCTAACCGTCTGCCCCTACCTCGTGTTCGCCGCCCGCACGCGAGGGTCGCACCACGACCCCGACGAGTTCATCGTCGGCAACGCCTTCATCGATCCCGACATCGCCGCCCGCCTCGAGCGCTATCCGCTCGAGCAGCGGGTGACGGTGCGAAGCGACCCTGTATGCGGGCCGTGCGATCTTGCAGAGGTATGTGGAAGGGGGTGCCCGGCGGCGGTCATCGCCGCTGGCGGGCGGGTCGGGGAACGCGATCGCGAGCAGTGCCCGGTGGCGGACGCGGCATGAGCGAGGAGCTCTTCAGGTCCGCCTCCAACAGGCCGGGGATGCTGGTGACTATCGACGGGCCGAATGGCTCGGGCAAGACCTCCCTGACCGAGGTGGTGGCGGCGGAGCTGGCGGCCCGAGGTGCGCCGGTGTACGGCACCCATCAGCCGTCCGCCGGGATCCTCGGGCAGTTCGCCCGGGACTCGGAGGCGGCGCTTCGCGGTCGAGGTCTCGCCTGCCTCGTCGCCGCCGACCGCCACCAGCAGGCCGAGGGCGAGGTGGCCGATCATCTCGCCGCCGGGGAAATCGTGCTCTGCGACCGCTACATCGAGTCCTCGCTCGTCCTCCAGCGTCTCGACGGGGTCGAGGTCGAGTTCATCGTCGCCATCAACGCCGGCATCCCGCGGCCCGACCTGCGCATCCGCCTGCGGGCCGAGGCGACGACGATCCATCAGCGCCTGCGGGCCCGCGAGCCCGACCCCTCGCGGCGCTTCGAGCAGACGGCCGGCGGCGAGCGCGAGCTGGCCCTTTACGAGGAGGCCGACCGCTTCCTGGAGGACGCCTACGAACTGCCCGCCCTGGTCTTCGACACCACCGAGACCGACGCCGTGCGACTGGGAGCGGAGGTCGCCACGTTGATCGAGAGTGAGCGGAGCCGTGCAGATGGCTGAGCCGGGGCTCTCAGTCCTCACTCTGAACGTCTGCAGCCCCTCGCTCCCGCGGGCCGAGCGCCAGCTCGAATGGCTCGACGGCCGTCCTGAGCAGGTCTTTGTCCTGACCGAGATCGGCGTGGGCACGGGAAGCGAGCTGCTCGCCGAGCGGTTTCGTGAGTCGGGCTGGGTGCTCCGCGCCCGCCGTCCGGGCGAGGGCGAGCGTGGGGTCCTGATCGCCTCGAGGGTCGCCCTCGGGACCGAGGCGACGATCGAGTCCTATCTCCCCGAGCGGATCGCGCAGGGGTCGGTCGGCGCCCTTGAGATCATCGGCGTCTACGCCCCCTCGCGTGACGACTCGGCCGAGCGGATCGCACGCAAGCGCCGTTTCCTGGCCGAGCTGCTGACCCTGGTGGGCAGGCGCGAGCCGCGCGCGAGCGTCGTGATCGGCGACCTGAACGTCGTCGAGCGGAGCGGTCGAGGTTCTGAGCGGGGCTTCCAAGAGTGGGAGTACGAGCTTTATGAGGCGCTGCCCCGGGTCGGCTGGCTTGACGCCTACCGTGCCCTTCACCCGGACCGGATCGAGGTCAGCTGGGCCGATACCGAAGGCCGCGGTCATCGCTTCGACCACTGCCTGATCACCGCCGATCTGCGCGCGGCTCTCCGGCGCTGCGAATACCTCCACGAGACCCGCGAAACGGACCTGAGCGACCACTCGGCCCTCGTAGTAGAGCTCGCTTCGGTCGCAGTCGAGCGGTTGCCCGTCGATCCGACCCTGGCACCGGGACCGGCCTCGCTCTTCTAGATGTCGGGAAAGGCGCGACATCCTGCGGTCTCGGTGGCCTGGGGCCTCGGCTTACTCATCGCCGTCGGCGCTCTCGGCTTTTTCCTACGTGCGCCGTCGAGCTCGGTCGCCGCGGTAGCGCTCGGGATCAGCTGCTCGCTGATCGCCTCCTTCGTCTTTGCCTTAGTGAACGCGCTCTTTCTGGGGGACGACGGCCTGCGCCTGAGCGACGACGTGAAGGCTCTCGGTGGAAGCCTCGGAGCGCTGAGACTCGCGGTGCCGCTGCTCGCCCAGGCCGAGGCCCAGCGGGTCCGCGCTGTGAAGCCGAAGGGCGAGTATCACCCCGAGGAATGGCGCGCGCTGCTCGGGGAGGCAGAGTGGACGCTCACCATGGTCGGTCACGCACTCGATAAATGGTGCCGTACCGACGGTCTGCGAAAGCACTTCTGCGAGGCGATCGAACGGGTGCTCGGTTCGGGCGGTGAGGTCCACCTGCTGATGCTCTCCAGGCGCTCGGTGCGCGTGGCTGTGGCGCGCAACAAAAGCTATGGCGAGCGGGTGAGCGAGACGTTGGCGGTCCTCTCGGAGCTCCACGCCGGCCTCGGCGTGACCGAGCGGCGCGGCCTCCATGTCTATGAGTTGGCCGAGGAGCTCGAGATGCCCTATATGGCGGTGGCGAATGGGCGCATCCTGATCGTTGCCCCCTATCCGGCGACCGTCCAGACGAGCGACGGGATGCCAGCGATCACGCTTGCGCACGACAGCGAGATCGCGGAGGGATTCCGTGCCGATATCGAGAAGCTGATCGCCAAGCACGGCAATGCGGTCGACCTCACCTCGTGCTGAGCAGCGAAGGAGTAGCGATCAGGCATGGAGCGCATCTGAGGACGCGCCGGTGCCTAATCCTGGATCGGCCGAACCTTCACCATGTCGCTCAGGATGCCGCCTCCGTTGGGCGCCTTGCCAGGAGACGACCTGGTCGCGGAACTTCTCCAGCCGCAGATAGGCGCGCTTGGCGAGCTCGATCTCCCAGTCCCAGTCGGCCCCTCTCTTCAACTCGGCGTGGATGTGGATCATGTTGCGTGCCGCGTAGAACTCCTTCAACTCCGCTGCCAGCCCGGCGTCGATGATTCCAAAGTCCGCCGCGAGATCGGCCTTGTGCTCGAAGCGAACCTTCTCGGGCGCGATGCTGAGAGACGTCTTGAAGCCGGCGACAGCGGGACCCGGGGCGTCGGCGGCAGCGTCGACTAGTTGCGTCCGAAGGCTCTCGGAGACGGACCATTCCTTCAACGTGTTGACGCGGCGGAGACGGTTGACCTCAGGGCGCGCCGCGCAGGTGGTGAACAGCAGGTGGTGGATGCAGGCCTCGTAGATCGAGGCGTACTGCTGGACCTGAAGCTGGACCTGCGCCCGCAGCGCCCACTCGTCGGCCAGTTGTAGGCCCTCGAGCAGCTTGTAGATATAGCGAGCGCTGAAGTACTCCTCCCCGACCCGTTGCATCAGGCCCTGATCGTCGGCGAGGAAGGAGAAGAATTCGACGTGCTCACGGAGGTCCCCGGCGAGATCCCCGCGGGCGTATCGGTCGACCAGGTCGCGGGTGTGTGCTCGGAAGGGCACGTTCGGCGTCAGCGTAGTCGGCCTCGACGCCGGTCCGCGGCAACTATGGCGATCCAGTCTGAGTGCGGAAGAAAACCTGGAGCGAAGTCATCTCCCGGATGTAGCAGGCGGCCATCTACAGATGAGTGTAAGCGGTGGCGAGGTCTTCGTCGTCGTGGCGCGATCACCACGATCCGCGATCTGCCGATCGAGGTTCTGCTCGGACCCGATGACGGGATGCCGCGGGAGTGCGTCCTCAATCTCGACCATGTGGACACGGTGGCCAAGGGCTTCCCCGACGACCGCATCACGACCCTTAGCGCGGAGAAGCTGCACTCCGTGTGCCGTGCTCTGTATGTCGCCACCGGGTGCAGATGGGCCCTCGGTTCCCTCGATAGATAATTCGAACCGCACCTCGCCCGCTTCGGGCACTACTGGCGATTAGTGCCCGAAACGGCGCATATCCGCGTGTATATCGGCGCATATCCACCGGAATACCGCCCTTGACCAGGACGGCGTACCTTTAAGGCTAGCGATGGCGCTGATGCCGATGCTTCACCTTGATGCACCGAGCCTTGCCGTGACGCTTGTCCTTCTTGAAGCCCTTGCGGCACTTGAGCGGTTTGTGCTTCGGCTTCGGCGTGGTCCTCGGCTGCGATGGCATCGCAGGGATCGCAGTGCTGGTCGACGGCGGCGGGCTCGAGGGGTTGCCACCGCCCGGATTGTCACCGCCATTGTTGGCCGGAGTTTCAGAGCCACCACCAGGACTGCCACCCCCGCCGCCGCCAGCTTCTTCATTCTGGCCTTCTTCAGGTTTTTTGCCGGGTTCGACACCTGAAAGTTCAACGGTTCGGACGTAGCTGCCACCTGCGATGGCAATGCAGAACGTCGGCGACGGACAGGACATCTCGGTGACGTCTACGCCGCCACTGTCGGCAGTCACCCGGTTCCACGACGAGCCACCAGCAGCCGGGTCGGTGGATATCGCGGCATTCAAAGGACCAAAGGCAAGACAGAGGGATGGGCTGAAACACGTCAGCGCGGCTTCGGCACCGGTCAACCCGAACGCAGCTTCATCATCTGACCACGCGGCAGCGCCGCCAGCCGGATTGGTCGACGTGTAGAGCTGGCGGAAGCCGGTGCCCACACAAAGGCCCGTGCTGGGACAGCTCAAGGCATAGGAGATCGGCCCGACATCGGCCGTGTGCCACGCGGCCGTGCCGCCCGTGGGATTGGTCGAGGTTATGACGTGACCGGCCCAGTCAGTCGCCACGCATAAGGTCGTCGCCGGACATTCCAGATTGTTGATGAACGAGGCGCTTCCCGTGACATCGCCGGTCACCGACCATGCCGCCGCTCCGCCCGAGGGGTTGGTTGAACTCAGGATGTATGGGCCTGCCGCCACCACGCACAGACTCGCCGTGGGGCAAGAGACAACGGTGATGCCCTGGCCCAAGGGAGTATTGACCGGCGCCACTGACCACGCCGCCGTGCCGCCAGTGGGGTCAGACGAGGTCAAGATGTGCTCACCATCAACGGCCACACAAAAGGAAGCGCTCGGGCACGACACGTCGGTTAGGGCAGCGCCCGGGTCAACTCCCGAGACCGTCCAGGCCCCAGTCGGGTCGGTGCTGGTGACGATGTTGCCGCTGGCATCGACCGCCGCGCAGAAGCCGGCCGAAGGGCAGCCGATCGCATCGAGGCCGTTGTTGCCGTCAATCCGCGTAGCGGACCAAGCAGCCGTGCCGCCCGTGGCGTTGGAGGCAGCGAACACATCGCCGGTCCAGTCGCTGACCGCACAGAGCGTGGCCGAAGCGCAGGACACTCCAGTGAACCCGCCGTTGGAGCCTTGAAGGTGCGTCTCCGACCAGGCGCTTGGCCCACCGGTCGGATTGGTCGAAACCGCCACGTTGCCCAGGATGTCGGTATTGGTGGTGGCCACGCACAGCGCGGCACTAGCGCAGGAGATGCCGCTGAGATTGTGGTCCTGTTCGGTGGTGACGGCCTGCCACGCACTGGCCCCGCCGGTTGGATCGGTGGACGTGACGATCGTCCCCGTGCTGTTCGATTCCGTATTGCCCGTGCCGCCAACCGCCACGCACAGCGAGGTATTGGGACAAGACACGTCAGACAACCGGCTTGCCGTCACGTTGGTTCTCGTCCAGGCCCCCGATCCGCCGGTCGGGTCTGAAGCCGTGAATACGTCGCCTTCAAAATCCGTGGCAACACAAAGGGTGGCCGATGCACAGGCCACGCCGCTCAGGCTGTCGGGATGTTCATCGCCAACCTGAGCCCCCGACCAAGTGCCCGCCCCGCCCGTGGGGTTCGTTGAAGTCCAGATCTGCCCGAGGCCATCAGCCAGCACGCAGAGTGCGGCGCTGGGGCAGGAGATGCCCATCGTGCCGCCTGCCGGTGCAGTGAAGAACCCGACTGCCGTTTTCGACCAGGCCGCTGCGCCGCCGGTCGGGTTGGTCGAGATGAGGACGTTGCCATTCCAGCGTTCGATCGCGGCACAGAACGTCGTGGTCGGACACGAGATATCGGCAACTGACGTTCCCGGCAAGTTGGTCTGCTGCCAGGTGTTCGGCCCGCTGGTCGGGCCGGTGGAGGTCAAGATATCGGAGCCCATTGCGGCCACACAGAGCGAGGACGACGGGCATGAAATAGCGCCTTCCCCGGCCGAGTTGCCGTAGGGCGCCTGGTGATCGACCAACCGCGGAGCTGACAGCGAGATGGACGGAACTTCTGCCTGTGCGGAAGCAATGAGCAACATCGGCCCGGCTGTGACCGCCAGCAGACCAACCAACCACAGGCGGCCCAGCGGCAGGGAGCAGGCCAACGCAACCAGCCCGGTCTGCCTCTGCCGGTCGTTTCTCTCGCCGCGCCGAGCGCCGAGCCTCCGCGTCTTGCGATGCATGCTTTCCCCTTGCCGATGAGTTGATGGATCGAGGCCGGGAACCCATGGGCAACCAAGGGCGTACCGAGCCAGGACGGTTCATGCTAACCGACTAGCAGGAATAGCGCGGACCATCTCCGAATTGCCCGCCCAGAGCGACAAGCCCCCGAGGCCAGAGCTTCCCTTGAAGCCTTCGCCAAGAGCTTCGCTCGCCGTCAGGCCGAGCTAGAGAAGCAAGCCGAGGAACTGCGCCAGGAACGCGACGAGGCGATCCGCGCCGCGTACCGAGGGGATCTGCCGATGAAGGCCATCGCCGAGGTCTTGGAGATGAGCCACCAGCGGGTTTCGCAGATCGTCAGGAGCTAGGGGGATCTGCGCAGTGCCCGGCGACGCGGCAACCCGGCCGCAAGGGTTCCGTTCCCCCTGCGGCCCTGGTCGCTCGTTCTTCTAGCCCGCCTTGGACGTGGAGACAGACGGAAGCTTCTGCGTCGTCACGACGAAGACCAAGACATCACCCCCTCATAAAAAAGTCGTTTTGCTAACGACCCTTCGGTGAGCGACCCGCTCAGAGCGAGAGCGTTTCAATTGCGTATCCGCCGAGGGACAGGCTTTGATCGTGCGGTAGTTGACGGGCAGGCCAAGCTTCAGAGTCGATAGCGGCCGCGCCCCGACCGTTTGAATTTGGGCGGCGTCGCCAAGGCGCCTTCTGAAAGGCACGCCTTGACCGTTCCCCGGTTGACCTCATGCCCGAGCAAGTTCTGAACGGCGAGGAAGACCTCCCCGACTCGCATGGCGCCGTGTGTTGCCAATACTTCCTGCACGGCTTCTGCAATCTCGCCTGCCCGAGCTGGTGGCCGTGGCGTTGGGGCAATCTCAGTCGGGGCACCATTCAGCAACCGCTTTCGACAAGTAACCAACCCGGCCAGCTTGTCGCGGTTGGCTGGGTTGGTGAGGGCACCTATTAGGGCCATCGACTTCTCTTCGCGGATGGCCCTGGCGCGACGGAGTTCCTGGCCCCTTTACGACGGGCTCTACGAGCCGGGTCACCTCGAGAAGCTCCGCTCCGAAGAGCGTGGCTGAGCCCGGGGTCGGTCGTGGCGATCTGCGTCCTCGACACCGATGTCGTGATCGCCGCACTCGATCGCGCCGACCCACACCATCCAGCCGCGCGGGCGGCCTTCGGGCGGTTCGCGTCCACGGGGACCGAACTCGTGATCTGCACGGTCAACTATGCGGAGGCGCTGGTACGCCCGGCGGAGGACGAGCGCACCCTCCGTGCCGCGGTCGACGCCATCGCCTCGCTGGGCATCCGTAGGTCCTCCCCCGACGCCGCCGCGGCCCGCCTCGCGGCCCGACGGCAGGCGCTGGGCGTCAGCCTCGCGGCCGGCTTCGCCATCGCGACCGCCGAGCGGCTGGAGGCGGACCTGGCGAGCTTCGACCGGCGGGTGCGCCGCGCCCTCGAGGAGGTCGGCCCGCGGCTGAGCGCGGCCCTGTCGGACTGAGCTCACCCGCCGCGTGACCGGCGCCGGACTTGCGCTGATCTGCACCTGGAGGCGATGGTCGACAGCCCTCGGGCCCGATGCCCCGGATCCGACCCGCGCCTCAGTCGACGGGGCAGACCTGTAACGACGTACAGCCGGCGAGGCGGTCGAAGTCGGAATCCGCGTGGAGGACCGCGACCCCCTCGCGGATCGCGTGGGCGGCGATCAGGCAGTCGATCAGCTTGCGCACGGTCTCCCCGCGACGTCGGCAGGTGCGGTAGAGCGCCGCCGCGGTCTCGTAGTCGACCGGCGAGGTCTCGAGGACGGCGGCCCGGGCGAGGAGGCCGCGAAGGCCCTCGAGGTGCTGCTCGTCGCGGGCCCCGGCGAGCACCTCCATGCGGATCGGGTGGCAGGTCGCGATCTCCTCGCCGAGGAGCTCGTCGACGCGCAGGCAGACCGGGCTGCCGGTGTCACGGAGGAACTCGACCCAGGCCGAGGTGTCGAGGAGGATCATCCGACCCGGCCCGAGCGCATCTCCTCCAGGTCGCCGTCCCACCCCGACCCGCGCAGCCGCCGGGCCCGATCGAGGTCGAGGGCCTCGGAGGCGACGGTGCGGAGCGCGAAGTTCACCGCCTCACGCTTGGTCGCGAGCCGGTAGCGCCGCATCACCGCGTCGCAGGCCTTCTCGTCGATGTCGATGTTGGTACGTGCCATACACCGACGATACACCTACGCTGCCATGCAAGGGAGCCTACCCGGGCGCGCTCAGCTCGATCATGGGGTGGCGGGTTCGGGAACGGCCCCGCCGATCTCCTGGTCGGCGGGGGTGTCCTTGCCGGTGCGGGCGAGGTGGCGCACGATGAGCGCGATCGCGCCGGCGAAGAGCAGGCTGACGAGCCCGCTGCCGAGGCCGACCCCTTCCGGTTTGCCGAGCCAGTCGGCGACCGAGGCGCCGAGCGGTCGGGTCACCACGTAGGCGAACCAGAAGGAGAGGATCGAGCCCATCCCGAGGCGGAAGTAGCCGATCGCGGGGATCGAGATGATCGCCGCGAAGAGCCAGATCGAACCGAAGTAGCCGAGCCCGAAGGTGTAGGCGGTGAGATCGCCGGCCGCGGTGCCGAGGGCGAAGGTGGCCAGCACCGCGGCCCAGTAGAACACCTCACGTCGAGGGGTGGTGATGCTGTGGATCGAAAGGGTGCCCTCGGTCCGGTACCAGGTGCGGAACACCACCGCGAGGACGATCGCGTAGAAGATGGTCGAGGCGATGTAGGGGACGCCGAGGCCCACGTGCAGGACGTCGGCGCACATCGTGCCGAACACACCGACCATCGCCACCGCGAACCAGTAACACCAGGGGATATAGCGGTCCTTGGTGAATTGGATGTAGATCGCGACCGCGAAGGCGATCGCACCGAGGACGACGGCGATCTCCGGTACCAGCGCATGCACCAACCAGTCGGAGGTCGACTCGCCCATCGCCGTGGTCAGGGCCTTGACGAGCCAGAACCAGGCGGTCACCTCGGGCACCTTCGAGTAGGTGTGTCGACTGGAGGCGAATCGGTGGAGGGTACGGTCCATGATCGAAAGGGACGAGGCCGACGGCAAGCTACGGTCGAGGCCTTAACAGCCCATGAGAGTCAGGCGGCCGCCACCGCCTCCGTCGGCAGTCCGAGCTGGGCGACCCGGTTGGGAAGGTCGACGTGGAGCCAGTGCGAGAGATGGGTCGGCGGCGTCTCCAGGAGGATCTCGGTGTAGGCGCCGGAGTCGAGCTCTTCGACTATGTCGTCGTAGGCGTTCGGATTGTTCGCCACCCGTCCGGAGACCTCGCCCCCGGTGACCTTCCGAAGTGGGGGCAGTGCCCCGGCGAGCAACTCGTCGCCGTCGGCGGGCACGGGGTCACCGTGGTCGAAGCCGAGGTTGTGAGGGTTGGGGACGAGGACGTGGAAACGCTCGGCGCCCGCCGCCACCCGCTCGCGCACGGCCATGATCAGCGACTCGGTCGGGGCGACCTTGTTGAGGACGACGAGAACCGCCGGACCGGTCCCGGGGGAAGCGGCGACCGGCCCGGAGCGGATCACGTCGCGCTTCGAGATCGCCAGATAGACGACCAGGGCGAGGATGGTGGAGAGGAAGATGACCGAGGTGACGGTGGTGCCGAGGCCGAGGCCGCCTTCTTCGGTCGGCGAGGCCAGGTAGTCACCGATCGAGGCGCCCAACGGCCGGGTCAGGATGTAGGCGAGCCAGAAGGAGAGGATCGCGTTCATCCGCAGGGCGAAGTGGCAGAAGGCGATGATCGCGATCGCGCCGGCGAAGATCCCCACCGTCGGCAGGTAGCCGAGTTCCAGCTTCTCGGAGATCAGGTCGCCGGCAGAGGTGCCGAGCGCGAAGGTGAAGAGGATCGTCGCCCAGTAGAAGGCCTCGCGCCTGCTGGTGACGATGGTGTGGACGGAGAGGGTACGCTCGCTCCAGTACCAGGTGGCGAAGGTCACGATCAGACAGATGCTGAAGGCGATCGTCGTCGTTTCCAGGGCCACCCCGTAGTTTTCGACCAGGTTGTCGGAGACCAGCGTGCCGACGACGCTGACCAGCACCACCGCCAGCCAATAGATGCCGGGTACGTAGCGACGGGAGCGGAACTGGGCCACCATCACCGCGATCAAGACCGCACCCATGATGTAGGAGGTGTTGGTGAGTCCGAGCCCGAGGTTTTCGTTCAGGTTGTCGGCGAAGGTCTCACCCACCGTGGTGCAGAGGATCTTGATGATCCAGAAGTAGACGGTGATCTCGGGGACCTTGTTGAGCATGCGGCGCCCGGGGCTGGGGACCGCCTGGCTGGGGAGTGCATGGGCTGAGTTCATGCGGCCACTGTGGGGGTCCGCGATTAGACGAAGGTGAGAGATTCGTGGGTGGGTCTCTCATCCGGTTGCGCCCGGTGATCTCACCTTCATTTCATCTGCCCACGCCAGGGTGCGCCCGTATGGCGACGGCCACTCCGACCCCGACGCCGACGCGATCGACGCCGCCCCGGCGGCGCCCGCGTCCCAGGCGCCTGCCGCTCTGGCGGCGCGTCCGCCGGGTGGCGACCGTGGCCTGCGTCTTCTGCCTCGCCGTCGCGGCGCTCTCCTGGCTGCCGGCGGTGACCGGCAGCCGC
>CALCIA010000139.1 GCA_937907435.1 uncultured Actinomycetes bacterium
CTGGGCTCCTCATGGGGGTCACAGCCTGCCAGGACCCCCATGAGGAGCCCAGGCCACCCCCGCGCCATCTCGGACGGCCGCAAGCCCCCCGAAGCCGAGCGTCCCCCGCCCCTCCCTCCCAACCGGCTACGTTGAGCCAATGCGACTTCGCGGTGCAGGCAGGGCCGGAGCGGTAGCGAACCTCTACTCACACGTGATCGACAATATGCACGCCTTGATCCCCCTCCCCGCCCCCGCAGGCTGATGCCCGACCGCCCTACCAGCTCGAAGATGATCGGCACCGTGTTGTCGGGCCGCTATCGGCTGGAGGCCAAACTTGGCTCGGGCGGGATGTCGACGGTCTACCTGGCGCGCGACACGACGCTCGACCGGCCGGTCGCGGTGAAGGTCATGCACCGGGAGATGTCCGAGCAGGCCGACCAGTTGGAGCGCTTCCGCCAGGAGGCGCGGGCGGTGGCCAAGATCTCCCACCCCAACGTCGTCGCCGTGATCGACGCGGGCGAGGACGGCGGCTATCCCTACATCGTCTTCGAATACGTCGAAGGGGAGACGCTGAAGGCGCGGATCAACCGGATCGGCGCGCTCGACACCCAGGAAGCGCTCGCCTACGCGATCGAGATCGCCCGCGGGCTCACCGTCGCCCACGCCCGCAAGATGGTCCACCGCGACATCAAGCCGCAGAACGTGCTGATCGACGCCGAGGGCCGCGCCAAGCTGACCGACTTCGGCATCTCCCGCCAACTGGAAAAGGACGGGCTGACCGCGACCGGCCGCGTGCTCGGCACCACCGACTACGTCGCCCCCGAGCAGGCGATGGGCCGCGGCGCCGACCAGCGCTCCGACATCTACTCGCTCGGCGTCGTCCTCTTCGAGATGCTGACCGGGCACGTCCCTTTCCAGGCCGACAGCCAGGTCGGCGTGGCGATGAAACACGTCAACGAAGAGCTGCCCGACGTGCAGGCGGAACGCCCGGAACTCTCGGCGGCGACCGCCCTGGTGGTCGAGCGGGCGACTGCCAAGGACCCGACCAAGCGCTACGCCGACATCGGCGAGATGATCGACGACCTCTCCACCGCGCTCGAGGTCGAGGCGGCGCGGGCCGGCTCGACCACCGGCGAGGCGACCAGCGTCCTGGACGCGGTCCCACCGGCCAAACGCAAGCTCTCGAGCCGCGCGCGGTGGTCCTGGGCGGCGATCGTCGTCGTCGTGCTGATCGCCGCGGGCGCCCTCGTCGCGACCCAGTTGATCGGCAGCGGCAACAGCCCGATCTCCGGCAAAGGGAACGGTGGCGGCGGGGGCGGGCAGAAGTCCTCCGGCCACGAGGTCGCGCTCGAAAGCGCCACCGATTACGACCCCGAGGGCGATGGCCACGAGGACCCGGAAACGGTCGAACTGGCGGTCGACGGCAACCCGACCGGCACCGCCTGGTCGAGCGAGCACTACGACTCCGAAACCTTCGCCGGCACCAAGACCGGCCCGGACCCGGGCGTCGGCCTCTACGTCACCGCCCAGGCGCCGGCGACCCCGGCGACGATGAAGATCGTCACCCCGACCCCTGGCTGGGACGCGCAGATCTTCGCCGCCGCCGCGGGCCCGCCCGAAGAAATCGAAGAATGGGGCGAACAGATCGGCGAGGTCAACGACGCCGCCAAGGAAGAAGAAGTCCAGCTCCACCTCGGGCAGGCCGCCAAATACTTCCTCATCTGGTTCACCAAGGCGGCGCCGGCGACCGACCAGGAAGGCCGCTTCCAGGTCGAAATCTCCGACGTGAAGCTGCTCGAATAGGTCCCGCGCCCCTCGAGTTCGCAGTAATCCGCGCTATCCGCGGATTACTGCGAACTCACCCCGGGGCTCAGAACTCGTGGGCGCGGACGCGGTCGTAGCGCTCGACCGCGAGGGCGACGAGGCGGTCGCAGAGGTCCGGGTATGAGAGCCCGTCGGCCTCGAGCAGCTTCGCGTAGACGCTGGTCTCGGTGAAGCCGGGCATCGTGTTGATCTCGTTGACCAGCACCGTGCCGTCGGGCTCGACGAAGAAGTCGCAGCGGGCGAGGCCGGAGCAGCCGGCCAGGCGGAAGACCTCGGCGGCCAGCTCGCGCACCCGCGCCGTCTCCATCTCCGAGATCGGCGCCGGCACCGCCAGGTCCATCCCGCCCGCGGCGTACTTGGCCTCGTAGTCGTACCACTGGGCGTGGGCCAGGATCTCCCCCGGCATCGACGTCCGCGGGTCCTCGTTGCCGAGCACCGAGCACTCGATCTCGCGCCCGTGGGCGGAGGCCTCGACGATCACCCGCGGGTCGTGCCGCAGCGCCGTCTCGACCGCCGAGTCGAGCGCCGCCAGGTCCTCGATCCGGGTGATGCCGACACTGGAGCCCATCCGCGAGGGCTTCACCCAGAGCGGCGACCCCAGCTCGGCGCAGCGCTCCCGCCAGCCCGCTTCGCCGACTTCGACGAAGTCGACCTGCGGGATCCCCTGCCCGGCCAGCAGGCGCTTCAGGGTCAGCTTGTCCATGCAGGTCGCCGAGGCGAGCACGTCGGAGCCGACGTAGGGCACGTCGAGCATCTCCAGGAGGCCCTGCATGCTGCCGTCCTCGCCGAAGGGCCCGTGGAGGACCGGGAAGACGACCGCGGCGCCGAGCAGCCCGCCGCCGGGGACCAGCTCCACCGCCGCCCCGTCGGCGCTCCAGCTCCCGTCGCGGGCGATCCGCACCTCGACCACCTCGTGCCCGGCTTCTTCCAGCCCTTTCATCACCGCCGCGCCCGAGCCCAGCGAGACCTCGTGCTCGGAGGAGCGCCCGCCGCTCAGCACCGCGACCCTCACGGTTCTTCGCCTTCTTCGAAGCCTTCCGCCCCTTCGGGTTCTTCTTCCGGCGGCGCGGCGGCCCGCTTACCGACGATCAGCGTCACTTCCGAGCCCGGCGCCAGTTCGGTGCCGCCGCTCGGCGACTGCCGCGTCACCAGCCCGATCTTCGCTTCGTTGCGCGTTTCTTCTTCCTCGACCACCGGGGTCAGCCCGGCCGCGCGCACCGTTTCCACCGCTTCGCGACGTTCGCTGCCGACCACGCCCGGCATCTTCTTCGTTTCCCGCCCGGAGGAGACGACGATCTGCACGGTCGCGCCCGGTTCCAGTTCCTGCCCGGCGCTCGGCGACTGGCGCAGCACGCGGCCGACCGGCTGGCCCGATTCCTCTTCGCCGACTTCCGGCGTCAGCCCGCGGGCGCGGATTTCCTGCACCGCGAGGCGGCGCTGCTTGTCGATCAGGACCGGCACCTTGACCAGCTTCGGCCCGCTGGAGACGAAGATCGTCACGGTCGAGCCGCGCGTCACCGTCCGCCCCGCCGACGGTTCGCTGTGGATCACGTCGCCTTCTTCGACCGAGCTCGAGTGGACGTTTTCGACGTCCACTTCGAAGCCCGCCGCCTCGAGCTTCTTCGTCGCTTCGGCGCGGCTCAGCCCGGCGACCGCGGGGATCACGCCTTCCCCCGGGCCGACGCTGATCGTCAGCGTCACCCCCGGCTTCGAGCAGAACAGGGTCAGGAACGAGCAGTCTTCCTCGGCCTCGGCACCGGGCGGCGAGGGCGGCGGGTCTTGCTCAAGCACGGTCCCGGCCTCCACTTCGCGGTGGACGGTGAGCGGCGGCTGGTTCACGGTGAAGCCGCGCTGTTCGAGGATTTCTTCGGCCCGCTGCAGACTGCGGCCTTCGACGCTCGGCACCGCGGTCGAGGTGTCACGGGTGAGCAGCAGCCCGATCAGCGCGCCGAGCAGGATCGCCACCAGGGCGCCGAGGATCCACCAGTTGCGCCGGCGGCGGCGCTGCGCCTCCGGGTCATCCTCCTCAGGGACCGCGACCACCGGCGGCAGCGCCGCGAAGGACGTCGTCCCCCGCCCGGCGCCGCCCGGTTCGCGCATCGCCTGGTCGAGCGCGGCGATGAACGCGTCGGCGCTCTGGAAGCGCTGCCCGGGGTCCTTCTCCAGCGCCCGCATCACCACCGCGTCGAGCGCCGGGCTCACCCGCGGCTGGATCGAGCTCGGCCGCTGCGGCATCTGGGAGACCTGTTTCATCGCCACCGCGACCGCCGATTCGCCCTCGAACGGCACCCGCCCGGTGAGCGCCTCGTAGAGCATCACGCCGATCGAGTAGAGGTCGGAGACGGCGGTGACGTCGAAGCCCTGCGCCTGCTCCGGCGAGAGGTAGTGCGGCGTCCCCATCACCGAGCCGGTCTGGGTGATCTCCGAGACGCCGGCGCGGGCGATGCCGAAGTCGGTGACGACCGCCTTGCCCTCCGGGTCGACGATCACGTTCTGCGGCTTCAGATCGCGGTGGACGATCCCCTGGCGGTGCGCGTAGCCGGCCGCCTGCAGCACCTGCCGGATCACCGCGACCGCCTGCTCGAGCGTGATCCCGGAGTCGATCAGCTGCTTCAGCGTCGGCCCCTCCACGTACTGCATGGCGATGTAGTAGGTGCCCTCCCATTCGCCGCGGTCGAAGACGGCGACGACGTTCGGGTGCTGCAGCCCGGCCGCCGCCTCGGCCTCGCGCTGGAAGCGCATCACGAACTCGCGGTCCTGGGCAAGGCGCCGGTGCAGGATCTTCAGCGCGATCCGCCGCTGCAGGTGGGTGTCCTCGGCGAGCCAGACGTCGGCCATGCCGCCGCCGCCGAGCTTCGCCAGCACCCGATAACGCCCGTCGACGACCGAGCCGACCTCGACCTCAGCCACGCCGCTCTCCCCTCGTTCTCACTGTTTCGGCTGCCACTCCGCTCACCATCTATTCGCCCGCCAGGATCGCTTCGGCGACGTCGCGGAAGATCGGCGCGGCGACGTCGCCGCCGAACTGTTCGGTGCAGGACACCGTCGCCGCGATCGCGATCTTCGGGTGGTCGGCGGGCGCGAAGCCCATGAACCAGGCCTGGTTCTCCGCTTCGCCGCCGCCGCACTCCTTGTTGTTCGGCGTTTCCGCCGTGCCCGTCTTGCCCGCCACCGGCACGCCGGAGATCGCCGCGTTGGTCCCGGTGCCTTCGTCGACCACCCCTTCCATCGCGGTGGTCAGCTCTTCGGCCGTCTTGCCGGAGATCGGTTCGCTGTAGACGGTCGGGTCCATCTTCTTGGTGACGCCGCCGTCGACGTTCACGACCCGCTTCCAGATCTGCGGCTTCATCAGCTTGCCACCGTTGGCGACCGCGGCCGCCACCATCGCGATCTGCAGCGGCGTCGCCAGCAGCCGCTCCTGGCCGATCGCGACGCGGGCGAGGTCGACCGGGTCGTTGCGGCCGAGGTACGTGCCCGATTCGTAGTCGTAGACGCCGCTCTTGGAGAGCTCTTCTTCGGGCAGGTCGATCGGCGGCTTGGAGTTGAAACCGAACTTTTCCATCGTCGCGAAGAGATCGTCCTGGCCGACTTTCTGGCCCAGCTGCGCGAACCAGGTGTTGACCGAGTTCGTCAGCGCCGTGTCGAGCGAGATCGAGCCCCAGTCCTGGTTGTAGTCGTTGGCGAGTTCGTGGCCTTCGTCGGTGATCGAGCCGGGCGCGTTGATCGTGGTTTCAGGCGTGATGACGCCCGACTCGAGGCCCGCCGCGGCGGTCACCACCTTGAAGGTGGAGCCCGGCGGGAAGGAGGCTTGGGTGGCACGGTTGTAGAGCGGCGTGCGGACCTTCTGCTGGTTCCATTCTTTGAGCTTGTCCGGGATCCGGTTCGGGTTGTAGCCGGGGTTCGAGGCCAGCACCTTGACCGCGCCGGTGCTCGGGTCGATCGCGACCACGGCGCCGTAGCCCGCCGCTTCGAGGTCTCCCATCGCCACTTCCTGCGCCTTCGGGTCGAGGCTGGTGACGATCTGTTCGCCTTCCTGCTTCTGCCCGGTCAGCTCGCCGAGGATCGAGCCGAATTCCGATTCTTCGCCGGTCAGTTCGGCGTTGTGGTACTGCTCGAACTCGGTCTGCCCCTGTTCCATGAAGCTGTAGCCGATCGGGTGGCCGAAGAGCGCGCCGGTCGGGTAGTGGCGCACGTAGCGCTTGCCGGTCCCCTTGCCCTTCGGGATCGACTTGGCGATCACGGTGCCGTCGGCGGCGAGGATCCGCCCGCGGGGGATCTGCTGCTGCTCGAAGAGCGGCCGCTTGTTCACGTTCTGTTCCTTCAGCGCCTTGGCGTCGAAGACCGACCACCAGGACGTGAAGCCGATCAGGATCGCGAAGAGGACGACGATGAAGCCGAAGAGCTTGATGATCTGGCGGTTCACGTCAGCGCCCCCAGCGGTTCACCGCGTTCGGCCCGCGAGGCGCCCTCTTCGGCTTCGCGGCGGGCGCGGTCGGAGACCAGTAAGAGCAGTGCCAGGAGGACGAAGTTGGCGACGATCGAGCTGCCGCCGTAGGAGACGAAGGGCAGGGTGACGCCGGTCAGCGGGATCACCCGGGTGACGCCGCCGATGATCACGAAGGCCTGGATCGCGAAGACCGCGGTGAGGCCGGTCGCCAGGAGCTTCGAGAAGCCGTCGTTGGCGAGCAGCGCGACCTTGAAGCCGCGCGCGGTGATCAGCAGGTAGGTGGCGATCAGCCCGCAGGCGCCGAAGAGGCCAAGCTCGTTGACGATCAGCGAGTAGATCGTGTCGGTCTGGGCCGCCGGCAGCAGGGCGTTGTTGGGATGGCCGGGGATCGTGATCAGCCCCTGGCCGAAGCCTTTGCCGAAGAGCCCGCCGTCGGCCTGGGCGAAGATCGACTGCAGGATCTGGTAGCCGCTTTCGGTCGGGTCGTGGTAGGGGTGCAGCCAGACCTCGACCCGGTCGTGGACGTGCGGCACGGTCGAGACGATGAACCAGGAGCCGAGGAGGAAGAGCGCCATCCCGATCACGACGAAGCTGAAGCGGCCGGTCGCCACGTAGAGGAGGGCGAGGAAGGCGGCGAAGAACATCAGCGAGCTGCCGAGGTCGCGGATGAAGACGAGCAGCAGCATCGTCGCGCCCCAGACGACCAGCATCGGGCCGAAGTGTTTGATCGGCGGCAGGGTCACGCCGAGCACCCGCCGCGCGCCGACGATCAGCACCTCGCGGTTCTCCCGCAGGTAGGAGGCGAGGAAGACGACGATCGCGAGCTTCGCGAACTCGGCCGGCTGGAAGGAGATCGGGCCGATCTTCACCCCGAGGTAGGCGCCGTTCACCTGTTCGCCGATCCCCGGCAGGCGCGGCGCCAGGAGCAGCAGGATGCCGATCGTGGCGATGATGTAGCGATAGCGCTCGAGCACCTCGTAATCGCGCAGGAACTGGATCGTCAGGGCGAAGAGGATGAGGCCGAAGACGAACCAGTTGGCCTGGTCGCGGGCGAGGCTTTCGTCGATCCGGTAGATCATCACCAGCCCGAACGCGGTCAGCACCGCCATCAGCGGGAAGAGGTAGGGATCGGCGTGCGGCAGGCGGATGCGCAGGTAGATGTGGGTCGCCAGGCAGACGGCGAAGAAGTAGGCGCCGTAGGTGAGGCTGAGGTTGCCGAGCTTCGAGTTCTCCTGGGCGAAGACCGCGGCGAAGCCCGCGGTCAGCAGCAGCGCCACCGGGATCAGGGCCAGCATCTCGCGGTTGCGGTCGCGGGTCATCCGCCCGCCCCCGCCCCGGTTCCACTGGCCCCTTCCGTAACCCCCTGGCCGCGTTCGATTTCTTCCAGCAGCGCGGTCGCGTCGGCGTGCGAGCGCACGCTGTGGCCGGTCACCGCTTCCTGGCGTCTTTCCGGCAGCGCGGAGGTCTGGATCGGCGCCGAGTACTGCTCGCTCCAAAGCTGGATCCCGAAGGGCAGTTCGTAGGGGACGCCGCGGTAGAGGGTGACCCGGCCCGCTTCGTCGGTGCCGAGGAACCAGGCGTGGCGCAGGCCGTAGGTGGCGCCGAAGACGATCGCGCCGATCACGACCAGCAGGGCGAGGAGCCCGACCACCCGCCGCACGATCCGCCGGCGCCTGCCCGGGCGGGCCGCGGCGGCGTCCTCGCGGCGTTGCCGCGCGGCATCCGCGGCGGCGCGGCGCCGCACCTCGGTCGCGGTCAGCCCCGCCTCCTCGGCGCTCTGCCCGATCAGCGTCGCGCCCTCGGCGTCGAGCGCCGGTTCGGCCGCGTCGACGACCTTGAAGGCGATCACGCTGATGTTGTCGCGGCCACCCGCACGGTTGGCTTCGTCGACCAGCGCGCGGACCGCGTTCGGCATCGAGGTGGCGCGGGCGAGCAGGCGCTCGACGTGCTCGTCGTCGAGCATCGTGGTCAGCCCGTCGGAGCAGAGCAGGAAGACGTCGCCCGCCTGCGCCGGCACCGTCTGCAGGTCGACCTCGACCTCCGGTTCGGGCCCGACCGAGCGGGTGATGATCGAGCGCTGCGGGTGGTCCTCGGCCTGCGCCTCGGTCAGCTGCCCTTTGCGCCGCATCTCCTCGACCAGCGAGTGGTCGCGGGTGAGCCGTTCCAGCTTGCCCCGCCGCAGCCGGTAGGCGCGGCTGTCGCCGACGTGGCCGATCGCCACCTCGTCGGCGTCCGCGTCGAGGATCGCCGCGGTGGTCGTCGTCCCCATCCCGGACAGGTTGGGGTCTTTGCGGGCCAGCGAGTAGACGGTGCGGTTGGCGCCTTCGATCGTCTCCCGCAGCACCCGCTCCGGCGGTGCCTCGGGGAGCGGCCGGTCGAAGGCGTCGACGACGGTCTTCGAGGCCACCTCGCCCGCCCGCGCCCCGCCCATCCCGTCGGCGATGACGAAGAGCGGCGCGCGGACGAAGACCGAGTCCTCGTTGGCGCTGCGCTGGCGGCCGGTGTCGGTCGCGTAGGCCTGGTCGGTGATCCGCAGCGGCATCTATCTCCCCAACCCGGCCGGCATCAGGATGCCTCGAAGCGGAAGACGGTGTCGCCGATCTGGATCGTGTCGCCGTCGACCAGCTCCGCCTCGCCGTTCAGCGTCGCCCCGTTCAGGGTCGTGCCGTTGGTCGAGTTCATGTCCTCGACGAAGTGGCGCCCTTCGCGCGAGAACAGGCGGGCGTGGATGCTGGAGGCATAGCGGTCGTCGATCTGCACGTCGGCGTCCTTGGAGCGGCCGATCGAGAGCCCGCCGATCAGGTCGAAGCGCTCGTCGCGGGTGAGACCGCCGCCGCGTTCGGCGATCAGCCAGGCGTCGTTGCCGCGCTGCACCTCGACCTGCCCGACCGCGGCGTGGAAGCCGGTCGCGTCGGGCGCGGGCTGGGCCGTCCGCCGCAGATCGCGGTAGGCGCTCCTCGCGATCACCAGCAGGAAGAGGAAGAGGACGGCCAGGAAGCCGAATTTCAGCGCGGTTGAAAGGGGGTCGTAGGCCATCGTTGCGCACCTTACGGTCCGGGCCTGAGGGCAGGCCGCACCTGGTCCTCTATTGCTCGACGTCGAACAGGAAGGTGGTGGTGCCGACCGTCACCTGGTCGCCCGGGCTGAGGCGGGTGGAGGTGACGCGGCGGCCGTTCACCTTGATCCCGTTGGTGGAGCCGAGGTCGACGATCTGCCACTCGCCCGAGTCGGAGCGGCGCAGCTCGGCGTGCCGACGGGACACGTTGGGATCGGCGAGCACGCACTCAGCCGATTTCGAGCGGCCGATCGTGGCGCGCGGGCCGTCGAAGACGTAGCGGCGGTCGTCGAGCGAGACGACGGCGCGGGTGGAGACCAGCGCGCGGACGGCCTGCTCGGGTTCTTTGGGCCGCTGGCGGTCGCGCTCGCGGACCGCCGAGTAGACCATCGTGTGGCCCTCTTCGCCCTGGCGCGGGGCCTCGCCCTCGTGGACCGGCGCCTTCACCATCCGCGGCTGGATCCCGAACTCGCCGAGGCGGAGGCGCTCGTCGGTCTGGAACTCGACCGCGGGCCGGGTCAGCAGGTCGTAGCCGCGCCGGCGGGCGTGCTCGAGCAGGTAGCCGGAGAGCTCCTGCTCCAGCGAGCGCTCGTAGCCTTCGAGCTTCGAGCGGTCCTGGCGGGAGAGGAACACCGTGTACTCGTTGGGGACGTAGACGCGCTGTACCGAGGCGGTCTTGTGGGCGTCCATTTCCTTGGCCAGCTTGCGGGCCAGTTCGACCGGCTGCACCTCGGAGCTGAAGGCGCGCGAGAAGACCCCCTCGACGAGGCCTTCGATCCCGGACTCAAGTTTGCGGAGAAGGGCGATCGGATGTGTCCTTTAGCTCACTGTTTCCTGGCAGGGTCAAGCCTCCGCGTCTGCGGAGGGTTCGCGAATTCTAGGGCAGGACCAACCCATGGCCGAGCACGAGGAACGCGCCGATCGCGGCGGCGATCCCGAGCGCGCCGAGCCGCAGGCCGACGTGGTGCGCCCTGCCCTGGGGATGGTCGGCGAGCTCGTCGAGCGAATCCTCGATCGCCGTGCCCAGCTCCTCCAGCGAGGGACGGTGGCGCGGGCGCGGGTCGAGGCAGGCGTCGATCTCCTCGGCGAGCTCCCGCGGCAGGTCGGGGCGCAGGCGGCGCAGCGGGCGGGCGCGGCGGCCGATCGAGCGGACCGTGGCGACGGCGTTGCCGCGGCGGTGCGGGTTCTCGCCGCTCCAGCACTCGTACAGGGTGAGGGCGAGCGAGTAGACGTCGGCCTCCGGGCCCGCCTCGCGGCCCTCGGCCTGCTCCGGGGACATGTAGGCGAGGGTGCCGACGACGTCCCCGGTCGCGGTCAGCCCGGCCGCGTCGGCGACCAGGGCGATGCCGAAGTCCATCAGCTTGGCGTGCGGCTGGCCGTCGACGACCTGGACGTTCTGCGGCTTGATGTCGCGGTGGATGACGCCGCGCGAGTGGGCGTGGTCGAGCGCCTCGCAGAGGTCGGCGCCGATCTCGCCGATCTCGCGGTCGGAGAGGACGTCCGCGTCGGCCAGGCGGGCCAGCGTGTCGCCTTCGACCAGCTCGGAGACGAGCAGCGCGTTGCCGTCCTCCTCCCCCATCTCGTACAGGGTCACGATGCCGGGGTGGTTGAGGCGGGCGGCCGCCTGGGCCTCGCGCAGGACGCGGCGCCCGGGCTCGCCGTGCTGCTCGATCGCCTTCACCGCGACTGGGCGCTCGAGCCGGCCGTCCCAGGCCTCGTAGACGACGCCGAAGCCGCCGCTGCCGATGCGGCGCTCGATCAGGAAGCGGTCAAGTACGAGGGAGCCGACCAAAGCAGGTTTCTCTTCGCCGCACGACCCCTCCCTCCTGCCCTGCGACAGGCTTTTACCCCGTCCGCCCGGCTATCGTTGGGCGACTTGGAGTACTCGTCTTCACGTGGTGCAGGTCGACGACCACGTCGGCCCAGCCGCCGTCCCGAACGCCAGCAGCAGATCATGCTGCGGCGCCTGCTTGCGCTGGGCGGGGCGCTGGTGGTGCTGATCCTGATCGTCCTCGGGGTCAAGGGCTGCCTCGACGCGCGGGCCCGGGGGGCGCTCTCCGACTACGCGCGCGACGTCAAGCAGATCGTGATCGAGACCGGCCAGACCAGCAAAGACTTCTTCGGCAAGCTCGAAGAACCGGGCGGCCTCTCGGTGACCGAATTCACCGGCCAGGTCGACGCCGACCGCAGCGCGATGACCAACTACAAGACGCGGATCGAAGGGCTGAGCGCGCCGGGCGAACTGAGCAGCGCCCAGAAGTCGCTTGAACTCGTCTACACGCTGCGCGCTTCGGCGATGGAAAAGATCGCCGAAAAGATGCCGACCGCGCTGGGCGAAGCGGGCGCGGCGGCGGCGACCACGGCGATCGCCAAACAGATGCAGACGCTGCTTGCCGCCGACGTGATCTACGAATCGGTGACGCGGCCGGAAATCAACAACCGGCTCGCCGACGAAGGCATCACCGGCAACGACGTGCCGAAGAGCACCTTCGTCCCCGGCGGGACCAAGTGGCTGGAAGAAAGCGAAGTCTCGAAAGCGCTGGGGACCGTGAGCGGGTCGAGCGGCGGCGAACCGAGCCCCGGCGTCCACGGCCTCGGCCTGGTCGGGACCAGCATCGGCGGGGCCGAATTGGTCGCGGAAACGCCGAACTCGGTGGTCACCGAAGGCACCCCGGAAGTCGAAGTGACGGTCCAGAACCAAGGCGAATCGACCGAGAACGGGGTGACCGTGGTGGTGATCGCGGACGGCAAGGAAACGACGCAGGAAATCCCCGCCCTCGAAGCCGCCGCCGAAGAAACGGCGGTCGTGCCGCTGACGCCGGCGCCGGAAGGCGAAACGACGCTTGAAGTGAAGGTCGAACCGGTGCCCGGCGAGCAGTTCACCAACAACAACGAAGCGACTTACACGGTCAACTTCGAATAGTTTGAGCTGTTAGACCGATGATGCGGATCGCCTACCTGGGACCGGCGGGGACCTTCACCGAAGACGCCCTGAACGAAGCGCTCGACGGCGCCGAGTTCGAGCCCCTGCGCACCGACACCGTCTTCGACGCGATCCAGGCGGTGATCGAGGGGAGCGCCGACCGGGCGCTGGCGCCGTACGAGAACTCGATCGAGGGCTCGGTCCGCGGCACCCTCGACATCCTCGCCTTCGAAGCGGCGAACGTGGCGATCGTCGGCGAGCACGACTACCCGGTGCGCCAGCACCTGATCACCCGCGCGGGCGTCGAGCTCGGCCAGGTCGAGGCGGTGCTCTCCCACCAGCAGGGCCTGGCCCAGACGGCGCGGTTCCTGCGCGAGCACCTGCCCGGGGTCGAACTGCGCAGCGTCAGCAGCACCGCGGCGGCGGTCCGCATGGTCTCCGAGTCCCCGCGGCCCTGGGCGGCGGTCGGCTCGCGCGCGGCGGCGGCGCTCTACGGCTGCCAGATCCTGCGCGAGGGAATCCAAGACGAGCAGAACAACGTCACCCGCTTCGTCTGGCTGGCGCCGGAAGGCACCGAACCGCCCGCGGGCGAGCGGTGGAAGACCTCGCTGATCTTCGAGGAGTTGGGCGACGACCGGCCCGGTGCCCTGGTCGACGCGCTGGCCGAGTTCTCCTCCCGCGGGATCAACCTCTCGCGCATCGAGTCGCGGCCGCAGCGCTCCGAACTGGGCCGCTATTTCTTCTTCTGCGACCTCGACGGCAGGCTCTCCGACGAGCCCGTCGAGGCCGCGATCGCCGCCCTGCGGACGAAGGCCGCGTCGGTCCGGATCCTCGGCAGCTACCCGATCATCTGAGGCCCGCTCCCGGCGCCGCGCGGGGGGCCGCTTCCCTTCCCGCTTACAATTCCCGCACCATGGCCAGGGTTCTGGTGCTCAATGCGACGTATGAGCCGATCAACGTCTGCACTCTGCGACGTGCCGCTGTGCTGCTCCTGAAGGAAAAGGCCGAGCTCCTCGAGCAACGCAACGGCGACGCTCTCCACTCCGAGCACATGACCCTCGAGCGCCCCGACGTCATCCGCCTCGTCAACTACGTCCGCATCCCCCGCGAGGCCCACCGCCGCAAGATCACCCGCCGCGCCGTCCTCGCCCGCGACTCCTGGACCTGCCAGTACTGCGGCTCGACCAAATCCGGCCTCACCGTCGACCACGTCATCCCCCGCTCCCGCGGCGGCTCCTCCACCTGGGACAACATCGTCGCCGCCTGCGCCTCCTGCAACCGCAAGAAGGGCAACCGCCTCCCCCGCGAGATCCACATGCACCCCAAGAGCACCCCCAAGGCCCCGGCGCCGACGGTGTTCATCCAGGTCGCCAGCCCGAAGATGCCGGCGAGCTGGCAGCAGTACTTGCCTCAGGCTGCTTAGTCACGGGACGGGGGGCTTTCTTGGGCTTGCGGGGAGGGCTGGCGGCCGTCGCCCCGCCCGGACTCGCCAGTAGCGAATGGGACCGAGGCCCGATGTCAGCGGTACTCGTGGGGGGTGATTCTCACCAATCGATTCGCCTCGTCTACCTCGACGTAAAACTCGGCGAAGAAATCCTCGCGTCCAAGCACGGCAACATCGATGTTGCCGAAGCAAGGCCTGAGGTTGAGCCTACGACCTGCGATCGTCGCGACGATCGACTGCGGCGCCAGCCAATGTGAGCCTTTCCCATTACCAGTCCCAACCGGAACCTTCTGACATTCCCGTTTGTCGAAACCAAGCGGGACTATCTGATTAAGCGGGAAGACGGAGGCAGTTGCACCGCTGTCAGGAAGCATCCTGAAGGGAAAGATCTGCCCGTCCGATCGCTCGACCTCAACCTCGACGGCCGGAAACAAGCTCGGCCCCTGGGTGAGCGCCGCATACGCGTAGCTAGTAGAGGCAGGCCTCGACAGCTTCCCGGGGGACTTCGAGGATTCGATCAAGTCCTCCGGGATCGACACGAGTAATTAGCTCCTCGAAAGTGGTGGCAGAATCGACAACGGAGCGATCCGTGCCGACCGCTACCCAGAGCCCAGCATACCCTGCTAGTTCCTGAGCAAGGACTTCCTCGGCCTCGAGGGCTGCGTGTAGCTCGGCGGGGGTCATCCCGATTCGTTCCTTTCGCGCTTTAGCACGTCCACCGGACAGACCAGTCTGGCCGGACAACCCAAAGTGTAGGCGCTGCAGCAGACCTGTCAATCCTCGTCGATCAATGTTTCGAAACTCTTAAGGTATCGGCGCAGTTTTGTGCACCCTTGACGATGCTTACCTCGCATGCGGGAGCGGTGCTACTCGTCGGCCGGGACGTCGGGGCTCGCGCCGTTGTCGTCGGCGCTCGGGGTATCGGCGGCGGCGTCCAGCTCGGCTTGGGCGGACGGGTCTTCGGTCGGGGCGCTGTTGTCTTCGGACTCGACCACCAGGGCGACGGCACTGACTCGGTCGTCGTCCTTGATGTTCATGACCCTCACGCCCTGGGTCGCGCGGCCCGTCTGGGAGATGCCTTCGACGCTGGTGCGCTGGACCATCCCGTTCTGGGAGATGAAGAGGAGGTCCTGGTGGGGGTTGACGATCAGGGAGCCGGCGAGGCCGCCCTTCTTCTCGGTCAGCTTCACCGTCAAGACGCCTTTGGTGCCGCGGCCCTTGACCGGATAGTCGGAGACCGGGGTGCGCTTGCCATAACCGTTCTCGGTGACCACGAAGAGTTCGGTGTCGTCGCGGGCAATGTTCATCTCCAGGACCCGGTTGTCTTTGCCGCCCACGTTCATGCCTTTGATGCCGCTGGTGTCACGACCCATCGGTCTGATCAGCCCCTCGGAGAAGCGGGCCGCATGGCCGGAGCGGGACACCATCAGGATGTCGTCTTCACCCGAGGTGAGGCGCACCTGCACCAGCTCGTCGCCCGGCCGTACCTTGATCGCGATGATCCCGTCGGCGCGCAGCGGCGTGTTGTAGGAGAGGAATTCGGTTTTCTTCACCAAGCCGTCGGCGGTCGCGAAGACGAGGTAACGGTTCTCTTTGAAGTCCCGCGTCGGGATCACCGCCATCACCTTCTCGTCCTCGACCAGCGGCAGGACGTTGCGCAGGCTCGAGCCTTTCGAGGTGCGTGAGCCCTCCGGCAGTTCGTACACTTTCGTCCGGTACACCTTGCCCCGGTTGGTGAAGAACAGCAGGTAGTCGTGGGTCGAGGAGATGTGGAGATGAGCGATGTAATCGTCATCTTTCATGTTCATCCCCATCACGCCGACGCCGCCGCGGTTCTGCTGGCGGTAGGTCGCCAGGGGCAGCCGCTTCACGTAGCCGGAGGCGGTCAGCGAGATCACCATCTGCTGGTCGGCGATCATGTCCTCGATCCCGACCTCGCCCTCGAAGGCGGCCAGCTCGGTGCGCCGTTCGTCGCCGTAGGACTCGACGATTTCGCCGAGCTCCTCCTTGATCAGGCCCATCACGCGGGCCTCGTCGCCGAGGATCTCCCGCAGCTCGCCGATCCGCTCCATCAGGTCGGCGTGCTCGGCGCGGACTTTGTCGGCCTCCAGGGCGGTGAGGCGCTGCAGCCGCATGTCGAGGATCGCCTGCGCCTGCTCACGCGACAGCTCGAACTGGTCCATCAGACCCTGGCGCGCCGCGTCCGGATCGTTCGACGAGCGGATCAGTTTGATCACCGCGTCGAGGTTGTCGAGCGCGACCAGCAGGCCCTCGAGGATGTGGGCGCGAGCCTCGGCGCGGCGCAGTTCGTACTGCGTCCGGCGGGTGACGACCTCACGCTGGTGATTGACGTAGAACTGGATCAGCTCGACGAGTTTCAGCGTGCGCGGCACCCCGTCGACCAGCGCCACCATGTTGGCGCCGAAGGTCGACTGCATCGCGGTTTTCTTGTAGAGGTTGTTGAGGACGACTTTCGCCGGCGGCCCGCCGCGTTTGAGCTCGATCACGAGGCGCATCCCGCGTTCGTCGGTCTCGTCGCGGATGTCGGAGATGCCGTCGAGTTTCTTGTTGCGGACCAGGTCGGCGATCTTCGCGACCAGCCCGTTTTCACCGAGCTTCTTCACCGTGAACGGCAGCTCGGTGACGACGATCGCCTCCTTGCCCCCTTTCAGCGGCTCGACGTGGGCGCGCGCCCGGACTTTGATGCTGCCGCGGCCCGTTTCGTAGGCGGTGCGGATCCCCTCGCGGCTCATCAGGCCGCCACCGGGGAAGTCGGGCCCCTTGATGTGGGTCATCAGCCCGTCGAGGTCGATCTGCGGATCGTCGATGTAGGCCATGACGGCGCCCGAGACCTCGCGCAGGTTGTGCGGCGGGATGTTGGTCGCCATCCCGACCGCGATCCCTGAGGTGCCGTTGACCAGCAGGTTCGGGAAGCGCGACGGCAGAACCAGCGGTTCCTGGTTCTCTTCGTCGTAGTTGGGGCCGAAGTCGACGGTGTCGGCGTCGATGTCGCGGAGCATCTCGGTGGCGATCCGCGCCATCCGCGCCTCCGTGTACCGCATCGCCGCCGCCGGGTCTTCGTCGATCGAGCCGAAGTTGCCCTGGCCGTCGACGAGCGGGTAGCGCAGGGAGAAGTCCTGCGCCATCCGCACCAGCGTGTCGTAGATCGCCGAGTCGCCGTGCGGGTGGTACTTGCCCATCACCTCGCCGACGATGAAGGCGCACTTACGGTACGGCCGGGTCGGCTGCAGGCCGAGGTCGTGCATCGAGTAGAGCACCCGCCGGTGGACCGGCTTCAACCCGTCGCGGACGTCGGGCAGCGCGCGCCCGACGATCACGCTCATCGCGTAGTCGAGGTACGACGACCGCATCTCCTGCTCGAGCCCGCGGTCTTCGATGTGACCCGTGAGCGCCTCCAGTGCCACTAGCGCACCTCCACTTTCACACTGTTCACTTTCACACCGCTAGACGTCAAGGAATTTGACCTCTTTGGCGTGGGTCTCGATGAAGTTACGGCGCGGCGCGACCTGATCGCCCATCAGCATCGAGAAGATGCGGTCGGCGGCGGTCGCGTCTTCGAGCGTCACCCGCACCAGCGTGCGGGTCGCCGGGTCCATCGTCGTCTCGCGCAGCTGTTTCGGGTTCATCTCGCCGAGCCCCTTGAACCGGGTGATGTGGGCGCCGGCGCGAGCCAGATCCAGCACCGCGCCGCGCAGCGCCTGGAAGGAGAGCGCGACGGTCTGTTTCTCGCCGCGGGTCACCGTGAACGCCGGCCGACCGACCTGCTTGAGCAGCCCCGCGTGGACCTCGACGAATTTGCGGTACTCGTTGTCTTCGAACAGCTCGCGCGGCAGCCGATGGGTGCGGGCGAGGCCGGAGCTGCGGGCGACCGCCTTGACCACGATGAGGTCGTCGGTCGCGCTCATCACCTCGGTGTCGAAGGGCTCGCCCTCGGGCGCCTCCCGTTCGAGCTGCGTCTTCGCCGCCGCCAGCGTCGCCACGCCCTCGTCGAGCAGCGTCGACTCCTCGAGGAAGCGCACCACCTCGTGGCCGTAATCGGCCTGCAGCGAGGAACCCCAGCCCTCGTACTCTTTCGAGCGTCGGATGTAGGCCTGCCAGCGGCTCTGGGTCAGCTTGCGGGTCTCCCCCATCGCGTCGATCAGCTCGAACTGGTCGATCTTGTCCCGCAGCAGCAGCTCTTCCAGTTCAGACTCGCGCTCCAGGTAGGTCTCCTGGTTGCCCTGTTTCACGCGGTAGAGCGGCGGTTTCGCGATGTAGACGTAGCCGCTCTCGATCAGCTCCGGCATCTGCCGGTAGAGGAAGGTGAGCACCAGCGTGCGGATATGGGCGCCGTCGACGTCGGCGTCGGTCGCCATGACGATCTTGTGGTACCGCGCGTCCTCGATGTTGAACTCGTCGTGGACGCCGGTGCCGATCGCGGTGATCAGCGCCTGCACCTCGTTGTTGGCGAGAACCTTGTCGATGCGGCTCTTCTCGACGTTGATGATCTTGCCGCGCAGCGGCAGCACCGCCTGGGTCGAGCGATCGCGGGCCTGCTTCGCCGAGCCGCCCGCGGAGTCACCCTCGACCACGAAGATCTCGGCCAGGCTCGGGTCCTTCACCGAGCAGTCGGCGAGCTTGCCCGGCAGGGTCGAGTTCTCGAGCGCCGACTTCCGGGTCAGGTCGCGCGCTTTGCGCGCCGCCGAGCGGGCGCGGGCCGCGTCGATCGCCTTGGAGATGATCCGCCGCGCCTCCGGCGGATTCTCGTCGAGGTACTCGGCCAGTTTGCGGTTGACCGTCTCCTCGACCAGGCTTTTGATCGGCGGGTTCCCGAGCTTGGTCTTGGTCTGCCCCTCGAACTGCGGGTCGTGCAGCTTCACCGAGATGACCGCGGTCAGCCCCTCGCGCACGTCCTCGCCGGCGAGGTTGTCGTCCTTCTCCTTGAGCAGGCCTTTGTTGCGCGCGTAGGCGTTCAGCGTCCGGGTCAGCGCGCCGCGGAAACCCGAGAGGTGCATGCCGCCCTCGTGGGTGTTGATGTTGTTCGCGAAGCTGAAGATCGACTCCTGGTAGGAGTTGTTCCACTGCATCGCGACCTCGACTTCGCCGTCCTCTTTCTCGCCTTCAAAGTAGATCGGCTTCTTGTTGATCACGTCTTTGTTCTCGTTGAGGTGGGTGACGAAGTCCTCGATCCCACCGTCGTACTGGAACTCGACGCTCTGCCCCTCGCCGCGCTCGTCGATCAGCTGGATCTTCAGGCCGCGGGTGAGGAACGCCGTCTCCCGCATGCGCTCGGCGAGCGTCTGGAAGTCGTACTCGATCTCTTCGAAGATCTCGAGGTCGGGCAGGAAGGTGATCGTGGTGCCGTGCTTGTCCGACTTGGCGCCTTCCTCCAGTTTGTTCAGCGGTTTGCCCCGTTCGTAGTCCTGCTCCCAGACCGCGCCGTTGCGTTCGATCTTCAGGTGCAGGCGCTCGGAGAGCGCGTTGACCACGGAGGAGCCCACGCCGTGCAACCCGCCGGAGACCTTGTAGCCCCCTCCGTCGCCGAACTTGCCGCCCGCGTGCAGGACGGTGAGCACGACTTCCGCCGCCGGCCGACCCTCTTTCTCCATCGTCCCCACCGGGATGCCGCGGCCGTTGTCATCGACCGTGACGGCGTTGTCCGGGTGGATGGTGATGGTGACCGCGTCGCAGTAACCGGCAAGCGCCTCGTCGACCGAGTTGTCGACGATCTCGTAGACCAGGTGATGCAGCCCGCGGGGGCCGGTCGAGCCGATGTACATCCCCGGGCGTTTGCGGACGGCTTCGAGGCCCTCGAGCACCGTGATGTCCGCGGCGCCGTAGGAGGCGTCGGCTTTGGCTTTTTTCTCAGGCAAAGAGATCCTTCCGGGTTGACACAAAAAACCCCGACGCAGGGAGGCTCGCTCCACAACTGGTCGGGGCAAAGGCGAGTTGCCATAAGAATATCAGTTCGAGGGGCTGTATCCCAGCCGCAAACGTGCCAATTTACCTGCAAATCGTGGATAAACTGTGTCCGCTCAGGACCCCCTTGCGACGCGGAACCTGAGCGCCTCGGGGGCCCTCTCCCCCAGCTCCTCGCGCAGGCGCCCCAGCAGCTGCTCCTGCATCAGGTCGAGCTCCTGCGCCCAGACCCCGTCGGCGCACTCGACGGTCAGCGTCCCGGCCCGCTCGGAGACCGGCGTCGCGACCGCCGCGAGTCGCTCGCCGAGCGCCGTCGACCACGCCGCCTGGACCGCCGCCAGCCCCGTTTTCGGCGCCACGCGGTCGCGCGCCACGCGAAACGCCTCGGAGGCCCGCCGGGGGGCGCGGCGCCTGGTCACGCGGCCTCCGCGCCCGCGTCGCCCTGGCCCTCGACGACGCCCGGGCTCGGCATCCGCACCATCGACTCCCGCGCCGCGGGCGGCAGCGACTCTTCGTCAGCAGCGGTGATCAGCGTCTGCCCGCCCGCCGCGAGACGGGCGACGAGGCGCTCGCGACGCCCCGGATCAAGCTCGCTCATCACGTCGTCGAGCAAGAGCAGCGGGGTGACCCGCCGGGCCGCCAGCAGCGCCTCGCGCTCGGCGAAGAGCAGCGCCAGGAGGGCGACCCGCTGTTGGCCCTGCGAGCCGTATTTGCGCAGCGCGCGGCCACCGGCACTCAGCTTCACCTCGTCGAGCTGGGGGCCCCAGGAGCTGCGGCCGAGCTTCAGATCGGCCTCGCGGCGCTCGCGCAGGCCCTCGCGGATCGCCGCCGCGTCCCCTTCGGCCCGCGGCGCGTAGGCGAGCTCGCCACCTTCGAGCCCCAGCTCGGCAAGCGCGCTCGCGAACGCCGGCGCCAGCTCCGCGACCGCCTCAGCTCGTGCCGCGACCAACGGCGCGGCGGCATCGGCGAACCCCGCGTCCCAGACGTCGAGCCCATCCGGCGACCCATAACCGGCGGCGACCCGCGCGACCATCGCGTTGCGCTGCGCCAGCGCCTGGCCGAAGCGCTTGCGCAGCTCGGCGCGGGCGGGCCAACGGGCGGTGAGGAAGCCGTCGAGGTGGGCGCGGCGCTCGGCGGGCGGGCCCTTGACCAGGCTGAGGCGGTCGGGAGCGAAGACCGCCACCGGCGGCCGCGAGCGGGCGATCGTCGGCGGGTCCGCGGGCGAGCCGTCGAGCAGGTGGCGGCGGCCCTCGGCCCGGCTCACCGACGCCAGCAGCCGCCGCTCGATCCCGTCGTCGTCGCGCACCGTCACCTCGGCCCGCGCCAGGCTCTCCCCGAACGGGATCAGGTCGCGCCGGTCGGCGGTGCGGAACGAGCGCCCGGTCAGGGCGAAGTAGAGCGCCTCGACCAGGTTCGTCTTGCCGACCCCGTTGGGACCGACGACGCTGGTGATCCCCAGCCCGAGCGGCACGCGGACGCGCTCGAGGCTGCGCAGCGGGCGGGCTTCGATCGCGGTGACGAGCACCGGCCCTCCTGGCCGCCTAGACGTTCAGGCGGATCGGCATCACGAGGTAACGGAAGTCCTCGTTGTCGACCGGCTGCATCAGCCCCGGCCGCAGCGGCGAGATCAACCGCAGCAGCACCTCGTCGCCGGCCACGCTTTCGATCCCCTCGCGCAGGTAGTCGGGGTTGAAGCCGATCTCCATCGACTCGCCCTCGAAGACGGCGGGCATCGTCTCGCGCGCGTCGCCGACGTCGGGCGTCTCGGCGGAGACGGTCAGCTCGCCCGGCTCGAAGGAGAACCGCAGCGGCGCGTTGCGCTGCGCCAGCTGGCTGATCCGCCGCGCCACATCGAGGAACTCCGAACGCGGCAGCCGCACGTCGTGCTCGTAGGACTCGGGAAGCAGCTGGCGGAAGTTCGGGAACTGGCCCTCGATCAGCCGCGTGGTCAGGGTGATCGAGCCGGCCTCGAAGATCGCCTGGTTGGCCTGCAGGTTGATCGCCGCCTCGTCGACCCCCTCGCCGGCGAGGATCCGCGCCAGCTCGCGCAGCGCCCGCGCCGGGATGTTGGCCTCGATCTCCCCGCTCAGCGGCGCCTCGAGCTCGGTCCGCTTCACCGCCAGCCTGTAGGAGTCGGTGGCGACCATCGTCATCTCGTTCCCCGCGGCGGTGACGAAGACGCCGGTCAGCACCGGGCGCATGTCGTCGCGCGAGGCGGCGCGGGCGACGAGGTCGATGCTCTCGGCCAGCGCCGCCGCCGGGATCTTGATCGGCTCGCCGTCGCCGCTGGGCAGCGTTGGGAAGTCCTCGGCCGGCAGCACCCGCAGGTGGAAGCTGGAGCTGCCGCTGCGGATCTCGACATCGCGCTCCGCCTCGCGGGTCTCGATCTCCACCGTGTCGTCGGCGAGCGAGCGAGCGACTTCGGCGAGCAGCCGGCCGGGCAGCAGCACCGAGCCGCCGCCCTCCACGGTTGCCTCCACCGCGGTGCGCAGGCCGAGGTCGAGGTCGGTGGCGGAGAGGGTCACCGAGCCCTCGCTGGCCTCGATCAGGACCCCGGACAGGGCCTGGGTCGCGGCGCGGGTGGAGACGGCACGCGAGACGGTCGAGAGCTTGGCGACAAGTTCTTCCCGTTTGGTCGTGAGCTTCAAGAGATTGCCTTGTGGAGTTGGTTTAGATGCTGTGGAAAGAGGTTGGGACGAAGACTATTCGGCGGTGTCAAGCGGGAAGCGGCCTGTGGAGGAGCCTGTGGGCGGGCGTGGATTCTTGCAGTGGCGGCGGCGCCTCGGGTTCAGCCGGCGGCCGGGTTGTGGATTGCTGTGCGTAACTCGGCGACTTTCTCGGTCAGTGTCTCGTCCTCGCCCAGGCTCGCTTCGACCCGCCGCAGGCTGTTGAGGACGGTGCTGTGATCGCGGCCGCCGTAGAGCCGGCCGATCTGCGGCAGCGAGAGATCGGTGAGCTCGCGGGTCAGGTAGATGGCGACCTGACGGGCTCGGAGCGGGGTCGCGGCGCGGCTGGAGCCGATCAGCTCGGCGCGGGAGATCCCGAAGCGTTCGGCGACCTGCTGCTGGATCTCCTCGACCGATGTGGCCTGGGCGCTGCGTGACCCGCGCGGGATGACCTCGGCGATCAGCTCGGAGCTGAGCGGCTTGGCGAGCAGCGAGGCGTGGGCGATCACGCGGGTCAGGGCGCCGTGCAGCTGGCGGACGTTGGCGTCGATCCGGTTGGCGAGCTCCGAGAGCGCGTCGGAGTCGGCGATCTCGATCCCGGCCTCCTCGACCAGGTGGCGCAGGACGGTGAGCCGGGTCGCGAGGTTGGGCGGTTCCACGGGCACGGTCAGGCCCCACTCGAAGCGGTCGCGCAGGCGCGCTGCAAGGGTCGAGAGGTCGCTCGGGATGCGGTCGGCGGAGAGGACCAGCTGGCTGCCGGACTCATACAGCGCGTTGAAGGTGTGGAAGAACTCCTCTTCGGTGGCGGGCTTGCCCTCGAGGAACTGGACGTCGTCGATCAGCAGCACGTCGATGTCGCGGTAGCGCGCCTTGAAGCCCTCGGCGCCGGTCGTGCGCAGGGCGGCGACGAACTCGTTGGTGAACGACTCGGCGGTCGTGTAACGGACGCTGAGGCCGGGGGCGTTGTCGTGGAGGTAGTTGGCGATCGCCGCCAGCAGGTGGGTCTTGCCGAGGCCCGGCGGGCCGTGGAGGAAGAGCGGGTTGTAGGCCTCCGAGGGGGCCTCGGCGACCGCCAGGGCGGCGCCGTGGGCGAGGCGATTGCCGGGACCGATGATGAAGCGGTCGAAGGTGTAGCTGGGGTTCAGCTCGGGGCCGGGGGCCGCCTCGGCGACCTCGCGCGGCGCGGCGAAGCTGACCCGCTGCAAGTCTGTGCCCAGCTCCGCCAGGGCGGCCGCGATCAGCGCCGTGTAGCGCCGCTCGGCCCAGGCCCGGATCCCCTCGGGAGCCTTCAGGTAGATCGTCTCGGAGTCGGCGCCGACTGCCTCGAGCGGCTCCAGCCAGAGCCTGTAGGTCGACTCCGGGACCGATTCTGCCAGCCTCTCCTGGGTCGCTCGCCAGAGGCTTTCGAGGTCGGCTGTGTGGGAGTCGTCAGGCACTGGGGGCGGCGACGATAGCGCCGTCATTTGCTGGGGGAACCCGACCACCCGCAATTGGCGGGGAAAAGATTTGGCCGGTGTCCCTATACTCCCGCCGGCAATGAAGCGCACTTATCAGCCCAAGAAGCGGAAGCGGGCCAAGACCCATGGTTTCCGCGCCCGCATGAGCACCCGCGGTGGCCGCGCCGTCCTGCAGCGTCGCCGGCGCAAAGGTCGGAAGCGCCTCACTCCCTAGATGCCGTCGAAGCGCCGTCGGCTCTCGCGCAGCGGCGAGTTCGACCGCGTCTATCGCGACGGCTCATCGCATGCGACCCGCTATCTCGTCCTCTACACGTTTCCGCGTCGCGATGAGGGGCGTGAAGAGGTGAGACTCGGCGTCTCGGTGTCCCGCAAGGTAGGCGGATCGGTCGACCGCAACAAGGTCAAGCGCACCCTGCGCGAAGCTTTCTGGTCGCTCTCGGACCGGCTACCGGACAAGCATGACTTCGTAATCGTCGCCCGCGCCGACATCGGCGGCTTGATCGAGAAGGAAGGGACGGCCGGCGTCACCAAATCGCTGGAAGAGGCGATGGATGCCAGTTTTGGCGGAGGGCGTTCCACGTGAAACGCTCCAGCGATGCCCCTTCCTCCCCGTTTCACGTGAAACGGATCGCGCTTGCCCCGGTGCGGGCCTACCAGCGCTGGATCTCCCCGGCTCGCCCGCGTCGTTGCCGCTTTGAGCCGACCTGCTCGGCCTACGCGGTCGAGGCGGTCGAACGCTTCGGTGTGATCCGCGGCTTCATCCTCGCGGCCTACCGCCTGGTCCGTTGCAACCCCTTCAGCCACGGCGGCTTCGACCCGGTCCCCGATCACTTCACCCTGCGCGGCCTCGGCCACATCCACCCGGCCGACTACCACGGTGAGGCTCGCCACTCGTGATGGTCCCTGACGCAAACATCCTGCAACCGCTGATCGACGTCGCGAACGCGGTCCTCAAGTTCTTCCACGACAACGTCGGCCTCTCCTGGGGTGCCTCGATCATCGCGATCACGGTCTGCACCCGGGCGATCCTGATCCCGCTCACCTACAAACAGCTCAAAGGGATGCGGGCCCTGCAGGCATTGCAGCCGCAGATGAAGGAGATCCAGGAGAAATTCAAGAACGACAAACAGCGCATGCAGCAGGAAATGATGCGCTTCTACAAAGAGAACAAAGTCAATCCGTTCGCCTCCTGCATCCCGCTGATCGCGCAGCTCCCGGTCTTCATCACGCTCTTCTACACGCTCCGTAACGAGCTCCCGGACGACATCGGCTGCGGTGCCGCCGGCTGTACCCAGGGCCAGGCGTCCTTCCTCTTCCTCAACGACCTGACCTCGAAGGCGCACGGCGCCGAACTCATCACGCTGATCGTGCTCTACGTCGGCACCCAGCTCGCCTCCGGCTTCTTCATGTCGGTCACCGCCGACAAATCGCAGCGGATGATGATGTTCATCCTGCCGGTGGTCTTCGTCCCCTTCGTGATCAACTTCCCGTCGGGGCTGATGGTCTACTGGATCACCACGAACCTCTGGACGGTCGGGCAGGGGCTGGTGATCAACAAAGTGATCCCGGCGCCGCATGTGGCTACGGCGGAGGAGAAGCGGGCGGCCAAACCTCCGCCGAAACCGCCGAAAAAAAAGAAGCGACGAAGGTAGAAGGGCTCTCTTTACGGGGGCCCTTTTTGTTGGGGGGGCTGGGGTTGTTGGGAGAGGGTGTTCCGACTCCCTCCTCACTCAAACTCGGGCTGGGGCGCCTGGGGCCTGGCCGAGGTGGCCGCAGGGCCCTCGTTACAAGCCGTTCGGAGGGAGTCGGAACACCCTCTACGCCGCGCCTCCGATTGCCGCCTGGGCTCGGGACGCTGGTCGGCGCACTTCCCTGCGCTGAAAGCTGGTTGGGATCTAGCCTTGGGGGCGCTTCTTGGCCAGGCCGGACTTGCGGGGGAGGTTGGGGGGCGTGGCGGCGGACTTGCGGATGACGTGGAGGTGGCGGTGCTCGGAGCCGGCTTGGTGGCCTACGTCGAGGATGGACTCAGGGCTCATTGCCAGGAGGGTTGAGGCGCGCTCCAGCTGGCGCTCTTCCTCTTCGTCGCGCTTGCCCTTCCAGGCGATCAGGAGGCCGTTGGCTTTCAGGAGGGGGCTGGCTAGCTCGGCGAGGGTCGAGAGGCGGCCCACGGCGCGGGCGGTGACGACGTCGTAGGACTCCCGGGATTCGCCGCGGGCGACGTCCTCGGCTCGGGCGGTGATCGCGGTCGCGTTGGGGATGTTCGCGGCCTCGGCGGCTCGGGTGATGAAGGCCGTCTTGCGGCCGATCGACTCGATCAGGTCGACGTGCGCCTCGGGCAGGACCACGGCCAGCACCAGGCCGGGAAAGCCCGCTCCGGCGCCGACGTCCGCGATTCGCCTCGCTTCCCGCAGCTCAGGGACGTCGAGGCCGGTCAGGCTGTCCTCGACGTGGACTTTCCAGGCCCGCCGGTCGACGACGGAGCTGACCGAGGCCCGCTCCTCGGCCAGGAGGGCGAGGACGATCTCGAGGGACCGGCGCTGGGCCGGGGTCAGCGGCGCCGTCCGGTCGTCGCCCACTATTCGTGGACGAGCGGCGCGACGATCACGCAGCGGTGGGGCTCGTCGCCCTCGCTGTAGGTCTCGACCCCCGAGCGGCCTTTCAGCCGTTCGTGGACGACGCGGCGCTCCTGGGCGCTCATCGGGTCCATCTCGACGACCCGGTTGTTGGTCAGCGCCTGCTCGGCGGCGCGATCGGCGCGGCTCTCCAGGGTCTCGCGACGCCGGCCGCGGTAGCCGGCCGCGTCGACGATGACCCGCTTGCGCTCGCGCAGCCCGCGGAAGGCGGCCTGGTAGCAGAGCAGCTGCAGGGCGTCGATCGTCTGGCCCCTTTTGCCGATCAGCAAGCCGTAATCGTCCCCGCCGACGACGTTGATCAGGATGCGGTCGTCGTCCTCCTGGATCTCCACGTCGCCGTCGAGATCGAGCTCGTCAAGGACCCCCTCGACCAGCTCGCGGGCGCGCTCGGCGGGATCGTCGGGCCAGTCGGCCAGGTCGGACACGCGCCCAGGCTATCCGACCGCTCCACATCGCGCGCGCAAACCGCGCGCAAACCGGTCGAGACGATGCTCATCTAGTCTGGGCCGCGATGGGCACCGTCTACGCGATCGCGAACCAGAAGGGGGGCGTCGGCAAGACCACGACCGCGGTCAACCTTGCCTCCTGCACGGCCTCGGAAGGCGAGCAGACGCTGCTCGTCGACCTTGATCCGCAGTGCAACGCGACCGTCGCCCTGGGCGGCGACAGGGACCTGCACCCGTCCTCCTACGACTGCCTGACCGGCGACACCGAGGTGGCCGCCGCCGCCCGTCCCGCCGGGCCCGACAACCTCTGGATCGTCCCCGCCAACGTCGACCTGGCGGGCGCCGCGGTCGAGCTGCCCCGGATCGCGAACTCCGAGACCCGCCTGCGCGAACGGCTCGGCCCGGTGCGCGAGCGCTTCGCCCGCACCTTCCTCGACTGCCCGCCGTCGCTCGGCCCCGTCTCCGTCAACGCCTTGGTGGCCGCCGACCGCGTCATAGTCCCGGTGCAGGCCGAGTACCTGGCGCTCGAGGGGCTCGTCCAGTTCTTGGACACGTTGGGCCTGATCCGGCGCCAGCTGAACCCGCGGCTGGAGGTGTCGGGCTTGCTCATAACCATGCACGACGAGCGCACGCGGTTGGCGCAGGACGTCGAGGCCGAGCTGCGCGAGCACTTCCCCAGCATGGTCTTCGAGACGGTGATCCCGCGCAGCGTCCGCGTCGCCGAGTCCCCTAGCTATGGTCTGCCGGTGACCGAGCATGCCCCCTCCTCGCGCGGCGCCGTCGCCTACCGGGCGCTGGCCAAGGAGCTCGCGGCGCGTGGCTAGCTCGACGAAAAAACGGCGCCCCGGGATCGGCCGCGGGCTCGCCGCGATCCTCCCCGAGACGCCCGCCGACGCCGCCAACGGCGAGCTGCTGGAGCTGCCCGTCGACCTGATCAAGCCGAACCCGAACCAGCCGCGCACGCACTTCGACCCGGAGGCGCTTACTGCCCTCGCCGCCTCGATCGAGGCCTCGGGGATCGTCCAGCCGCTGCTCGTCCGCCCGCTCGCCGACGGCAGCTACGAACTGGTCGCCGGCGAGCGCCGCTGGCGCGCCGCCCAGCAGGCCGGGCTTGCCAAGGTCCCGGTCGTCGCCCGCGACCAGGCCGAGCCGGAGCGGCTGCAGGCGGCGCTGATCGAGAACATGGTGCGCGAGGACCTGAACCCGGTCGAGGAGGCGAAAGCCTGCTCCGCCCTCGTCGAGGACCTCGGGCTGACGAAAGAGGAGCTGGCCCGCCGGGTCGGTCGCAGTCGCCCTGCCGTCTCAAACCTGATCCGCCTGCTGGAGCTCCCCGACGAGGCGCTGAAGTTCCTCGAAGAAGGGGAGCTCAGCGAGGCCCACGGCCGCACCATCCTCGGCGCCCCCGGCAACGATGTCCGCCGCCGGCTCGCCCGCGAGGCGGTGGCGGGGGGGTGGTCGGTCCGCGAGACCGAGCAACGAGTTCGGCTGGCCGGCCAGCCAAAAGCGCGGCCGAGGAAAGCGCCGATCGACCCCGACCAGCGCGCCGCCCTCGACGACGCCACCGATGCCCTCGAGGCCGCGCTGGGCCGCGAGGTGACGGTCAAGGCCCGCGGCAACGCCGTCGTCGCCGAGCTCCGCTTCGACAACGTCGACGAGGCGCACCACCTGGCGCGCGAGCTCCGCCGCCGAGGCAAATGAGCCGCAGGCCCGTTCGGGGATCGCTTTAGGCAGCGTCTCGTTGCCGCTGGTCGGGCGGCTGCGCCGACCGCCGCTCCCGAGCCTCTTCCAATTCGCGTTCGAGGCGATTGGTTTCGCGGCGCGTCAAGACCCACCGACGCCTCTCTCCCAGGAAGAAGCCGAAGATGAATGCGAGGCCGACGGCCTCGCCGACACCGGCGCCGAGCTTCAACCAGGCGGGTTGATGGGATCGAAAGAGAAGGATGAGCACGATTACGTTCGCCGCTGCCGTCATGAAGGCGTTGATCTTCCCGAGCGGGAGGTCGGGCTGGTTACCCACGAGCCGGACCTTTGCCGGTCCGCAGGCGCGTCACGGTCGTGGCCGCCTCAGGGCTGCCAGATCGCCTCTCCCAGATCTCGAGCAGATCGGTGACGTCGGGATCCGCGCGGCGCTCGCGGACCAGGTCCAGGGCCACTTGGCGCAGCTGATCGGCCACCCCGACCCCATCGAGGAACGAGACCGCCTCTAGGGCCTTGAAGTCCTCTTCGTCAAGCCGAATATTGATCTGCCTCTGTGGCATCGGCAACCCACTTTGAGCGTCCGGGGGGTTTGCTAAAGCGGAGAGTGTAGCCGCAAAATGCAGTGCTATGTGAACCTGAAATCGATTTAGGGCCACCCCGTCGGACCGATGCGCCAGGCTTTGGCGGGATGCTCTGGCGCGCAGCGCTACACTGGCGCGCCCGGGCGATTAGCTCAGTTGGTTAGAGCGCGTCTCTGATAAGGACGAGGTCCCTGGTTCGAATCCAGGATCGCCCACTCGGCCCCGTACACTTTTGGCCCAGACCACGTACGGCGGGAGCAACCCCTTGCAGCAGATGCAGATCTATGGCGTGAGCTTCGACATGGTCGGCAAGCAGCCGATCGTGCTGTTGAAGACGGTCGACGGCAACCGCTTCCTGCCGATCTGGATCGGCCACCCCGAGGCGGCGGCGATCCTGATGAAGCTGCAGGGCGCCTCGACGCCGCGGCCGATGACCCACGACCTGCTCTCCGACATGCTCGAGAACCTCGACGCGAAATGCGAGCGGGTCGCGGTCACCGAGCTGCGCGACAACACCTTCTACGCCTCGATCACGGTCAGCGTGGGGGGGTCGGAGATCGAGATCGACTCGCGCCCCTCAGACGCCCTGGCCCTGGCCGTCCGCGTCGCCGCCCCGATCTTCGCCGCCGAGGAGGTCATCGAGGAGTCGGCGATCGAGTTCGAGCATGAGGTCGAGGACACCGAGGAAGTCGTCGACAAATTCAAGGACTTCTTGGACGAAGTCTCGCCCGAGGACTTCGCCAGCGGCGATTCCTAGGAAACGCCTGCGGGGGACAGCGCCAAGTGGAGTATCCGCTCCACTAAGTCCTCGAAGCTCATTCCCGCGGCCTCGGCGGCCTGGGGGAGGAGGCTGGTGTCGGTGAGGCCGGGGATCGCGTTGGCCTCGAGGACCCAGGGGCCGTCGGCGCCGAGGATCAGGTCGACGCGGGCGAAGCCTTCGCAGCCGAGGGCGCGGCAGGTGGCGAGGGCGGCGTCGGTGATGGCGCTGCGCTCGGTGGGGGAGAGGTCGGCGGGGCAGACGAAGTGGGTGCGGCCGATCTCGTAGCGGGCCTCGAAGTCGTAGGGGTCGCCTTCGGCCGGGATCGCCTCGACGATCGGCAGCGCCTCGCCGCCGAGGACGCTGACCGCGACCTCGCGGCCCTCGACGAAGCGTTCGAGCATCACGCGGTCGTCGTAGGAGAAGGCGGCGACGAGGGCGCCGGGGACGTCCGCGGGGGCGGAGGCGAACTTGACGCCGAGCGAGGAGCCGCCGCGGCTCGGCTTGACCACGAGCGGGAAGCCGAGCGTGCCCTCGAGGTCGGTGAGCGCGTCGGCGGCGCCGAGATCGCGGAAGGCGGTCTGGGTGAAGGCGAAGGAGTCGGGGGTGGGGATGCCCGCGGCGCGCATCGCCGCCTTCGCCATGACCTTGTCGATCGAGCGCGCGCAGGCGGCGGCGTCGGGGCCGGTGAAGGGGATGCCGAGGATCTCCAGCAGCTCCTGCGCGGTGCCGTCCTCGCCGCCGACCCCGTGCATGGCGACGAAGGCGACGTCGGGCTGCTCGGCGCGCAGGCGTTTCACGAGATCGGCGCCGACGTCGATCGGGACGACCTCGTGGCCGAGCCGGTCGAGCGCGTCCTCGACCCGGGCGCCGGAGCGGAGCGAGACGCCTCGCTCCAGGGACCGGCCGCCCTTGAGGACCGCGACCTTCACCCGTTCGCTTCCTTGCGCAGCGGCACGACGTTGCTGGCGGCATCCTCGGCCGGCGCGTCCTCTGCCTCAGCGGCCGCATCGGCGGGCAGGTCCTCGGCCTCACGTCCGGGTGTGCCGGGGCCGGCCGCGGCGGAGCCCTGCCCCGGCGCCAGCGCCTCGTAGAGCTCCACCTGTTCGCGGATCACCCGCCCGATGCGGGCGATGCCCTCGCGGATTTCCTCGTCGTTCACGCCGCTGAAGTTCAGCCGCATCGAGTTCTTCCCGCGCCCGTCCACGTAGGCCGCCTGCCCCGGCACGAAGGCGACGTCGGAGCGCAGCGCCTTCGCCAGCAGGTCGCCGGTGTCGATGTACTCGGGTAGCGTCGCCCAGATGAACAGGCCGCCTTCCGGTTCGGTCCAGGTCGCCGCGGCCGGGAAGTGCTCGGCGAGTGCCTCCAGCATCGTGTCGCGCCGCCCGCGGTAGAGGTCGACCAGCTCTCCGACATAACGCTTCCAGCCGCCTTCGGCAAAGTATTGGCGGACGAAGAACTGGGTGAGGGTGGAGGTGCAGAGGTCGGTCGCGCCCTTGCCGAGGACGACTTTCTCCAGCACCGGCGGCGGCGCCACGACCCAGCCGAGGCGGATGCCGGGGGAGAGGATCTTGGAGAACGTCCCCAGGTAGATGACGAAGTCGCCGCCGTCGAGCTGGTAGAGCGGCGGCAGCGCCTCGCCGCCGTAACGGAGCATCCCGTAGGGGTTGTCCTCGACCACGAGGATCTCGTGACGGCGCGCGAGCTCGACCAGACGCGCGCGCCGCTCGAGCGAGAGTGTGACCCCGCCCGGGTTCTGGAAGCTCGGCACCGTGTAGATGAACTTCGGCCGCCGCCCCTCGGCCTTCAGCTCGGCGAGCAGCGCTTCGAGCAGGTCGATCCGCATCCCGTCGCCGTCCATCTCGACCTGGCGGACGTCGGCCTGGTAGCTGCAGAAGACCGGCACCGCGCCCGGGTAGGTCGGTGCCTCGCAGATCACCACGTCGCCAGGGTCGACCAGGGTCTTGGTGACGAGGTCGATCGCCTGCTGGCCGCCGGTGGTGATGACGATGTCGTCGGGGTCGGGCAGCATCCCCTCGGCGGCCATCACCTCGACGATGCAGTCTTTGGTCTCGTCGAAGCCCTCGGTCGGCCCGTACTGGAGTGCCGCCGCCGCCGACTCGGCGGCGATCTTGCTCATCTGGGCGGCGAGGCTCTCCGGCGGGAAGGTCGAGGTGTCCGGGAGGCCGCCGGCCAGCGAGATCACTTCCGGGCGCGCGGTCACCGCCATCAGGTCGCGCATCGCCGAGGAGCGCATCACGGTGGTCCGCTCGGCGAAGAGCCCGGCGTAGCGCTCGAGGTCCCGGGTCGAGGTGTGGGCGCGGCGTCTGTGGGGCGGCTGGGGTACCTCGGTCATGCGAGAAGTGTGCCGGATTGTCGCCATGGTGCCCTCAACCGTTAGGTTTCACGGCCGTGGATTTGCTTCAAGACCTCGGCATCGGCATCGCGATCGGCATGCTCGCCGGCACCACCGGCACCACGGGCTCGGCCCGCGGGCGGATGGTCCTGCTGGCGGCGATCGTGGGCCTCGTCGTCGGCTTCCTGATCGACAGCGTGCTCGGCGCGATCCTCGCCGCGGTCGGCGCGGGCGCGGCTTGCCTGGTGATCTCCGACCTCGTCTTCGGCGCCTCGCGCCGCGAGGGCAGCGGGGCCGGGGCGCTCGGCTTCATCGTCGCCTTGGCGGCGCTTGTCGTGCTGGCGATCGCCCTGCTGGTGCCGTGGGCGATCATCGCCGTCGCGATCGCGCTGATCTGGCTCGGCTACAGCCGCCACCGGCGGGCGCAGCGCAAACACGCCGGCCTCCGCGTCCTCCGTTAACGGGACCTGCGGCGGCCGAGGTCGGCCGTCCACGATGATCGGACTCAGCGAATGACTGCCCACGGGCGCAAGAAGCTGATCCTCACCTACGTCGACTCGCTGCGCACCGACATGCTGCGGCGCGCGATCGACGAGGGCCGGGCGCCGCACTTCGGCGCCCTGGTCGAGCGCGGGGTGCTGGTCGAGGACTGCGTCTCCAGCTTCCCCTCGGTGACGCCGGTCGCCTGCGCCGAGATGGTCACCGGGGTCGGCGCCGACCGCCACTGGATCAGCGGCATGAACTGGTACCACCGGCTCGAGCGGCGCTACGTCGAGTACGGGACCTCGCTTGAGGCGACCCGCGCCTTCGGCGTCTTCCGCGCCCTCTACGACCTCGTCTACAACATGAACCTGGCCCACCTGAGCCCCGAGATCGAGACCCTCTTCGAGCAGCTCGACGACGCCGGCGAGCGCACCGCCTGCACGCCGTACCTGATCTACCGCGGCCGCCACCGCCACGAGGTCTCGCTCGACGGGCTGATGCGGCGGGCGGTCGACGCGACCCGGCTGAAGTTCCGCCACCACACCTGGGGCCCGGCCGAGCTCTTCTACGGCGACCTCTACGCGAGCCGCCCGACCCCCTGCAAGTCGACCTCGATCCCCGGCGCCCGCGATCCCTACGCCGCCTGCTGCGCGGTCGAGCTGATGAAGGAGGACGGCTTCGACTTCCTCCTGCTCTCATTGCCGGACACCGACAACTACTCGCACCGCCACGGGCCCGAGGCCTCGGTCGAGTCGATCGCCAGGGCCGACGACTGCTTCGGCACGCTGGTCGAGCAGGCGGGTGGGATGGACCCCTTCCTCGAGGAGCACGCGGTGATCCTGGTCGCCGACCACGCCCACACGCCGGTCGAGCGGGGCCTGCCGCTGGCCGAGATCCTCGGCGCCGAGTGGTCGGTCCTGCAGCCCTCCGAGGAGCGGCCGGAGCTGGCCCAGCTCGCGGTCAGCCCGACCAGCCGCGCCGCCCACGTCTACCTGCTGCCCGGCGAGGGCGAGCGCGCCGACCCGACCGCGGTGGGGGAGAGGCTGGCCGAGATCGAGGGCGTCGACCTGGTCTGCCGCCTCCTCGACGCCGAGGGCGCGCCGCTCTACCGGCCCGAGCCGGGGATGCCCGCCGCGGGCGACGAGTGGGCGACGGTCGAGCGCCGCGGCGAGCGGCTGCGCTTCCGGCCCGGTGACGACGTCGCCGATCAGCGCGGCGGGCGCTGGGAGCTCGAGGGCGAGCTCGGCGTCCTGGAGGCCGGGATCACGGACGGCAAGCTGCGCAGCGAGACCTATCCCGACCCGCTGCAGCGGGTGTGGTCCGCATTGACCGCGCCGCACTCGGGCGACTGGGTGCTCTCGCTGGCGGAGGGGTTCGAGGCGGTCGACTGGGGCGGCGAGAGCCACGCGGGCGGCGGCAGCCACGGGTCCCTGCACGCGGGCGACAGCCTCGGCCCGCTGCTCTTCGTCGGCTGCGGCCCGGAGTCCGCGGACGAGCGCGAGCGCTGGAGCCTGCGCGACGTCACCCCGGCGATCCTCGAGCACTTCGGGGTGGGGGGGAGGTGATGGCGCGGCGGGCGGCGGCGCTGCTCGCGCTGCTGGTCGCCCTTGCGCTGCTCGCGCCCACGACGGCGGCGGCGGCGAAGGAAGAAAAGCCCGCGCCCGGCGACATCACCGCGGCCGAAGCGACGCAGGCCGCGGCGCGGGACCCGAATGTCACGGCGGAGACCCACGTCCACCCGGACCTGATCCCGAGCCCGGTCTTCAAGAACGAACGCTGGGAAGTCGGCTGGTTCGAAGGCGACCGCGAGTACGCGCTGGTGATGGTCGACCCGAAGACCGGCGAGGTGACCGAGTCCTGGACCGGCTACCAGGTGGCCTGGGAAATGGCGCGCGGCTACTCCGGCGAGTTCGCCCATTCGCTCAACTCGCCGTTCATCTGGGTGCCGCTCTGCCTCCTCTTCCTCGTCGGCCTGACCGACTGGCGGCGCCTGCGCCGCATCGCCAACCTCGACCTGTTGGTGCTGATCGGCTTCGGCGTCTCCCACTTCTTCTTCAACCGCGGCGACATCGGCGTCTCGGTGCCGCTCGCCTATCCGGTCCTCGTCTACCTGCTCGCGCGCTGCCTGTGGATCGGCTTCCGCGGGCGCGGCGCCGGCCTGCGCCCGGTCTGGCCGACCCTCTGGCTGCTGGTCGCGGCGCTCTTCCTGATGGGCTTCCGCGTCGGCCTCAACATGGCGGACGCGGGGGCGATCGACGTCGGCTACGCGGGGGTCGTCGGCGCCGACAAGATCGTCCACGGCGAACCGCTCTACGGCGACTTCCCGGAAGACATCCACTCCGGCGACACCTACGGCCCGGTCAACTACGCCGCCTACGTGCCGTTCGAGGCGATCTGGCCCTACTCGGGCGAATGGGACGACCTGCCCGCCGCCCACGGCGCCTCGATCACCTTCGACATCGCCACCTTCGCCCTGCTCCTGCTGCTCGGGATCCGCATCCGGCCGGGACCGGCGGGCCGCCGCCTGGGGACGATCCTCGCCTTCGGCTGGGCCGCCTTCCCGTACACCGCCTACGTCCTCGAGTCCGACTCCAACGACTCGCTGATCGCCGCGCTGCTGGTGGCGACGCTGGTCCTCCTCGCCAAGCCCCTGTGGCGCGGCGTGACCCTGGCGCTCGCGACCTGGGCGAAGTTCGTGCCGCTGGTGATGGCCCCGATGCTGCTCACCCTCGACGGCTGGCGCCCCCGCAAGCTGGCGGCCTACGCGGGCGGCTTCGCCGCGGTCACGGTCGCGGCGATGCTCTGGCCCGCGCTCGACCCCGGCCTCCACACCTTCTACGAGCGCACGATCGCCGCCCAGGCCGGCCGCACCTCCCCGTTCAGCATCTGGGGCCAGGTCGAATCGCTCGAATGGCTGCGGATCGCGATCCTCGCGGCCACCGGCGCGCTGGCGCTGGCGCTCGCCTTCGTCCCGCGCAAGAAGTCGCTGCTGCAGGTGGCGGCGCTCTCGGCGGCGCTGATCATCGGCGTCCAGCTCACCCTGCACCACTGGTTCTACCTCTACATCGTCTGGTTCTTCCCGCTCATGCTGGTCGCCCTGGCGCTGCTCGAGCGGACCGAGGAGCCGGACCCCGACGAGGTCCCCGACCTCAGGTGGCCGCTCAGGCGCCGCCGACCGCCGGAACCATCACCGGCTCGATCGAGTCCGCCAGTCCCGACCGGTTGACGTCGACCACCGCGCCCATCACCCAGAGGTCCTCGTCGGCGGTCTCGAAGCGGGTCGGCATCTGCGTGATCAGCGCGCCGAGCGCGTCCTCGATCCGCACCCCGAGGATGCTCTGCCGCGCCCCGGTCATGCCGACGTCGGAGATGAACGCGGTGCCCTTGGGGAGGACGCGGCCGTCGGCGGTCGGGACGTGGGTGTGGGTGCCGAGCACCGCGGCGACGCGGCCGTCGAGGTGCCAGCCCATCGCCACCTTCTCGCTGGTCACCTCGGCGTGGAAGTCGACGATCACGGCATCGGCCTCGATCCGCTCGAGGATCGCGTCGACCGCGTCGAAGGGCGAGCGCGCGACCTTCAGCCCGACCCCGCCGCTGAGGTTGATCACGCCGACCCGCATCCCGCCCGCCGCGACCACGGTGTAGCCGCGGCCGGGGTTGCCGCTCGGGTAGTTGGCGGGGCGGATCACGCGGTCGGCGCGTTCGAGGAACGGGTAGGCATCACGGTGGCGATACACGTGGTTGCCGGAGGTGATGACCGCGGCGCCGGTGTCGAAGATGTCGTTGGCGGTGCGCTCGGTGATCCCCATGCCGCCCGCCGAGTTCTCCCCGTTGACGACGATCAGGTCCGGCGCGTAGCGCTCCCGCAGCGAGGGCATCGTCTCCCGCAGCCCCCGCCGCCCGGGCCCCCCGACCACGTCGCCGATGAAGAGCAGCCGCATGCCGCGACTCTAAGGTGCGAGGCGTGGCGATGCGCCCCGACGACGAGGAGCTGGTCCGGCGGGCGCTTGCCTATCCGTACGATCCGCCCGCGGGGTCCTTCGTCCTGCTCGGCGACCGGACCCTTCCGGCGCCGCCGCAGGAGATCGACGTCGACGGACGGCGGGCGCTGCTCGCCTACGGGGCGAATGCCTCGCCGGAGGCCCTGACCCGCAAGCTCGCCCACCTGCCGCCGGAGCCGATCGCGGTGCTGCGGATCGCGCTCAGCGGCTGGGACGTCGTCTACTCCGCCCACGTCACGAGGTACGGCTCGGTCCCAGCCGCGGTCGTCGCCAGCCCCGGCACCGTCGCCGACGTCCACCTCGTCTTCCCCAGCGCCGCCCAGCTCGAGGCGATCGCCGCGACCGAGGGCGAGAACTACCGGCTCGAGCAGCTCGCCGACTTCAGCGCCACCTACGAGATCGGGGGAGAGGGCCCGCGCGAGATCGACGCCTTCATCAGCGTCCACGGCCCGCTGCTCGTCGACGGCGCGCCCGTGGCCCTCGCCGCGATCCCCGCCGCCGACCGCGTCTTCCCCGAGTCGACGACGCCGGCGATGATCGACCGCGTCCGCGCCGCCCTGACCCCGGACCTCACCGTCCCAGAGTCCATCCTCCACCACGTGAAACGCGGCGGCCTCCGCCCCCTCCCGCCGATGGGCCGAAAACCTGCCACATAGTCCGGTTTTTGGCCCATCGACCGCGAGCTGCGACAAAAGTCAGACCCGGGTGAAGCGGCGCAGGGCCAGGCGGGCGATGAGCGCGTAGGCGACGGCGAGGATCGCCAGGTGCAGGAGCGGCGCGCCGATGCCGCCGTTGCCGGCTTCGAGCGCCGAGGTCATCGCTTCCAGCGCCGGCTTGAACGGGAAGAGGGCGGTGATCACCTTGATCACGTCGTAGAGGCCGCGGCCGACCGTGCCCGCGGGGACGAGGGAGAGGAAGGCGACCGGCAGGGTCACCATGAAGGCGAGCAGGGAGACCGCGCGTACCTCGCGGGCCGCCGCGCCGAGCGCCGAGCCCGCCGCCGCCAGGGACGCGCCGCCGACCACGATCGCCGCCAGCCAGAGGCCGACGCGGCTCCATTCCAAGGGCACGAAGATCGTCAGCCCGGCCAGCATCAGGATCGTCACCACGAGGCCGACGACGATCCCGAGCAGGACCTTCTCGCCGAGCAGCGCCTCGCTCGAGACGAGCCCGCGGGTGAGGCGCGGGAAGGCGTTCTCCTCGCGCTCCAGAGCGAGCGAGCCGGCGACGAGCAGCACCGCCACGAAGGCCAGGGTGAGGGTCGCGGCGACGGCGATCGCGAAGGTTTCCAGCGGCGGCGAAGAGCCGCCGACCGCGACCTTCTCGACCGTGATCGGCTGGGCGAGGCGGTTGATCAGCGGCCCGGCGATGTCGAGGTTTTCGCCCGCCTGCTTGGCGAATTCGGTCACCTGGGAGAGCGCCACCTTGAGCGGCCCGTTCGGCAGCGCCGGTTCGATCGCTTCGAGGATGTGGGCGCTCGCCTGCAGGCCGAGGATGTGGACCCCGCCGCCGAGCACCGGCAGGTTGCCCCCGCGGATCACCAGGTTCAGGTACCGGCCGCCTTCGACCGCGATCCGCTTGGCCAGGGTCAGGTTCGCCTGCGCGAGCAGCGCTTCGATCTTGTCGTCGACCATGCTCGCCTTCAGCGGGTCGGATTCGTTGACCAGGACTTCGACCTTCGGCGTGCCGGGGGAGAGGGTGGAGAGCGAGTTGATCTTGTTGACCAGGTCTTCGGGCAGGATCAGCGCCGCCAGCACGTCGCCTGATTCGACCTTGGCCATCGCCTCGTCGCGGGAGCCGACGTGGACGCATTCGACCTTGGCGCAGATCCGCCGCTGGACGTTCGCCGAGGGGAGCTTCTTGCCGCTGAGGCTGACGCGCGCGTTGGTGGGCACTTCGTTCAGCAGTGCGACCCGCGGCTTCTCCGGCCCGCGGGAGACGGCAAGCCCGACCAGCACCGCGATCAGCACCGGGTAGGCGACCAGCAGCACCGCCTGCAGCGGCGAGCGGCGGAGGATCTGCAGGTCCTTGAGCAGCAGCCAGCGCACGGTCAGTGCCCCCGGTGGTGGAGGTAGGCGACGAACGCGGTCTCGAAATCGCGGTCGGCGGCCTCCGGCGCCTCGGTGCGGACCGCCTCGCGGAGCTCGTCGGCGGAGCCGTCGAAGAGCGCCTCGCCGTCGGCCAGCACCAGCATCCGGTTGCCGTAGCGCTCCGCCTCCTGGATGTCGTGGGTGGAGAAGATCACCGTCGTCCCGCGCCCGGCGAGGCCGGCGACGAAGTCCCAGAGCCGCGCCCGCTGCCGCGGGTCGAGCCCGACGCTTGGCTCGTCGAGCAGCAGCACGCCCGGCCGCGACAGCAGGCCGATCGCGATGTTGATCCGCTGCTGGTTGCCGCCCGAGAGCCGCGCGACGATCTCCCCCCGTCGGTCCCCGAGCCCGGTCAGCTCCAGCATCTCCGCCACCGAGCGCCCCGGATCCTCGTGCTTCTCGAGCCGCGCGAAGAGCATCAGGTTCTCCTCCACCGTCAGCCGCCGATAGAGCGCCGCCTGCTGCGGCACCCACCCGACCGCCCCGTCCCCGGTCTCGACCTCGCCGCCGTCCGCCCCCTGAATCCCCGCCAAAATGGAGAGCAACGTCGTCTTCCCGGCCCCGTTCGGCCCGATCACCGCCACAAGCTCCCCCGCCTGGGCCTCGAAGCTGACCCCCCGCAAAGCCTCCCGGTCGCCGAAGCGCTTGACCAACCCCCGTGCCTGCACGCGAAGAAACGTAACGCCCGGTGAGGAAGGTCCGGGGGTGTCCCTTCCCGGACACTCAAAGCCGGCGAAGCCGGGCTTGTCCGGGAAGGGACACCCCCGGACCTTCCCTAGACTGAAAGCGATGCCCTTCCCCGCCACCCGCCTGCGCCGCCTGCGCGCGAGCGACACCTTCCGCGCCCTCGTGCGCGAGACCGACCTCTCCCCGGCGCACCTGATCATGCCCGCCTTCGTCGTCGCCGGCGAGAACGTCCGCGAGGAGATCCCCTCGATGCCCGGCGTCGAGCGCTACTCGATCTCCAACCTGGTCGAGCACGCCGGCGAGGTCGCCGCGGCGGGGATCGGGTCGATGCTGCTCTTCGGCATCCCGGCCGACAAGGACGAGGTCGGCTCCGGCGCCTACGACGACGAGGGGATCGTGCAGATGGCGATCCGGGCGCTGAAGGAGGCCCACCCGGACCTCACCGTGATCACCGACGTCTGCCTCTGCGAGTACACCGACCACGGCCACTGCGGCATCCCCGACGCCGACGGCAAGGTCCAGAACGACCTCAGCGTCGAGCTGATCGCCAAAACCGCGATCTCCCACGCCGACGCGGGCGCCGACGCGGTCGCGCCGAGCGACATGATGGACGGCCGGGTCGGCGCGATCCGTTATCAGCTCGACGAGGAGGGCCACCCGGAAGTGCCGATCATCGCCTACAGCGCCAAGTACGCCTCGGCGTTCTACGGGCCGTTCCGCGATGCCGCCGAGTCGACCCCCGGCTTCGGCGACCGGCGCGGGTACCAGATGGATCCGGCCAACGGCGCCGAAGGCGTCCGCGAGGCCGAACTGGACCTCGAAGAGGGCGCCGACATGCTGATGGTCAAGCCCGCCACCCCTTACATGGACATCATCCGCCGCGTCAAGGAGGCGACCGGAGCGCCGATCGCCACCTACCATGTCTCGGGCGAGTACTCCGCCCTGAAAGCCGCCGCCCTGAACGGCTGGCTGGACGAGCGGGAAGCCGTCCTCGAGACGCTGACCGGGCTGCGTCGGGCCGGCGCCGACGCGATCATCACCTACTACGCGAAGGAGGCCGCAGGTTGGCTTCAGTGAAGACGTCAGCGAAAGCACCTATGTCGAAGGCGCGCACGCGCAAGGGCGGATCGGCGATCCCGTTGGACGAGACCGACAAGCGCCTGATGAACCTCCTGCAGTCGAACTTCCCGCTCGACCCCGAACCGTTCGCGCTGGTCGCCGGTGAGGCCGACCTGGAGCTCGCGGACGTGCTCGCCCGCACCCAGCGGCTGCTCGACGGCCGGATCATCCGCGAGATCACGCCGATCTTCGACACCCGCGCGCTCGGCTACGAATCGATGCTGGTCGCCGCCAAAGTCGACTCCGACAACCCGCAGCGGGCGGCGCGGATCGTCAACGCCCACCCGGGCGTCTCGCACAACTACCTGCGCACCCACGACTTCAACCTCTGGTTCACGATCGCCACGCCGCCGGACTCGAAGCTCGGCCTGAAGGGGTCGATCGAGGCGCTGATGGAGGAGACCGGCGCGATCTCGATGCGCGAACTGCCGACCCTCGTCCTCTTCAAGATCAACATGAACCTGGAGATGGAGAAGGGGACCGACGCGCTGGCCGCCGCGGTCGAGGCCGCGCCGCCGCGCGAGCTCGAAGCGCAGCCCTACGACGACCAGGACATCGCGGTCATCAAGGCGCTGCAGGGCCCGATGAAGGCGGTCGAGCGCCCCTACGACGAGGCCGCCCAGGAGCTCGGGATCTCGACCGATGACCTTCTCGCGCACCTCGGCGCCATGGTCGATCGCAAGATCCTGCGTCGCGTCGCCGCGATCCTCTTCCACCGCCGCGCCGGCTTCTCGGCCAACGGGATGGGGGTCTGGAAGGTCCCCAAGGACCAGGTCCTCGAGATCGGCGGCCGCATGGCGGCGACCCGCGGGATCAGCCACTGCTACGAGCGACCGACCTACGACGACTGGCCCTACAGCGTCTTCACGATGGCCCACGGCCGCTCCAAAGAGGAGTGCGACGCGGTGCTCGACTCGATCGCCGAGAAGTGCGACCTCGGCCCGGACGACCGCGCCACGCTCTACTCCTCGACCGAGTACAAGAAGATCCGCCTCCATTACTTCACCCCGGACTACGCCGAGTGGGAGGCGGCTCACTCCTAGAGTGGCCGTCTACGAGCGCGCCCTGCAGGTTCTGCCGGGCGGGGTCAACTCACCGGTCCGGGCGATGCGCCAGATCGGCCGCGAGCCGATCTTCATCGAGCGCGGCGAAGGCGCCGAGCTGGTCGACGTCGAGGGCAACCGCTATATCGACTGGGTCTGCTCCTGGGGCCCGCTGATCCTCGGACACGCCGACCCGGCTGTGGTCTCGGCAGTGATCGAGGCCGCCAAGCGGGGGACGAGCTACGGCGCCGCGACCGCGATCGAGGTGCGCTTGGCCGAAGAGGTCGCGGCGCGCTTCCCGTCGGTGGAGATGGTGCGGATGACCAGCTCCGGCACCGAGGCGGCGATGAGCGCCGTGCGCCTGGCGCGGGCGATCACCGGCCGCGAGGTCGTGGTCAAGTTCGCCGGCGCCTACCACGGCCACTCCGACGGCCTCCTCGCCGAGGGCGGCTCGGGGATGGCGACGCTCTCGGTGCCCGGCAGCCCCGGCGTGCCGCCCGCGATGGCGGCGCTGACCGTGGTGGTGCCGTGGAACGACCGCGCCGCGGTCGAGGCGGCGCTGGCCGAGCACGAGGTCGCGGCGCTGCTCGCCGAGCCGGTCGCGGCGAACATGGGCGTCGTCCCGGCCGAGGAGGGCTTCCTCGAGTTCCTCCGCGACGCGACCCGGGCGGCGGGGACGCAACTGATCTTCGACGAGGTGATCACCGGCTTCCGGGTGGCGCGCGGCGGCGCCCAGGAACTGTTCGGGATCGAACCGGACCTGACCGTGATGGGCAAGATCATCGGCGGCGGGCTCCCGGCGGCGGCGTTCGCCGGGCCCCGTGAGGCGATGGAACGGATCGCGCCGGCCGGGGACGTCTACCAGGCCGGGACGCTCTCGGGGAACCCGCTCGCGGCCGCCGCCGGGCTGGCGACGCTCGACGGGCTCGACGCCGCGGCCTACGCGCGCCTGGGCGCGCTGACCGACCGCCTGGCCGACGGGTTCGAGGCGCTGGCGGCCGGCCGGCCGTTGCAGGTGGCGCGGGTGCCGGGGCTCGTGACCCTCTTCTTCAGCGAGGTGCCGGTGCGGAACTTCGCCGACGCGACCGCCTGCGACACCGAGGCCCACGCCCACTTCTGCCGCGCGCTGCTGGATCGCGGCGTGTACCCGCCGCCGGCCCAGTTCGAGGCCTGGTTCGTCTCCCTGGCGCACAACGAGGCAAGCGTCGACCGGACGCTCGAGGCCGCGGGCGAGGCGCTGCGCGAGGTCCTCGGGTGAGCGCGCTCCACGAGCTCGCCCGGCAGCTGCGCGAGGAGGACACGCCGATCGCCGGGCACGTGGTCGAGGTGGCGGGACCGACCGAGCCCGCCGACGAGTACGCCGTCGTCATGGAGGCCGTGCGCGAGGGCTACCTGCTGCATTACGCGGAGTCGCGACTGCTCGCCGACTACGACCCGGATCTCGCCCTGCTGGCCGGTGACTACCTGTACGCGCTGGGCCTCGACCGGCTCGCGGCGATGGGGGACACGGAGGCGGTGGCGGTGCTGTCGGAGCTCATCTCCCGGTGCGCGCAGCTGCACGCCGAGGGACGGGGGGACGACGTCGATCCGCTCTGGGTCGAGGCCGGGGAGAAGCTCAGGAAGTAGCGACGGCTCTCACCTGGTGCAGCACGTCCGTGACTTCGTTCGGCGCGTGGGCGATCTGCCAGTGGGTGAAGCGCAGGACGCGGAGTCCCGCGGCGGTGTGCTTCTGGTCGCGTTTGGCGGCCCGGGCCTGCTGGGAGGGCGTGCGGTGGTAGCGCAGCCCGTCGGTCTCGACGACGAGGCCATGGTCGGGGAACCAGAAGTCCACTTCGTAGCCGAGGACCCAGTGTTTGGTCAGCGGCAGGGGAAAGTCGGCGGCGATGGCCAGGGGACGGAAGTAGATCTCCAGGTCGGAATCCGACAGGCGGAACGTGTGGCGGTCGAGCATCGTGCGCAGGGTCCGGACCCCCGGCATGCCGACATAGGCGTCGAGCGCCCTGCGGAGCGCTTCCGGGTCGACCAGGTCGAGCTTGTCCGCCTCGTTGACCGCCCGCTCCAGCCGCAGGAGCTTCAGTTCGGTGGCGAGGTCGATCAGCGTCTGCACCGGGGTCGTGACCGGAATCCCGAACCGCCGCACCACGCTCCGCTCCGGCAACGACGCGCGAGCGTGGACCTGGATCCCCGGCCGCTCCAACCGGCTGTGCCTGCGGATGCTGACGTGGATCCGCCTTTTCTCCTCGTATCCGATCCCCCAGAGCTCGGCGGCGCTGCGGTGGCTGAGCGCCGCCCCGTCCCCACACACCAGCACGGCTGCCATCCACCGCCCCCGCGGAGTCAGCTCCGGTCGTCCCACGGCATAGACGCCCCGCGCGATCAGGTGCAGGCGCCCGCTCTGGAGCCGGTGGTCGATGCCCTCTCTCGAGAACCCGAGCCCTTCGAGATCCCGCCGCGTCAGCACCCCATGTTGCCGTCGCGCCAGATCCCACGCCGCCGCGCTCCGCGCTGAGTGAGTTGACCGTGCCATAACACGGTGAAGTCACTCAGCGCTGAATTCTCTCCCCCCTCGGCGCGGGGGGAACGCGGGTTATGCGGACTTCGCCAGGGGGCGGAGGCGGGTTTTTTCCACCTTTGCCAGCTTCTTTTTCAGGCGGAGGAATTCTCGCTCTTGGACCGCGGTGCGTTCGTAGCCTTCGAAGGCGAGGTTGACTTCCTCGTAGGGGTCCGTCTTCAGGTCGTACATCTCCCACTGGGGAGGCTTGGGGCCTGGCTTCTCGGCGATCGCGCCGGTCGACTTGTCGACGGTGGTGGTGATGTCGGAGTACTTGGCGAGCTTCCAGCGCTTCTCGCGGATGCTGGTCACGTGGTTCGGCTCTTTGGGGTAGGGACCCGTCTTCTGCCCGGACTGGAAGTCGTCGTAGGTAAAGGCGACGTAGTCCTGGGGCGAGCCGCCGCGGTGGGGGTTGAGCACGATGTCCGAGTAGTCGACGCCCTGCCAGTTGCGACGTGCCGACTTCGGCGCGCCCGCCAGGCTCGCGAGCGTGGGGAGGAGGTCGACGTGGGAGACGAGGGCGTCGGAGGTGACCGGCCGCGGGAACATCTTCGGGTTCGAGTAGACGAGCGGGACTTTCAGGGTCTCCTCGTAGAAGTTGAAGTTCTTCTGCCGGAGGCCGCCGTGGGAGAGGCCCATCTCGCCGTGGTCGGAGGTACGGATGATCAGGGTGTCGTCGAGCAGGCCGTGTTTTTCGAGGCTGTCGAGGACTTCGACCACGTAGTTGTCCGAGGAGCGCATCAGGTTGGCGTAGAAGTTCAGGTAGGCGCGTTTTTCGGCGTCGCTCTTCGGTTCGCCGGTGAGGCTCATGACGCGCCGGAACGATTCCTGCACGCTCGGCTTGGTGCCGAGGTCTTCCTCGTAGGTCGGCGGCAGTTCGACTTCGCCGGCCAGCCAGGAGTCGTCGTAGCCCGATTCCTCGAAGGTCCGGCTCGGGTAGAAGAGGACGTCGTGCGGGTTGACCAAGGAGATGACGAGGAAGAACCGTTCTTCTTTGCCGGCGATCGTGTTGAGGTACTGCAGCGCGCCTTCGGTCGCCTGCTGCGCGTTGCCCTCCGATTCCATGATCCGGCCGTCGTTGTTGGTGACGCCGCCGCCCGCCTCGGGGACGCTCTGGTTGGCGCCCGCATCCGGCGGGTCCCAGCGGTCGAAGCCGTACTTCGCCAGGTCCGAGGGCTCCGCCACTTCGCCCGCCGGTTTCGAGCAGTGCCACTTGCCCTTGTAGACGACGCTGTAGCCCGCCGCCCTCATCACCGTGCCGAGGTTCGGCAGCGTCGTCGGCAGTTCCACCTGCGGATATTTCGTGTCCGGCATGTTCGACTCGAGCGTGTATTTGACGCCGTGCTGCGCCGGGAAATAGCCGGTCATCAGGCTGGAGCGCGACGGCGAGCACATGCAGGCCGACGTGCAGGCTGATTCGAAGCTCAGGCCGTGGCGCTTCAGCCGCCGCATCCCGGGCAGGTTCTCCCGCATCCAGTTGGGCGGGAAGTGCTGGATCTCCCGCTCCTGGTCGGTGAGGAAGAGGATCACGTTCTTGCCGCCGATCCCCTGGGCGCCGCCTTTGCCCGCGGCGAAGGCCTTGTCCAGCCCCAGTCCCGGCGCGAGCATCGCGGCCGCCGCGGCCCCCGCCCCGGTGCCGAGCAGCTGTTTACGGGTCAGGCCGCGCTCGCGGCGCTCCTCCTCGGTCATTTGATCCTCCTGAAGACGTCGACGGCGTTGCTGAACTGCGCGGTCGAATAGACGTTCTTGCCATCGGGGCTGACGACCAGCGAGCCGGCCCCGCCGAGCGCCCGCCCCAGCGTGCAGCCATGGACTTTGTGCGGCGCGACGCAGCCGCGCGGCCCCGGCTTCTGGGTGACGACGCCGGATTCGGGGTCACGGTCGAAGACGTCGATCGCGCCGGTCTGGAAGGCGGCGACGTAGATGCTCGTCCCGTCCGGGGACACGTCGAGGCCCTCGGGCGCCTGCATCGCGCGGCCGAAGCCGCAGCCGGGCGAGCGCAGGAAGACGGTGCAGCCGTCCGGGCTCGGCGTCCCTTCCGGCGCGGCCACCGTTTCCTTGCCCGGGCCTTCTTCCTTTTCCACCTGCCGTTCCGGGCCGGGGGGCTGGCTGACGCCGACCCCGCCGAGGAGCGACTGGAAGGTGGTGAGGCTGTTGCTGGTCAGGGACGTCGCGTACACGTCGCCGCCCGAGGGCGCGAACGAGAGCGCGTTGACGCCGCCGAACTCGTAGCCGAGCGAGCAGCCGCTGACCTTTTCGCTGGTGACGCAGCCGCTCTGGCTGAGCGCCCCCGTGGACGCGTCGCGGGCGAGGAAGTCGACCGCGCTCGAGAAGGCCGCCGCGGCGTAGACGGCGGTGCCGCTCGGGTTGATCGCCAGGCCCTCGACGTGGTTCATCTGCACGCCCTTGGCGCAGCCTTCGGCGCCCGCTTCGGTGATGCAGCCGGCGGTGCCGGAGAGCTGGGTCAGCGCCCCCGCCTTGCCGGCCCGCGCGAACGAGATCACGCCGGAGCCGGCGAAGTCGCCGACGTAGACGTTCTTGCCGTCGGGGGAGACGACGACCACGTCGGGCCACTTCAGCGCCCGGCCCGCGGTGCACCCCGGGATCGGCAGGCCGGAGATGCAGCCGGAGGCCGACGGCGGCAGCTGGCGCAGCTGCCCGGTGAGGCGGTTGCGGTGGAAGGTGATGACCGAGGCGCCGCCGCGCGCGGTCGCGTAGACGTTGCGCCCGTCGGGGCTGACCGCGACCGAGTTCGGCCCGTCGAGGCCGATCGCGAGGCCGCATTCCCGCGCCCCTTTCGCCTTGCCGATGACCGAGGCGACGCAGCCCCGTTTGCCCTTCGGCTGGGTGAGCGCGCCGGTGGCCCGGCTGCGGTCGAAGACCGCGATCGAGTCGCTGCCGGAAGCGGCGACGTAGACGTTGCGCCCGTCCGGGCTGATCGCGATCGCCCGCGAGCCGACCCCCGGGCCGGGGCCCTTCAGCGCCCGCGCGCGGCCGCAGAGTTTGACCGAGGCTTTGCCCTCGGCGAGGCAGCCGAGCCGCCCCGGCAGCTGTTCGAGGCTCCCTTCGCTGGTTTCGACCGGCGGCTGCACGTGTTCGGAGCTGCTGCTGCCGGGTTTCTTGGCCGGTTTCGCCGTGGCGCCCGCCGCGAGGGCGAGCGTCAGGACCGCGATCAGGCCGAGGACGACGAGGGTGACGCGATGGCGGTTCATCGGCAGGAGATTGTTCACTTGCCGCCGGACCCTTCGCCGATCACGCCGATCCGGAAGCCGAGCCACGGGTAAGTCGCGGTGAAGAAGGTGTTGTCCTGCGGCTGCAGGCCGACCGCCGAGAGCCACAGTTGGTAGAGCGGCGCGTTGGGGACGCCGCCGTGCAGGCGCCGCCACACCCGGTGGCCCTTGGCGCCGAACGGAGGCGGCGTGATCGTGTCGGTCCACTCGACCGCGTTGCCGCCCTGTTCGAGCGTGCCCCAAGGCCCGAAGGTCCCCGCCTGGCCGACCGTGCTGAGGCTGCCCTGGAAGGCCTTCTTGTAGGCCTTCGGCGGCATGTGGAACGGGTTGACGGTTTCGCACGCTTCCTGGGTCTGGTTCGACGGGCACCAGTACGGCGCCGCCTGCCCTTCGGCGTGGAAGTTGGCCAGCGACTGGCCGTGGGCGTTGGTGACGTCACCGGTCTCCGGGTCGAGCGTCACCTGTTCCGGCGAGTGGCCGGAGAGGAAGGGGCTGGCGACGTCGGTCGGGTACCACCAGTACGAGTAGGTGCCGCCGCCGGTCCGGTCGTAGTAGGCAGCCTTGATCCACTCGTTCTGGCTCGGGATGACGAAGCCCGATTCCTCGGTCCGCACCGGCGCCCGCTTGTGCATGTCGTACATGCCGGTGCCGGTCTTGCGGGAAAGTTCGACCTTGTAGGTGACGTACCTGAATTCGCCGTTGCCGGACCCAGAGGTCGATTCTTCCTTCGAGAGCACCTTGCCGTTGGCGACCGCGTTGTCGAAGCGGGCGGCGCGGAGGAAGTTGGCGAAGCCGTAGGGCTTGTCGTTCCATTCCGGCGCCGCGGCGGTGTAGTGCCTGCCTGCCCGCGCCAGCGCCGAGTAGTTGATCTGGCCGAAGCGCGGCCACGCGGCGCCGCTCTCGGTTTCCGAGTACAGATGGAGCGTGTTGCGGCCGAACGGATCGACCGTGTTGAGGAAGGCGACGTACTGTTCGACCGTCACTTCGACCTCGCCGATCCCGTATTCGTAGGGCACGCTGCCGACTTCCTGGCACGGATCGGGCAGCTTGGTCTTGGGCACCTTCGGTTCCGCCGGCGCGTCATCGCAATTCGCGTAGAGCGCCGGCGTAAACGGCACGATCGCCACCGACGGGTTGCTCGGCTTGCCCACCTTCGCCACCTTGAAGGTCAGCACCGCGGGCTTCGGCACCTTGAAATGCGGCCGCGCCCCCGCCACTGCCGGCAAAGCCAGCGCAAACAGCGCCGCAACGGCACCGATCAGGCCGACGAGGCGGCGGGTTGGCAAGGACCGGGTAACAGCGAAGCCTTTCGTCATGGCGCCTTCTTCGCCAGTTCCGAAGGAATCCTTTAGGGGTTGGGGGGATTGCACCCGATTGGTGCTCGGGGAAGGGTCCAGGCCCCGCAAGCTGTCGCCCGGGATTTAGGGGACCCGCCCCTCTCGCCACGGCCCGGGCAGGCTGTGGCCGTGGCGAGAGGGGCGGGTGTGCGGAAGGTGTGGAGGGAAGTGCGCGGGGGCGTCACGGGAGTGCGTCGGGAGTGGCACGGATCCGTGACGGGAG
>CALCIA010000140.1 GCA_937907435.1 uncultured Actinomycetes bacterium
TCCGGCCGAGGTGTGGAAGCTCTCCGACCCGATCCTCACGTAAGTCCGACTTCGCGACGTCCCTGTGACGCCTCTCCCACGCAAGCCTCACGTCCTGGGCTCCTCATGGGGGTCACAGCCTGCCAGGACCCCCATGAGGAGCCCAGGACCTCCCTCGGACGGCCGGCAGCGCCGCGAACCCCCGCCTCCCACGAAAGCCCCAAGCCCCCCGCGCACCGCCACCGGCTCCCGAACGGAGGGGGTGGGATTCGAACCCACGAGACGCCGTAAGACGCCCAACGGCTTTCAAGGCCGCCGCATTCAACCGCTCTGCCACCCCTCCTGAGGCTGATTGGATGGTGCCATGCGCCGTCTTCTCGTGCTCGCCTCGGCGATGGTCTTCCTCGACCTGACCTTCTTTACGGCCATCGCGCCGCTGTTGCCGGAATACGTCGACGACCTCCATATGTCGACGGCGCAGGCTGGGATCCTGTCGGCCGCGTACGCGGCCGGGACGCTGGCGGCGTCGCTGCCGGGCGGGTACCTGGCCAGCCGCTTCGGGCCGCGGCGGACGGTGATCATCGGGCTCTGCGGGCTCGGCGTCGCCAGCCTCCTCTTCGGCCTCCTGGACTCGCCCTGGCCGCTCGACGCGGCGCGCTTCATCCAGGGCATCGCGGGCGCGCTGATCTGGTCCGGCGCGCTGACCTGGCTGATCAACAGCTACCCGGAGGACCAGCGCGGCCAGGTGATCGGCACCGCGCTCGGCACCGCGGTGGCGGGGTCGCTGATCGGCCCGGCGCTCGGCGCCCTCGCGGGCTCGGTCGGCACCGAGCCGGTCTTCGCCGCCGTCCTCGTCGTCTCCCTGGTGCTCGCCTACCTCGCCTCGCGCCTCCCCGACACGATGGTGCGGGAGAACCAGCCGCTGCGCGAGGTCTTCCGCTGCCTCGTCGACCGGCCGCTGGTCGAGGCGGCGATCTTCGTCAGCTCCCCGTCGCTGATGTTCGGCGCGATCGACGTGTTGCTGCCGCTACGGGTCGACGCCCTCGGCGGCGGCCACGCGCTGATCGCGGTCGGCTTCATCGGCGGCGCCGCGATCGAGTCGGTGCTGGCGCCGCTTGCCGGGCGCATGTCGGACCGGATCGGGCGGCGCGCGCCCTACATCCTCGGCATGGCGATCTGCACGGTGGCGATGGTCTTCTACGCGTTCGCCGACTCGCTGGCGACCGTGATCGCCTCCCTGCTCCTCACCTCGCTCGGCTCCGGCTTCTGCTTCGCCCCCGCGATGACGCTGATCTCCGACGCCGCCGAGGCGAGCGGCCTCCACCAGGGCTACGCGGTCGCCGTCACCAACATCGCGTGGGCGGCGGCGCAGGTGCTGGGCGGGGTCGCCGGGGCGGCGGTCGCCGGGGTGACCGGGGACGGCGCGCCCGCGATCGCCATCGCCGTCATCCTCGTGCTGACGATCCTCTACGCGTTCCGCTCCCTCGGGCCGGAGCCGGTCGCCGCGGAGGGATAACGCCGCGGAGGGGTAAGAATGCACTCGATGATGCGGGGCGGGGAGTGGAGGAACTGGGCGGGGGACCAGCGTTGTCGGCCGGCGCGGATCGTGGCGCCGCGCTCGCGTGAGGAGCTCGCCGAGGCGGTCGGCGCTGCGGCGGCCGCGGGGGAGAGGGTGAAGGTCACCGGGTCCGGCCACTCGTTCACCGAAGCCGCGATGACCGAGGCGACGATGCTCCGCCTCGACGCGCTGCGCGGGGTGCTCGACGCCGACCGCGAGAGCGGCCTGGTCAAGGTCGCCGCCGGGACCGTGCTCCGGGATCTCAACGAGGAACTGGCGGCGCTCGGCCTGGCGCTGGAGAACCTTGGCGACATCGACGCGCAGACGCTCGCCGGGGCGATCTCGACCGGCACCCACGGGACCGGGGCGGGCCTCGGCAACATCCCGTCGCGGGTCGAGGGGATCGAGCTGGTGCTCGCCGACGGCAGCGTGCGCGAGCTGAGGGCGGCGGGCGCGACGGAGGCGGACGGAGGCGCCGCGGGATCGTCGAACGACGCGGATCTTTTGCGCGCGGCGCGGATCGGGCTCGGCGCGCTCGGGGCGATCAGCGCGGTGACGATCCGCTGCCTCCCGTCGTTCACGCTGCGGCGGGTCGACTCGGCGCACCGGCTCGCCGACGTCCTCGACCGCTTCGACGAGCTGGCCGAGCGCAACGACCACTTCGAGCTCTTCACCTTCCCCTACTCCGACCGCGCGCTGGTGCTGGAGCGCAACCGGACCGCGGCGGCGCCGAAGCCGAAGAGCCGCGTCGTCACCGTCCTCAACGACGTGCTGCTGGAGAACTGGGCGCTCGAGGCGATGGCGGCGACCGGCAAGGCGATGCCGCGGGCGATCCCGGCGCTGGCGAGGTTCGCGGGCCTGGTCGCCACCGGCACCACCAACCAGGACCGCAGCGACCGGATCTTCGTCAACCGGCGCGACGTGCGCTTCACCGAGATGGAGTACGCGGTGCCCCGCGCCGACGGCCCGACCGCGGTGCGGCGGGTGATCGAGTGGGTGCGCGCGAACCGTTATCCGGTCTTCTTCCCGATCGAGGTGCGCGTGGCGGCGGGCGACGACGCCTCCCTGAGCGCCGCCCACGAACGCGACACCGCATACATCGCCGTCCACCAGTACCGCGGCATGGAGTGGCGCCCGTACTTCGAGGCGGTCGAGTCGATCATGGACGACTACGGCGGCCGCCCCCACTGGGGCAAGCGCCACTTCCAGACGGCTGCGACCTTGGCGCCCCGCTACCCGAGGTGGTCGGAGTTCCAAGCCGCCCGCGACGAGCTGGACCCCGGCCGCACCTTCGCCAACGACTACACGGAGCGCGTCCTCGGCCCCTGATGTCGACGGGCCGAAAACCGGACATATAGGCAGGTTTTCGGCCCGTCGACCGAGGGGTGCGGCAGAAGTCCTACGGAGTCGTCACAGGAAGGTCTTGCCTTCGCCTCTATACGTGGGGACGATGTCGACGATGCGGTCGCCTTCGACCAGGTGCAGGACGTCGAAGCGCTCGCAGAGCTCGCCCGCCTTGGCGTGGCGCATGTAGACGCGGTCGCCGACCCCGAGGTCCGCGGCGGGGGCGCCGAGCAGCGGCGTCTGCACCTCGCCGGCGCCCTCCTCGGGGTCGAGCTCCAGCCCCTCCGGCAGCCACGGCGACGGCAGCCGCGCCGCGTCGCCCGGGCCGGAGGCGAGGTAGCCGCCGCCGAGCGCCGTTGCCATCTCCGGCGCCGGCTTGCGGACGATCGGCAGCGCGTACCCGGCAGCCGGGCTCAGCGTGAAGCGGCTGTAGTGGTCGAAGAGGGTGGGGGCGTAGAAGCCGGAGCCCGCGGTCACCTCGGTCACCGCCTCCTCCGCGCCGGTCGTCTCGAGGCTGCCGGTGCCGCCGCCGTTGACGATCGGCAGCTCGCAGAACTCGCTGATCGCGGCGACGATCGCGGCGCGCCGCTCGGCCAGCTCCTTCGCCGAGCGCCGCTGCATGAAGCGGATCGCGCGGGCGCGGAAGCGACGGCCGGGCGGCTGGTCGCCGACCCCGGCGATCTGGCCCTCGTAGGCCATCAGCGCGTCGAGTTCGATCTGCGGGCGGCGTTCGATCTCGCGCGCCAGCGCGACCGCCTGCTCCACGGTGTGGACGGGCGAGCGCTTCGGCCCGATCTTGATCCGGCCGCCGAGCGCCCACCAGCTCGCGTCGATGTCGATGCAGACGCGGATCGGCGGCGCGTCGGCGCCGAGCACCGCCTCGATCGCCTCCAGGTGCTCGACGCAGTCGACCATCACCAGCGGCGCCCGTTCGGGGTCGGCGGCCGAGCGCAGCGCCAGCTCCCGCAGCGCCGAGCTGTCGGCGGTCGGGTAGGCGAGCAGCAGATCCTCGTGCCCGAGTTCGGCGAGCCACAGCGTCTCGGCCAGCGTGTAGGTCAGCAGCCCGCTGAAGCGCGCGTCTCGTCCCAGAATCTCCTCGATCAGCGCACGACAACGCAACGACTTCGTCGCCACCCGGATCGGCTTGCGCCCCGCCCGGTCCAGCATCTGGTCCGCGTTCGCCCACATCGCGTCCAGGTCGACAAAGGCGAAGGGAGCCTCGATCTCGGCGAAGATCCGCTCGTATCTCTGGTGCGACTGCTGGGGCGGCGAGGACACCCGGCCACCCTATCCTCGCCATCCCGCCCCAGTACCTACAATCCGTCCTTCGTGGGCAGGGGGATCCCGGCCCATGGTGTCCGGAGAGGTGGCCGAGTGGCTGAAGGCACTCGCCTGCTAAGCGAGTAGGGGGCGCAAGCTCTCTCGAGGGTTCGAATCCCTCCCTCTCCGTATTTCAGGGGGCGTCAACCCATTGGTCGAACTTGCGTCCCTTGATCGGCGAATAACTGAGATTGATTTCTGAGCGATGTTCTAGCCGCCGGTCGGAGTGGAATCGTGGCTTGGTGGAGATCGCCGCCGCATTTGCCGCCGGGGTAGCTCTCGGCGCGTGGCTGGCACAACGGAACGAGAAGCAGGCCACGACCGAGCGGCTCTTGGTCGAGGCAATCAGCGACGTTGTTGACGGGATTGCAGGGGTGGCCCAAGGACTTCCGGGCGCTCAAGCCGACTACGCAGCCGCCCTGGCGAGGGTTGCGCTCCACGGATCGCCGGAGCTTGTACGGACCTTTGCTCGCCACCAAGAAGACGCTACGACTGTCACCGCCGAGGGTTGCCATCGCCTTGTGACTGCCATGCAACGGGCTCGTCAAGAGCTTGGGCGCAGAGGACTGGATGAGCGCGATCTAGAAATGCTGCTTTTCGGCCCAATGCCTGCAAACGAGCGATTGGCGGACAAATGAGCCTCGCCGTCACGATCGCCAGCAGCATTCTCGGAGCAGCGATTGCTGTTGTCCTGACGCATCGTCTGACTTCTCGCCGCGACCAGGAGAACCGGCGCAATGACTTGCGAGTCCAATATCTACTGACCGCATATCGCACCTTGGCCGACACGTCTCATCGCGATCTTGTCCCAGGCTCTGCGATTGTCGGAGCATTTGAGCAGGGGCTCGCCGATATTCAGCTCCTAGGATCGAAGGACCAAGCAGAGATGGCAATTGCCGTAGGAAAGGCGCTCGGGGAAAAGGGCGAAGCGCCAATGGACGAATTGCTTTTGTCACTTCGGGACGAACTTCGGGACGAGCTAAGGCTCGATTCGCTGGCTCAACCGCCCTTTCATATTCGCGTTGTTAGCAGCGACTGACGGGCGATGTCGGTTACGCGAAGCGTCTGGCGTGGAGCCGCTGTATCCGATCCCAGGTTCGCGCGAGTTCGACTGGTCGCCCACCCTCTCCGTATCAGAGGCGGGGCCGTCGATCGCGGGTACGATGCAGGCGTGATCGACGACGCGGTGATCGAGAATGCCGGGCGCCGCCTCGCGGCCGCCGCGCGGTCGCCCGCACGGGTGGTGCTCTTCGGATCGAGGGCGCGTGGGGGTGCGCGCCCCGACAGCGACCTCGACTTCCTGGTGATCGAGGCGCATGTGGAGAGCAAGCTCGACGAGATGGTGCGCCTTCGCGATGCCCTTCCTCCGCTCGGCGTCCCGGTCGACGTCGTCGTCGTGTCCGAGGAGGAGGCGACCCGCCGCCAACGCGTGCCGAGCACGCTGGTGCATCGCGCGCTTCGCGAGGGTCGCGTCCTTGTCCCGGCCTGAGCTCGAAGAAGCGGCACTTCTTCTGCGCAAGGCCCGCGAGGATGCGGATGCGGTGGGCAAGTTGGCGGGCGACGCGGACGTTGCGGACGCGATCATCGGCTTTCACTCTCAGCAAGCGGTCGAGAAGGCGTTGAAGTCGGTTCTCGCAGCATCTGGAGACGACTTCCCCTGGACGCACGACCTCCGACATCTGATCGAGCGTCTCGAAGACATCGGGAAGCCGCTGCCCTCATCGCTGCATGCGGTTCGCGTGCTCGGTCCGTGGGCGGTGGAGTTTCGATATGGAGAGACGATCGACGATCCCCTGGACCGGGAGCAGGCCGTCACGCTGGTGGGAGAAGCCGTTGCCTGGGCCGAGTTACAGATCGGGACCTCTGACCAGCCTTAGTTGTCTGCCCCCGAGCGCTGAGCATGGAGCTTCTTGATGCGGCGCCAGGTTCGCGCGAGTTCGACCTTTTGCCCTCCCTCTCCGTCCTGCGGCGGCGTGGGGGCGCCTGGCTGTGTCCTCGGTCGTTCGCTCGGGTCACGCACTTGTTGTGCGCTCCCCTCGTCTCCCTCCCTGCGTCCTTGCCAGGCTGGCCCACGCCGCCGCAGCGCCCCGATCAAATCCCCGCAGACGCGGATGGAGACCGGTCCGGGTGAGTTGGCCCCCGACCCGCGGTCGTCCTTTGGTCCGCTCCCCCAGGCGCGGTCGACTTAGGGTCCGGTAGACGGACGAAAGGACGACCGCGCTCGTGTGGGCGGACCAAAGGACGACCGCGGGTCGGGGGGGCCGGGAAGGGACGACCGCGTTCGCGACGCGTCACGCTCCGCGACCTTGGGGCCCGTGAGGCTTCGCCTACCTGCTCGGCGCTCGCTGCTCTAGTGCTTCGCGGCGATGATCACGCGGGCGCCGCGGGACGGGATCATCGTCACGTTGCGGTGCATGGCCCGCTCGGGGGCCGGGCGGTCGGCGACGAGGTCCAGGCGGCGCGCCATCGCGGTGAGGACGACGCGTTGCTCGGCCATCGCCAGGGCGGCGCCGAGGCAGCGGCGGATGCCGCCGCCGAAGGGGATCCAGTCGTAGGTGCCGGGCTTGCGGCCGAGCCAGCGCTCGGGGCGGAAGGCGAAGGGGTCGGGGTAGACGTCCTCGCGGTGGTGGACGAGGAGGATCGACATCGCGACCGCGGTGCCGGGCTCGACGCCGTAGTCGCCGAGGCGCCAGGGGACCTGGACGCGGCGGCCGATGATCGGGATGACGGGGCGGTTGCGCATCGTCTCGGTGATGGTGGCCTCGACGCGCTCCTCGGCGGTCTCGCCGGCGACTCCCGTGCCGCGACGGACCGCCTCGACCAGCGCCGCGTGTGGCTCCGGGTTGCGGGTGAGGCGCTCCCACGCCCAGGAGAGGGAGTTGGCGGTGGTCTCGTGGCCGGCCAGGACCAGGGTGAGGAGCTCGTCACGGAGTTCTTTGTCGTCGAGCGCCTCGCCCTCCTCGGTCCGCGCCCGCAGGAGGATGGAGAGGATGTCGCGGCGCTCCCCGAGGTCGGCGGCGCGCCGGCGGTCGCGGATGACCGCGTAGGTCGGGCGGTCGATCATTTCGATCGCCATCTTCATCAGCCCCATCGGCTCCTCGCGCCCGACGTGGAGCAGTTCGGTCAGCTGCGAGGTCGGCCAGGTGGACGCCGCCACGGTCTTGCGGATCGCCGTGCGCAGCGCCGCCTCCGGCGTCCCCGGCGCGGGCCGCCCCTCGATGCCGAAGATCCCGGCCATGATCACGTCGAGCGTGATCGCCTGCATCCGCGGCGCCAGCGCGATCGTCTCGCCGACCGGCCAGCGGTCGATCTCCTGCTCCGCCGCCTCCGTGATCATCTCCACGTACTGGGCGATCGCCTCGCCGTGGAAGGCCGGCAGCAGTAGCTTGCGCTGGCGCATGTGGCGCGGGCCGACCGCGGTCAGCACCGAGTTGGGACCGAGGATCGGCCGCAGCGGCGACTCGCCGGTCAGCGACGGGGCCTGCTCGGGCTTCGCCATGAAGAGGGACTTGACGTGGTCCGGGTGGCTGGTGATGACCGGGCCGCCGGGGATCACGCCGCGCATCCGGAACACTTCGCCGAGCTCGCGGCGCGCCTTGAAGACGAACTCGATCTGGCGCACCGAGAAGCGCGCCGTCTGGGCGAGCTTCGGCAGCCCGATGTTGGGCGCGGTCGCGAGCGTCGCCAGCTCGGTCGCCTCGATCGGCCCGGCGGGGGAGGGCGGCGCGGCGCCGACGAGCTCCGGGAAGAGCGGCCCCTCGGCCCCTTTCTCCTCCCCGGCATCGCGGCGGTTCTCGACTGCGCTCGGCGAAGTCGCCATCGCCGGGAAGGCTACAGGGATCGATGTCACGGTCAACCGGAGTCATCTCACACACCGGCGCTTGCGGTCGCGGTCGACCTTTCTGGCGGTGCCGCTCTCCCCCCGAACGGCGAATCCGATCACCGGCCGTTCACGCTCCGGGCGTCCCGATGACTACTCTGGGGCGCGATGTCGTCCTTTCCGCTCGCCAAGCCCAGCGCCCACCTCGACCGGCGCACCAAGATCATCGCCACCGTCGGCCCCGCGTCCTGGGACCTCGGCGTGCTCGAGCAGCTGATCGCGGCGGGCGCCGACGTCTTCCGCCTCAACTTCTCCCACGCCGGCCCCGACAAACACGCGCAGACGATCGAGACGATCCGCAAGGCCGCCGACACGCTCGGCCGCGAGGTGGCGATCCTCGGCGACCTCCCCGGCCCGAAGCTCCGGATCGGCAACATCCGCGACGACTACGCCGAGCTCGAGACCGGCATGCACGTCACGCTCACGCCGCGCGAGGTCGAGGGCGACCGCCGGACGATCCCGGTCTCCTGGTCGGGCGTCACCGGCCTGCAGGAGAACCAGCTCGTCTACCTCGCCGACGGGGCGATCCGCCTGCGGGTCGGCGCGGGCGTCGGCGACGGGGTCGACGCCGAGGTCGAGGTCGGCGGCACCCTCTCCTCACATAAGGGGATGAACATCCCCGGCGGCGCCGCCGAACTCCCGGCCGCGACCGAGCGCGACCTCACCTGGGTCGACTTCGCGGTGAAGGAAGGGATCGACCTGATCGCGGTCTCCTTCGTCTCCACCGCGGCCGACCTGACGCCGGTCGAGGAGCGCCTGCGCGGCCTCGGCTCCGACATCCCGCTGATCGCCAAGATCGAGCGCCAGCAGGCGGCGGCCAACGTCGAGGAGATCGTCGCGACGGCGACCGGCGGGATCATGGTCGCGCGTGGGGATCTCGGCATCGAAGTGCCGCTGGCCGAGGTGCCGATCCTGCAGAAGCGCCTGATCCGCACCGCTGGCCGCTTCTCCAAGCCGGTCGTCACCGCCACCCAGATGCTCGCCTCGATGGTGACCGCGCGGCGGCCGACTCGGGCCGAGGTGACCGACGTCGCCAACGCGATCTACGACGGCACCGACGCGGTGATGCTCTCCGAGGAGACCGCGGTCGGCGACAACCCGATCGAGGCGGTGCGCGTGATGGACCGCATCGCCCGCTCGACCGAGCCCGACCTGCCTTACGGCGAGTGGCTCTTCAGCCGCACCGACCAGGCGACCCAGGACGTCGCCGACTCGGTCGCCCAGAGCGCCGTCGGCGCGGTCTACCGGCTGGGGCTGAAAGCGCTGATCGTGCCGACGACGAGCGGCCGCACCGCCCGCATCCTCTCCGCCCACCGGCCGAACGTGCCGGTGCTGGCGATCTCGCCGCGCCTGGAGACGGTGCGCCGGCTGGCGCTGCTCTTCGGCGTGACCGCGGTGCAGAGCCGCTCGAACGAGGACATCCGCGGGCTGCTCGAGGACTGCGCCGCGATCGCCGCCAAGCACGGCGTGGCGCACTCCGGCGAGCTGGTCGGGATCACCGCGGGCCTGCCCGATCAGGAACTGGGCACGAACCTCTTCGAGGTCCACCGGGTCCCGTGACCCGGCCCCGCGCCCACCGGGTGAGTCCCCAGCGGCCGCACCCCCACCGGGTGAGTTCGCACTTTGCCGCGGATAGCGCGGAGAACTGCGAACTCACCGCGGGGATAGGCTCCTGCGCATGAACGACCGTCGGCCGGTCGTCCGGGTCGAGGCCGACCCCGGCGGCCTCACCGTCCTCACCCTCGACAGCCCGCCGCTGAACCTCTTCGACCGGGCGATGATGGACGACCTCGCCGCCGCCATCCTCGGCCTCACCGACGAGCCGCCGCGCGCGGTCCTCATAAAGGCCGCGGGCCGCGCCGTCTCCGGCGGAGTCGACGTCAACGTCTTCGCCGGCCTCACCCCCGAGCAGGGCTCGGAGCTCTGGACGGGCCTCCTGCAGATGATCGACGGGCTCGAAGAGCTGCCCTGCCCGGTCGTCTTCGCCGCCCACGCGCTGACGCTCACGGCCGCCTTCGAGGTGGCGCTCGCCTGCGACCTGATCGTCGCCACCCCGAGCGCCAAGTTCGGCCTGGTCGAGAAAGTGGTCGGCCTGACGCCGTCGATGGGGGGGACGCAGCGGCTCGCCGAGCGGGCCGGCTCCGGGCGCGCGCGCCAGTTCGTGATGAGCGGCGGGATCTTCGACGCGGCCGAGCTGGAGCGCTGGGGCGTCGTCAACGAGATCTATCCCGAGGACGAGTTCGAGGCGCGCTCCCGCGCCCTCGCCGAGGAGCTCGCGACCGGGCCGACCAAGGCGCACGCGATGACCAAGCGCATCCTGCGCCGCTTCCGCGAAGGCGGGCTGCCGGCGGCGGACGACGTGGTGCGGACCGAGGCGGCCGACCTCTTCGCCACCGAGGATCTGCAGGGCGCCGTGCGGACCTTCCTCGAGCACGGCGGCCCGGGCCACGCCGAGTTCAACGGCCGGTAGGCGGGTAGGGTCCGGCGATGGACATCGACTTCGACGCGATCGCCAAGGGGATGGCGATCGCCGTCCCCTACATCTCCCACATGGGCATCGAGGTGACGGAGATGTCGGAGGGCGCGGCGACGGCGGTCCTGCCCGATCGGCCCGAGCTCCACAACCACGTCGGCAGCCAGCACGCCGGGGCGCTCTTCGGCGTCGCCGAGACGGCGAGCGGGGCGGCCTTCGTCGGCGCCTTCGCGGCGCGGATGGGCGACCTGACGCCGCTCGCGCGCAGCGCCGAGATCGCCTACGTGAAGGTCGCGCGCGGCGCGGTCGAGGCGAAGGCGAAGCTCGGCGTGCCCGCCGCGGAGGCCCTCGCGACGCTCGACAAGGACGGCCGGGTCGACTTCTCGGTCGAGGTCGAGATGACCGACGGCGAGGGCGACACCGTCGCCACCGCGACCGTCGACTGGAACGTCCGACTCAAAGACGAAGACAGCTGAGCGCGGCGGGAGCCGGGATGGCCGCGATCCGGATGTCGGCGGTGACCGTGTGGCGCTGGGTCGCCGCTGAGGAACGCCGCGCCGTCCTCCTGTCGGAGGTCGACTGGACGGTGGAGCCGGGTCAGCACTGGGTCGTCCTCGGGCCGAACGGGGCGGGGAAGACGACGCTGCTGAACCTGGCGGCGGCTGTCTCCCATCCCTCCGACGGCACCGTCGAGGTGCTGGGGGAGACCCTCGGCGCGGTCGACATGCGGAAGTTGCGCGAATCGATCGGGACCCTGGAGCCGGGCCTGTCACGCAAGATCCGCGGCCGTTATACGGGCTTCGAGGTGGTGCTCACCGGCGCGACCGGAAGCATCGCCCTACTCCACGACCGGGTCACCGACGACGACCGCGCGCGGGCGGATCGCCTGATGGGCGAAATCGGCGTCGAGCCCCTCCGCGAGCGCCGCTTCGAAGACTGCTCCCAAGGTGAGCGCCAGCGCCTCCTCCTCGCAAGGTCCCTGATGGACGAGCCCGACCTCCTCCTCCTGGACGAGCCGACGACCGGCCTCGACCTGCCGAGCCGCGAGCGCCTCATCGCCTCCCTCGACGCCATGGCCGAAGCCAACGGCCACCTGCCGACCGTCATCGTCACCCACCACCTCGAGGAGATCCCCGCCACCACCACCCACGCCCTCCTCCTCCGCGACGGCGCCATCGTCGCCGCGGGCGAGATCGCCACCGTCCTCACCAGCTCCGCCGTCTCCACCACCTTCGACATCGAGGTCCAGGTCGCCCACCACGCCGGCCGCTGGGCCGCAATGGTCGTCCGCAGCTAGAATCCCGCGTTCCCGCGGAGCGGCGCCACAGCCCCGCCTCCGCCGGCACGCGCCCGTAGCTCAGCCGGATAGAGCGTCGGTCTACGAAACCGAAGGTCACTGGTTCGAATCCAGTCGGGCGCATACGGGTGCGGCGGTCCGGGAAGCCCGGCGCCATGCGGAATCCGAGGGGTCCGCACGTGTTGTCGAAGCACTTCGGGTGGCAACAACGCGGGCAACAGGGCAACGGAAAGGCCGCTCGCAGGACGCTGACCCGAACAACTCACCCCGGCGTCTACCGGCGCGGGCGTCGCTACGTTGCGGTCTACAGACGCGAAGGACGTCAACACAAAGAGACGGTGGGGAGCTTCGCCGAGGCACGGGCGGTCAAGGTAGCCCGCCAGGCCGAGGCGCGGGCCGAGCGGCTCGGGCCGACGCTCCGCGACCACGCCGTGGGATGGGTCGAAGGCCACGCTGGCCTCGGCCGCGACGGTCACGTCCCATAGCGTGGTGTAGGACCGCGCCGGACGGAACGAGGTTCCGGC
>CALCIA010000141.1 GCA_937907435.1 uncultured Actinomycetes bacterium
GAGGCGTCACAGGGACGTGAGGAAGTCGGACTTACGTGACGATCGCGTCGGAGAGTCTCCACACCTCGGCCCGATCCGTGATGAAGATGCCGGGAACGTCACATTTCGAGGCCTCTGAGAGGGCTATTTCGGGCCGAAACATGGGTTCCGGAACGCGCTGCGTGGATTCACCTTGCTATAGCACGGTCAATCCACGCGGCGCGTCAGTTGGTGTTGTGCAACACGGGAGAAAGACCTGCGTTCTCGACATATCTGTGACGTCGTCGGACATCCGCGACGGTCCCGTCGCACTCCCGTGCCCCTCCCGCGAGGGTCCCTCAACGCCTTTCATACCCGCCACTCTCGCCACGGCCACAGCCTGCCCGGGCCGTGGCGAGAGGGGCGCGTCCCTTCCCCCGGGCGGCAGCTTGCGGGTCCCCGTCCCTCCACCGCCCCGCCCCACTGGCGTTCGCACTTTTGGGCCCTATCCGGTCATTTCTGCGAACTCGCCTGGGGGCCTCCCTTCCCGGGTGGCTCGTACTAGCCCGAGAGCGCCGCCCTGATCACCACCTTGAACTCGTAGGACACCCGCCCCAGATCCTCACCGCGGACCAGGGCTCGCACCAGGGTCTGGTGCAGGCCGCTGACCAGCATGTAGGCGCGCTCGATCGAGATCGGTGCGACTTGTGGGTCGTGTGCGGCGTCCGCCTCCACTACGGAGACGATCAGCTCGGCGTAGCGCTCGAAACCTTGGCGCTGCGCCAGCACGGTGCGCTCGCCGAGGGCCGGGCTGGCGAAGGTCGACATCAGGGCGGGGTCGCCGGTGACCAGGCCGAGATAGGTGTCGATCGCCTGCTCGATCTGCGTCGCCAGGGGCGCGTCGCGGTCGATCGCGCGGTCGACCTCGTCGAGGAAGGCGTCGGCGAGGGACGTCATCAACTCGACGAAGCAGGCTTCCTTGTCCTCGAAGTGGTTGTAGAAGGTGCGCCGCGAGGCGTGCGCGTGACGGACGATGTCGGAGACCTGCGTCCCCGCCAGGCCTTTCTCACGGATCGAGGCCGCGAGCCCCTCCATCAGCCGCGCGTGCTGCGCCTCGCGCGCCGCGTCGGTCTCGGTCTTCGTCGCCACACGCCAACGCTACCCGCCCGGGTGCGCGCGCCCGGGCGCCGCGGTGCCTGAGAGGCCGATTAGAGGCCACCCCCCGGCTCGGGGGAATACCGAATTTTCACAGCGACACGTGTAGGGCAGGCGTGTCGGGGTAGACAGGGCGCTCGCCACGACGGCGGTCGCACCTGGGAGCCCGGCTCGGCTCCCCGACGCCCTGCAGGCAATCGCACGACCACACCCCACTCGGAAGGAGGTCCGCATGCGCGTCGACATCGTCATCCCAGCCCACAACGAGGAGGACCGCATCGGCCCGATGCTCGACGCCTACCTGACCCGCTGCGGCGGGCCGGGGATGCGCTTCCTGGTCGCCCTCGACCGCTGCACCGACCGCACCGCCGAGGTCGTCGCGGCGCGGGCCGCGCGCGATCCGCGGGTGGTCACCGTCGATTATCCGAAGCTCGGCAAGGGCGGCGTCCTGATGGAGACCTTCCGCCGCTGTGACGCGGACCTGGTCGGGTTCGTCGACGCCGACGGGGCGACGCCGCCGAGCGAGATGCTGCGGCTGATCGACGCGACCCGCGACCGCGACGGCGCGATCGCCAGCCGCCGCCATCCCGCCTCGGTGCTGCCCGCGCGGCGCGGGCTGGCGCGCGAGGTGACCAGCGCCGGCTTCGCCTTCTGGGTGCGGCGCCTCTTCCGGCTCCCCTACGCGGACACCCAGTGCGGCGCCAAGGTGTTCCGCCGCGAGGCGATGGAGCGGATGCTGCCGCTGCTGACCTCGCGCGACTTCCTGCTGGACGTCGACCTGCTGCTGGTCGCGCGGCGGCTCGGCTACCGGATCGAGACCGTCCCGACGATCTGGATCGACCGCGAGGGCTCGCGCCTGCGGGCCGCGGCCGACGCCAAGAAGATGGCCGCCTCGACGCTGCGCCTGTGGCTGCACCACCGCGTGATCCCGGTCGAGACGGAGGGGGAGCGGGACCCGAGCGCGGCGGCGGCGTCGCTCGCCGAGGAGCCCGACACGCAGGAAGAGGACCGTCGTGCCGCGGCCTGACGTCGCCCTCATCAGCCCCTACCCGCCCGCGGGCAGCCGGCATGCCGGGCGCAGCGGCGTCGCCTCCTACGCGGGCAACCTCGCCCACGCGCTCGGCGAGCACGGGCTGCGGGTGACGGTGGTCGCGCCGACCGAGCCCGACCTCCCCGCGGCGCGGGAACGCGACGGCCCGGTCACGGTCGAGCGCCGCTTCAGCCGCGGCCCGCGCGCCGTCCCGACCGCCGCCCGGCTGGCGCTGGCGACCGGCGCCCCCGTCGTCCACATGCAGCACGAGCTCTTCCTCTACGGCGGCGTCGGCGCGATGCCCGGCCTCCTCCCCGGCCTCGGCATGCTGCGCGCCGCCGGGGTGGGACCGGTCGTCACCATGCACCACGCGATCGACCCGGCCGGGATCGACGCCGAGTTCGCCCGCATGCACCAGGTGCGGGCGCCGCGGCACGCGGTCCGGGCCGGGCTCGCGAGCGTGCAGGCGACGATCGGGCGGCTCGCCCGGCGGGTGATCGTCCACGAGCCCGCCTTCGCCCCGCTGGTCCGCGACGCGACCGTCGTCCCCCACGGCGTCGAGGGCGTCGCGCCCGCCACCTCCCCCACCGGCGCCCCCACCAGCGCCCCCGCGGCCGGCGCACCCGGCGCCGCGTCCCCCACCAGCTCCGCCGCCGACGGCGAGGCCGAAAGCGAGGACGACTTACGCCTGACGCTGCTCTGCTTCGGCTTCCTCGCTCCATATAAGGGGCTGGAGCTGGCGCTGGAGGCGGCGTCGCTGGCGCGCGAGGACGTGCGCCTGCTGGTCGTCGGCGGCGAGCACCCGCGCTTCGCCGAGGCGGGCGAGCCGTTCGGCGCGGCGCTGCGCGAGCGCTGGCCAGGCATCGCCGAGTTCGCCGGCTACGTCCCCGACACCGAGCTGCCGCGTTGGTTCGCGCGCGCCGACCTCGCCCTCTTCCTCTACCGCCGCCCGTTCGCGACCAGCGGCGCGCTCGCCCTCGCCGTCGCGCACGGGCTGCCGGCGCTGCTCTCGCCGACGCTCGCCGAGCTGATGGGCGGCGCGCCGGAGCTGGTCGCCCCGACCGCGGCGCCCGCCCTGGCCGCGCGGCTGCGCGCGCTGGCCGGGGACCGCGCCGCGCTCGAGCCCCTGCGGCGGCGCTCGGCCGACCTCGTCGCCGACCGCTCCTGGGAGTCGGTCGCCGGCCGCCACGCGGAGATCTACGGCGAGGTGAGCCGTGCCTAGCGCCCTGCTCGCCGGACACTTCGGTCCCACCGACGCGGGCGAGACCGCGACCCTCGGCGCCTTCCGCCGGGCGCTGCCGGAGTGGACCCCGGTCCTCGCCTCGAGCGACCCGGCGGCGACCCGCGCCGCCCACGGCTGCCGCACCGTCGACGCCCGCCGCCCGCTCGCCGTGGTGCGGGCCGCCGCGCGCGCCGACGCCTCCGTGCTCGCCGGCTGGTCGATCGGCGAAGGCGCGGACGCGCGGCCGGGACTGCGCACCGCGGTCGCCCTGGTCGCCGCCGCGAAGCTGCGCGGCCGGCCGACGGCGCTCCTCGGCATCTCCGCCCGCGGCGGGCGCAGCGCCTTCGAAGGGCGGCTCAGCCGGCGCCTCCTCGGCGGCGCCGACCTCGTCGTGCTCCGCGACGAGCTCTCCGCCCGGCACCTCGCGGCGGCGGGCGTCGAGGGCCCCTTCCGGATCGGCACCGACCCGGCCTGGCTCGACGTCCAGGACCGCCACGCCGACGGCTCCGTCTGCAATTACCCCCTGCCAGCGGGGGTAGATGCAGACGCTCGCCGGCAGGCGCGCCCGCGCCGCGTCGTCGTCGCGATCGAGGCGCGCGGCTGCCCCGACGAGCTGATGGCGCGGCTCGGCGAGGCGCTTGCCGGGCTCGCCGCGGGCGGGGTCGAGATCGCCCTGCGACCGTGGGGGACGACGGCGGGCGAAGGTCGCGACCCCGGCCTCGTCGCCGAGCTCGCCGGGCGGATCGGCCGGCCGGTGCAGGTGCTGGAGCCGCTGCCGGACCTCGGCGCCGGGAGCGACTCGATGGCGGCGGCGGGCGCGGTGGTCGCGCTCGGGTCCCACGCCCTGATCGCCGCCGCGGCGGCGGGCGTCCCGGCGGTCGCGGTCGCCTGCGAGCCGGCGATCGCCGACCTCGCGCGCCGCCTCGACCAGCCGCTGGTCGACGCCGACGCCTCGGCGATCGCGGTCCGCGCCGCGATCGCCGCCGCGCTCGACCACGAGCCGGCGCTGCCGAACGCGGTCGAGGGCCAGATCGCCGCCGCCGAGGAGGGCTTCCGCCTGCTGCGCGTGCTGCTCTCCGAAGGCCAGAGCGACGAGGTCACCGAGCTCTCCGGACTGCCGCTGCGGCGGGGTCCGAAGCGATGAGCGCCGGCACGATCGCCCTGCGCCGCGCCGCCGGCGCCTCGCTTCGCACCAGCCGGGCGGCGGTGCGCGAGCAGGCCCTGGTCGCGGGCGGCCAGATCCTCTCCGGGGTCGGCAACCTCCTCTACGCCGCGGTGATGGCGCGGCTGCTCTCCCCCGCCGGCTTCGCCGAGCTGGCCGCCTTCCTCGCCCTCTACCTGCTGATCGCGGTGCCGTCGCTGAGCCTCGCCGCGGGCGGCGCGCTCGACCCGGAGCGGGCGCGGCGCCGGCGCGGTCGCGTGCTCGGCGCCTCGATCCCGGTCTCGCTCGGCCTCGCCGTGCTCGCGGTGGCGCTGGCGCCCTCCCTCGGCCTCTCGGTGCCGAGCGCGCTGGCGCTGGCGACGACCCCAACCCTGGTCGCCCTGATCGAGCTCGACCGCGGCCGCCTCTACGGCGAGCGCGCCTACGGCTGGGTGACGGGAAGCCTCGTCGCCGAACCGATCGTGCGCCTCGCGGTCGGGGTGACGCTGGCCGCCTCCCTCGGCGTGGCCGGCGGCGCGATCGGCGTCGTCGCCGGCGGCATCGCCGGCCTCGCCATGGCCCGCGCGGGCGGCGACGCGCGCACCCCCCGCCGCCCCGACGCGCCGGCTGTTCCTTTTGCCGACCTGTCCGGCAAAAGGAACAGCCCGGCGGAGGGACGGGGGCCGGCGAAGTGGCGAGGCCGCTCCGCTGTTCCTTTTGGTCCCCTGAGGACCAAAAGGAACAGCGGAGCGGAGGGGGCGCGGGCGCGGGGGCCGGCATCGCGGCTCGCGGCGCTCGCCTTCCTCTTCCTCGCCGTCGTCCAGTGCCAGGACATCGTCTTCGCCAACGCGACCCTGGACGGGGTCGAGGCGGCGCGGTTCGCGGCGATCTCGACGCTCGGCGGCGCGGCGGTCTTCGCCACCGCGACGATCCCCTTCGTGCTCATGCCGCGCGCCAAGGCGGGCGAGCCGGGGGCGCTCGGGGCGGCGCTCGGGACCGCGGCGCTGCTCGGCGGCGGCGCCGCGCTGGTCACGGCGATCGCCGCGGAACCGATCCTCACCCTCGCCTACGGCGGCGGTCGCTTCGACGCGGTCGCCTCCTTCCTGCCCGCCTACATGCTGGCGATGGCGCTGCTCGGCGTTGCCCGGGTGCTGGCCGCCGACGCGGTCGCGCGCGGAGCGAAGCGGGTCCCCTGGGTCGCGCTCGGCGCGGGCGCGCTCCAGCTGGCCCTGCTCTTCGCGATCGGCGACTCCGCCGAAGGCGTCGGCATCTCGACCCTGATCGCCGCGGCGGCGCTGACCGCGGTCCTTGTCGTCGAGCGGGTTCCCGTGGTCGAGAAACCGATCAACTTCGCGGTCAAGCCGCACCTTTCACCCGCTTCGGGGACGCGCCGTCGCCAGACCCTGCTGATCCTCGGCGGGATGATGGTCCTCGCGATCGGGCTGCGGCTGCTCGCGAGCCGCAGCCTCTGGCTCGACGAGGCGACCAGCTGGTACGAGACCCAGCTCCCCTTCCACCGGATGCTGGAAGTGCTGCGTGACACCGACGTGCACCCGCCCGGTTATTTCGCCGTGCTCTGGGCGACCGTGCGCGGCTTCGGCGACGGCGAGCTGGCGCTGCGGCTGCCCTCGCTCCTCGCCGCCACGGCGCTGGTGCCGATGCTCTACGTCGCCGGCAAGGCGATGTACGACCGGGCGACCGGCCTCGTCGCGGCGGGCTTCGCCGTCGTCGCCCCGATCGTCGTCTGGTACTCGCAGGAAGCGCGTATGTACGCGCAGCTGATGCTGCTCGCGGGGGTCGCGGTCTGGGCGCTCTACCAGGCGCTCGAGACCGGCCGCGCCCGCTACTGGCTCGCCTACGCGCTGGCCGGCGCGGCGCTCGCCTGGACGCAGTACTTCGCCTTCCTGCCGATGGCGACCTTCGAGGCGGCGATCGCGATCGTCGCCTGGCAGCAGAAGCGCGCGGGCCGGCCGGTCGCCCGCATCGTCGTCGGCGGCCTCCTCGCCACGCTGCTGATCGCCGCCCTGGTCGCGCCCCTCGTCCCCTTCGCCCACCACCAGTTCGCGGTCAACCAGGCGGCGGGCAAGGGCTTCGACGCGCCGAGCCAGGTCGGCGGCATGGCCGAAAACCAGGTCAACCTCTACGCCGCCCTCACCAACGGCATCTGGGCGGTCTTCGGCTACCACTCGAACGCCACCATGCTCAACCTCTCGGCGCTCTGGCCGCTCCTGATCCTGCTGGCGCTGATGCTGCTCGGGCGGGGACGCTCGCGGGCGACGCTGCTGCTGCTCGCCGGCGTCCTCGTGCCGACCGCGATGCTGACCGCGCTGGCGCTGAGCCAGCCCTTCCTCTTCGAGGTCCGCTACAACCTCACCGCGGTGCCGTTCCTGCTGCTGCTCGGGGCGCGCGCCGTCACCACCTGGCCGCACACCGGCCGCGGGCGGGTCGCCCTCGCCACCGCCGCGATCGCCGCCCTCGGCGTCGGCCTCGCCGACCAGGAGTGGAACGGGACGAACCCGCGCAGCTACGACTTCGAAGGCGCGCTCCACGAAGTCGACGCCCGCTCCGGCCCCCGGGACGTCCTCATGTACATGCCGCACGACCTCAACAACCTGGTCGCCTACTACCCGCCGGGGCTGAAGACGCGGCGCCTCGGCCCGAACATGCCCGCCGCCAAGGTGCCGCGCGTCTTCCTGCTGGAGAGCTTCTTCGAAGACCGCGCCAACGACGAAGCGACGCGCAAGGCCCTGGTGAAGCTGCGCGGCGAACGCGAACTCGTGCGGCGGATGAAGTTCTCCCAGGTGGAGGTGTGGGAGTTCCGATGAGCCGCGACCGTCCCAACGCCGATCCTCGCCTGCTGCCGCCGGACTGGAGCCCGGACGCGGCGCCGCCGCGCCGCCTGCGCCTGCTGGTGCTGGCGATGATCCCGCTGTCGCTCTGGTACTTCGGCTGGCTGCTGCAGCCGGGACGGGTCGGCGTGCCGCTGCTCTTCGGCATCCTCGTCGCGGCGGAACTCTTCAACCTCGCGCAGGCCACCGGCTTCTGGTGGACGGTGACGCGCCGGGACCGCCGGCCGCCGCCGCGGGCCGCCGCGCGCGCCGGGGCGACGCCCTTCGCCGGCAGGCCGCCCCTGGTCGACGTCCTGATTCCGACCTACGACGAGCCGCTCGCGGTGCTCGAGCCGACCGTGCGCGCGGCGCTCGCGATGCGGGGCGCGCGGCTCGTGGTCAGCGTCCTCGACGACGGCTGCCGGCCGGAGGTCGAGGCGATGGCGGAGCGGCTCCTCGCGCGCTACGTGGCGCGCGAGGAGAGCGAGGGCGCCAAGGCCGGGAACATCAACGCGGCCCTGCTCTCGACCGGCTCGCCGTTCGTCGCCGTGCTCGACTGCGACCACGTCCCCCGCCCCGACTTCCTCGAGCGCACGCTGGAGCCGATGGTCGACGAGGGCGTCGCCCTGGTGCAGACCCCGCAGTACTACGCGAACTCGCGCCGCGGTGGGATCGCGGCGGCGGCCTGGGCGCAGCAGGCGCTCTTCTTCGGCGCGATCTCGCGCGGCAAGGACGCCGACGGGGCGATGTTCTGCTGCGGCACCAACGTGCTCTTCCGCCGCACCGCGCTGGAGTCGGTTGGCGGCTTCCCGACCGACTCGATCACCGAGGACTTCGTCCTCTCGGTGAAGATGCACGAGCGCGGCTGGGAGACGCGCTACCTCCCCGAGGTGCTCGCGGTCGGCCTCGGCCCCGAGGACATGGCCGCCTACGTCGGCCAGCAGCGCCGCTGGGCGCGCGGCTGCCTCGGCGCGATCGGCCGCGTCCTGCGCGCCCGGCTGCCGCTGCGCATGCGTGTCCACTACCTGCTCTCCTCGGCCTACTTCCTCTCCGGCTGGGCGCTCCTCGCCTACATGTCGTTCCCGCTGATCCGCATCTTCACCGGCGCCCAGCCGATCGCCGCCGCCTCCGCCGACCAGTTCGTCCTCCACTTCGCGCCCTACTTCTGCACGGCGCTGGCGATGGTCGTCGTCGCCGGGCGCGGCACCTACACCTTCGCCGGCTTCGCCCTCGCGGCGGCGACGTTCTGGGTGCAGATCCTCGCCTCGCTGGCGGCGTTGACCCGGCGCGCGGGCCGCTTCGTCGTCACCCCAAAGCAGGGCGCGGGCGCGCGCCAGCCGCTCGCCGCGGCGCCGACCCTGCTCGCGATCGCCGCCCTCGTCGTCGGCTCCGCCTGGGGCCTGATCAACCACCGCTCGCCGAGCACGCTGAACAACGTCGCCTTTGCGCTGCTGCACGTGACGGTGCTGGCCAGCGGCGCCCGCTGGGCGCTGATGCGGGACGGCGGCCAGGAAGAGGAGCCGAAGCGCGACGCGGCGCGCGAGCCCATCAACGCGCCCGCGCCCGCAGCCGCCCACGGGCGCGGGGGATCGCGATGAGGGCCGCGATGCGCCGCCCGCGACACGGTGAGCTCACGATCAGGTGGCGGGACGTGCTGCTGGCCGCCGCCCTGCTGGTCCTCGCGGCCGCGGTCGTCGCCTTCGCCGTCCTCGTGCACAGCGACCGTCCCGCGCCGGGCCAGGAGGCGACCGCGAGCGCCGCCGCGAGCGCCTTCGTCGACGGCTACGTCGAAGCCGACGGGCGGGTCAGCCGGACGGACCAGGGCGGGGACACGGTCAGCGAGGGCCAGGCCTACGCGATGCTGCTCGCGGTCGTCGCCCACGAACCGGGGACCTTCGCGAACGTCTGGAAGTGGACGCGCGACAACCTGCGCCAGCCGAACGGCCTGCTCGCCTGGCACTGGGAAGACGGGGAGGTCGTGTCGACCGAGTCGGCCGCCGACGCCGACCTCGATGCCGCCTGGGCGCTCCTGCTCGCCGCCGAACGCTTCGGCCGCGGCGAATACCGGCGCGAAGGGCTGGAGCTCGCCAACGCGATCCTCGAACACGAGACGGTCTCCCTCGACGGCCGCTCGCTGCTGGTCGCGGGCGGCTGGGCCAACCACTTCCCCGCCGTCGTCGACCCGAGCTACTACGTCCCCGCCGCCTTCGGCGCCCTCGGCCGGGCGAGCGGCGACCCGCGCTGGCAGCAGCTCGGCGAGACGAGCCGCGAAGTCGTCGCCCAGCTGACCGAACGGACGACCGGCCTCGCTCCCGACTGGGCCGTGGTCGAATCCGACGGGACGGCGAAGCCGACCGGACCGCCCGGCGAAGGCGGCGCCCCGGTCTTCGGCTACGACGCGGTGCGGGTGCCGCTCTGGCAGGCGGCAAGCTGCAACGGCCGCGACACCCCTTTCGCCGCGCGCGCCGCCGGCTTCTTCGAGCGCAAGATCGACGGCGCGCCCGCCGCGACCTACTCGCTGGAAGGCGAACCGCGCGGCGGCTCGCCGGGCGCGCCCCTGCTGGTCGCCGCGGCGGCGGCGAGCGCGGCGGCGGGCGAAGGCACGGCAAGCGACGAATGGCTGGCGCGCGCCGAAGCCGACGTCGAGGCCGAACCGACCTACTACGGCGCCGCGCTCCTGGCGTTGGGACGGGCCACCCTCGAACCGAAGGGGGCGCTCTCGTGCTGAACGACGGGCGCGAGCCGCAGAACGGCGGGCGCCAGGACTCGGACGCCGGGCGCCGGCGCCCGAACGCGGCGCGCCCGCCCCTCAAGGTCCTCTTCATCGGCGGCTACGGGCGCAGCGGCAGCACCCTGCTCGACCGGGTCCTCGGCCAGGTGCCAGGGTTCCTCTCGATCGGCGAGCTTCGCCACGTCTTCCAGGAGGGCTTCGTCGAGAACCGCCGCTGCGGCTGCGGCGAGCCGTTCCTGGAATGCGACTTCTGGCAGGCGGTGACGCGGCGCGCGTTCGGGCAGCTCGACGGCACCGAACTGGAGGACGTCGTGGCGCTGCAGGAGCGCGTCGACCGGTGGTGGCTCGGGCCGCTCCTCGCCCGTCGGCTCGGAACCCCCCGACAGCGCCGCGACGTCGACCGCTACCGCCGCATCCTGCGCCGCCTCTACGCCGCGATCGCCGCCGAGTCGGGCGCCGCCGTCCTGATCGACTCCTCCAAGGACGTCTCCCACGGCTTCGCCCTGCGCGGCCTCGACGACGCCCTCGACCTCCGCGTCCTCCACCTCGTCCGCGACAGCCGCGCGGTCGCCTGGTCCTGGCAGCGGCGCAAGTTCAACCCTGGCAACGACGCCGACATGAACCGCTACAGCCTCCTCCGCACCAGCGCCGAGTGGTCGACCATCAACGCCCTCACCCGCCTCCACCGCCCCACCGGCGCCCGCTACGCCACCCTCCACTACGCCAACTTCACCGCCGACCCCGCCGCCGCGATCGACGACATCCTCGCCTTCCTCGGCGAGCCCGGCCGGCCCAACCCGATACGCGACCACACCGTCCACCTCGGCACCGACCACACCGCCGCCGGCAACCCCAACCGCTTCCGCCAGGGCGAGGTCGAGATCACCCCCGACGAGGAGTGGCGCGAAGCAATGCCCACCCCGAGCCGCCTCCTGGTCAGCGCCCTCACCGCCCCGAGCCTCCGCCGCTACACCCCGGCGCGGTGAGGCCCGTCGGGGGTGGCCTCGAGCCGCGGGGCCGAGGAGGCGGCGGCGGGAAGGGATGGGGACTCGCAGGCTGTCGCCCGGGAAGGTCCAGGCCCCGCAAGCTGTCGCCCGGGAAGGGGACGCGCCCCTCTCGCCACGGCCCGGGCAGGCTGTGGCCGTGGCGAGAGGG